>BOAU01000297.1 GCA_026002025.1 Spirochaetia bacterium | reverse complement strand
ATAAATACCATTTCTACCGGCCCCATCAGTCTTTGGATTTCTTGACACCGTCGGAGTTTTCCGCCATGCTGGGGGTATCCATTCCCCATCGGGCCGCTGTGTCCTATATGTAGTGAGTACGGACAGCTCTATTGCAAAAAATGCCCTTGTGGGTATTTCTTAAGTAAGAGGTGTTTATGCTCATGGACGAGTATTTCTTTTATAAGGCCCATCAGGAAGAAATTATAAAGGATCATCTTGGCGATTATGTAGTTATTCAAGGCAATACTGTTTTGGGATATTATAAAAAATTAATGGAAGCCCTCAATGAGATGGCGCGGGAACATATCGAAGCAGGTACATTCGCAGTACGGAAGTGCAGGCCCATAGGTGAACCGGATATGTCCGTCACTGATATTGATTATAGGGTGGTTCCTGCATGGACACATTAGCCATAACTTATAAGGCTGACCGCATAATACAAAGGCAAAAAACGTGGTGGCAGCGGAAATAATTCCCTCCGGGGAATTTGAAATTATTATCGGTATGAATATTATTGCACTTGGCGATTTTGCCTTGTCTAATGATCAGGGAAAAACAGTACTGTCCTTTCGGTTGCCATCTGCACATTCACCTATCGATTTTTCAGAACAAGAAGATTCACGGATTTAAGTAAACGTCCATAAAGCCCATTTCAGGCGCCTGTCACCTATGCGTTAAATATCAGACGATGATTAACGATATTTTGGATTCCTATGCTCAAAAATATGCTAATCGGGTTTAGGAAACCCCATCCCTCTATGCCCGCCCAAGCCAAATGGGGTATCCGGCGCCACCGAATACCCCATATACAGTGTTATGCCAAGGAAAGGACATTAGGCAAAATTGGTGTCAGGCACAACATCATAAACTTAAGAAAAAAGAAGCGAAAATGAGCTATCCTGAACAAGGGGCCTATGGAGCAATGGGAGGGGAGCAGGCGGTTTGGGAGATTGCAGGAACACATTGAGGACGAATGGCT
>BOAU01000296.1 GCA_026002025.1 Spirochaetia bacterium | reverse complement strand
GGGGGAACCGGGGAAAAACTGTATCTCCGGGTATAAACAGGAAATGGCGAAAAAGGAAAAAGCGATATACGCCCCCGGCGAACTTGACCGGCTCAGGGGAAAACTGGGGGTTACCGATGCCGGCGAGGCCAAGCGGCTGGCCGATATGTTTGGCGGCGAAGTCGGCGTGGAACGGCAGGCGGAGCCCTCCGGGGCCCCTTCCCGCCGCCGTTCCGGGTCAACGGCTTTACCGGGGGAGGCTGCGGGTCGGGGCAGCGGCGGCCGCATTAATCGCACCGGCACACGGGCATCCCAGGACATCCGGCAAAGCCCGTCCCGAAGCCAGCCCATGCGCCGTCTGGAATTGGCTGGTGATGAAAAGGATGCGCCGAAAAAAACTCCGGGCTCAGCCGGCGATCTTCTGACTCCGCTTAAGGTGTCCTGGTTTGAACGGATCAAAATGGACCGTCTCTGCGCGGAGCCGGAATTCAATATCAAATCCCCCATGCAGGCGGCGGTCTCAATATTTTCATTCTTCGGCGATGCCCCTGATCCGGTGAATTCCTATTTTGTCACAACGCTGCTCAGCGACTATTATAAACAGCTTGAGCGTTTGGTGGCTTCTGCCCGGAGCCTTTTTCCCCGCAATAATCTGAAGCGGGAAGAAAAGTTAAAAAGGCTCTCCCCCTTTGCGTATTCCATACTCGATACGATCCGCCGCTGGGATATTGAAAAAATCGCCTCCGAAATCGCGAGGCTCCAGACCCATCCCCGGCAGGTGCAGGTTTCTGAATGCGCCGAGCTGCTCCGCCAGATATATCGGCCCCTGTTTATCCTTGAGCAGATGAATTTGGAAATTCATGTCAAAGGGGCCTTCAAACTTTTATATAAAGTACTGTACATCGAAAATCCTGTTGAGGGTAAGGCGAAGTACCAGGAATTAATCCGCACGGCCCTTGCCGGTTTTGCCGAGGTCCGCCGGGAACTTTATTACCGGTTCTATCCTCTGCTCTTAAAACTTA
>BOAU01000295.1 GCA_026002025.1 Spirochaetia bacterium | reverse complement strand
CAAGTATGGTTTGGGCTTTAGCTGCACGGCGGCGTTGGGTGACACGTCAATCTATTGCCCAAGCTGCCGTTTAAGGTCCTGTATCAGCCGGGTGGTCCGTATTTCCCGGCCTTTAGCGTTGAGATGATAAACTGTATCGAAAAAATAATCCGCAGGAAAACAATAGTTATCCGGAGACGAGATAACTGTTATGTTTTCTTTTCCCCTTAAAGCTGCGTCTATTTTGTGTATTGTCTCTGTCGAATTTTGGAAAGAGATTTCTTCATAGCTGGGATAGGTAATAATTACCCGTATGCCTTGACCGGTCAAATAGTCTACAAGTTTGAAAAATGATGTAAGATATTGTGTATTGATTTCCCCAATTGACTCTTTCGGAATGAAGGGCTGGTTTTCTTGTTCAAGATGTTTTACATAATCGCCGTATTCGTTAAAGCCATCCCGCGTATAGACAAGGGGATTAGGCGGACGGGGAATCAGGGAGAGTAATTTATTTTTGGCATAAACAGGGAAACCCACAGGCGGCCCGTAAAGCGGCGGATGCATCAAAAGTGGATAGCGGTGTGTATCAAAAATCAATTCATACGCTGCAGAAGATCCATTCCAGTCGCTTGTGAAATGTGAGTATTCAGGGGCTATTACGACGACATCACCGGTGTGAAGAAAGGGCGCAGCATCATCAAGCATACGGCCCAGGCCGATACCGGCGTGGATTCCTGTGTTCACTACCGGAATATTCAGGGCATCCTGTATTGCTTTGCTGTCGATACCGAAGGCAAGATTTGAGCCGCCCAAAAGCACGATACGGGGTGATACCGTATTTGCAAGCCGTTGATGCTTATCAATCATCGCCTGCATATAAGTATTCTCCGGAGCCGGAATCAATACGATGGCAGTCATAGTTACAAGAATCAATAGAAACAGTATTGCAAACTTGAAAAGGAATTTTCTCATGATGTATCGGAATCCTTAAAATGTAAAATAGATAAATTGTGAGGAATCCACAGC
>BOAU01000294.1 GCA_026002025.1 Spirochaetia bacterium | reverse complement strand
GCACAGCAGCGTATCGGCGCCATGCTCCGCACCACCATTGCCAGCGAATACCAGGCCAGGGTAACCGGTTCGGCCTCGTCATCAGGCGGGGCCAACTCGTCATCGGCAGTGGGAGCGGGTTCCGGCGAATATAACCAGCAGATTGACAACGTGATCAACGCCATTGTGAACGTGTCCTACAGCGGGGCCCAGCGGGATTCCGACTGGTGGAGCCTCCGCCGGCGCTACGACCCCGACCAGAAAGACGTATACACCGACGAGTACACCGCCTATGTCATGTACACCATACCCAAAGCGGAAATGAACCGGCAGGTAGCCGAGGCATTGTCAACCAGTGTCGCCAAAGACTCCGCCCTGTACGACATCACCATCAGCATGGCGCAGCAGATACTTCAAAACGGCCTTGCCCAATGGGGCGCGGAATAAGAGAGGGATTTTCTCCTACCCTGCGGCGCACTCAACCGAGTTTGTTCCTCCGCGCCGCAGGGTTTTTTGTAAAGAGAGGAACAGCGTTATTGGTTTTTTATGGAGAAACAAACATGAAACGTGCAAAGAACATCACTCAGGCGGCACTTATCGCCTTAACGATACTGATTGCCGCGGCTTGCGGCTCAAGCCCCAAGGCTGCGGCCGTCCCCGATGAACTGGACGCCGCGATCCGCGAGGCTTCGGACTACCTGGACAGCAACGTGCCGGGGGGAAACAAGATCGTCATTCTCAACGTCCAGTCCGATTCGGCGGCCCTCTCGGATTATATCATTGACGAACTCATCGCCAACGCCGTGAACGACCGGAATTTTGCCGTGGTGGATCGCCAGCAGCTTGACGCGATCCGTTCGGAATTGAACTTTCAGTGGGCCGGCGAAGTGGACGACAATTCCGCCCAGGAAATAGGAAAGATGGTCGGTGCGCAAACCATTGTGTCCGGCGCGATAAGCAAGGTAGGCGACAACTACCGCATGAGAATCCGCGCCCTGGAAGTGCAGACCGCCCAGGTACAGGGGCAGTT
>BOAU01000293.1 GCA_026002025.1 Spirochaetia bacterium | reverse complement strand
CCGGCCATAACATCCCCTACGCCTGTCTCGGTGTGTTCCTGCTCTGGTTCGGCTGGTTCGGCTTCAACGGCGCCAGCACCGGTATTGCCACGGTGGGCGAAGGCGGCGCATTGATGAGTCAGGGGATTCACGCGGTGGATCTGCTCCAGTGGTTTATGGGAGACGTGACCGAAGTTTTTTCCCGCAGCGCCATCCTTGCCCATGAGCGGATCGAAGTGGAAGACACCCTTGCCGCGGTCCTTCAATTTGCCAACGGCGCCATGGGAACCATAGAGGCGACCACCTGCGCTTATCCGGGATTTCTTAAAAAGATTGAAATCTGCGGCTCCAAGGGCTCCATCATCATGGAAGAAGAAAATATCACCGCCTGGCAGTTTGATGAAGAACGGCCTGAGGATGAAGAGATCAGGGGGCTGTATCAAAAAAAACCGGACAGCCCGATCGCAGGGGGCGCATCGGACCCGTCGGCCATTGACTACCGCAACCACCGCTATCTTTTTGAGGCCTTTGTCGATGCGGTGCAAAATGACAGGCCCTTTGAAATCGACGGACAGGAAGGCAGAAAGTCCGTGGAAATTGTCGAGGGGATATACCGCAGCGCCCGCAGCGGAAAACCGCAAGCCCTGCCCCTTTAATCATAATGATAAAATTCCTCCACACCGCGGACCTTCATCTGGGGAAAATTTTTCACGATCGATCCCTCATTGAGGATCAGCAATTCATGCTGGATGAACTCTCCCTTATCCTCGAAGACAAATCATACCGCGCCCTGGTCATTGCAGGTGATGTGTATGACCGGTCCATTCCGTCCCCGGACGCAGTAAAACTGTTCGGTGCTTTCCTTGCCAAAGTAAAAACAGCGCGGAGCGATCTGGAAATTCTGATCATCCCCGGTAACCACGATTCACCGGCCCGGCTCGGCTTTGGGCGGGAACTTTTTGCGGAACTCGGCATTTGTTTTGCCACCGATGCGGAGGACTGCGATAAACCGATCCTCATTAGTAATACTA
>BOAU01000292.1 GCA_026002025.1 Spirochaetia bacterium | reverse complement strand
TTATTGGAAAATATGGTTTATGACAATTTTTCTCTATACAAAAATCATTTTCATTCGGTTTGGGGTCAATATTACAAAGTTTATACGACAAATTTGCAACTTCACACCATCTGCCTTTAATTTTTTTGGGTGCTTGTATTTTTTCAAAAAGATCTATTAATCCCTTTTCTTGAATTTTGCTATGCTCAACATTAATTGTTTTAATAGAAGTAAATCCATTACTAATAATATTATCACACACTTCATTATACCTGCTTATCTGTATGGTATTATTACGAACAAATGATGCGATTATAAACAAATTATTTTCATTCCATGATGTATGTTTAATAGAATCAATAAAACATTCAAAATCTGGATCAGAAAAAACATCTAGTGTCCTTTGAAAATATAAAATGTTTCCTTTCTCCATTTGTGACGGTTTTATTTTACCAATATTAATTTTCTGGTATGAAATATTATTACCACTAGGGCGATATTCCCAATTTTGTATATCAAAACCATCATAAAATATAGGCATACTCAATTTGGCATCCTGGATAGCAACCTGCAGTCCATACAAGTCTATTCCTGCTCCGCAACCAAATGATAGTAGCCGTGCTTTTTCAAGCATTTTAAATTCTGAAGATTCATTTATAAGTTTTTTGAAAATGAAATAATATTCAAGTACATAAGCATAATATAAATGAAGCAGATATAATTGACGTTTTTCCTTTGTATCATATTCAGAAATAAATCTTGTTTGATAACCAGTTGGTCCAAATGGCCCTTCTGTATCACACAACTGTGTACCTTCAATACTTGCCTTTAACTCTTCATAAATTGTATCTATATAATTTTCAATGTCTTCTTCCAAGCTCATATCTTACCTCCATCTTAATAAACAATTTGTATTATATTACAAAGACAAATTTTAGGCAATACCACCTACCGTGGTTGTTTACGCCGTTTTAATGGCGTAAACAACTATTTGTATGATATCCGCGGGTCCAGCAAACTGTACACAATAT
>BOAU01000291.1 GCA_026002025.1 Spirochaetia bacterium | reverse complement strand
TGGAATTGCCCCGGTTGGGTGGACAGTTGGTTAAGCCACCTTTGAACATAATGCCGCAGCCGGTGTCGAATAGTCAAGAGCCGAATGCAGCCGTTTCCGGTTGTAGTAGGTCTCAATGTATTCAAACACCGATTGTTGTACTTCCAATGCTGGTTGCTTCCCGTCCAGCGTGTCAAGTTCGCTTTTGAGGGTTTTGAAAAAAGTCTCCGCGCAGGCGTTGTCCCAGCAGTTCCCTTTCCGGCTCATGCTTTGTCTGACCGCCGCTCCTCCGTCGTTCAGTTTGTTTCTGAATGACGCAGCGCAGTATTGCACACCCCGGTCGGAATGAAAAATCAAACCGGTCCGCGGGCGGCGGTTCATGCAGGCCATGGTAAACGCCGGAACGGTGGTATGCTCCGCCGTCATGTCGCCGCTGAAGGCCCAGCCGATTACTTTCCGGTCAAACAGGTCCAGGACCATCGCCAGATACAGCCAGCCTTCGGCGGTGCGCAGATAAGTTATATCCGAAACCCATTTCTCGCCGGGCTCTGTTGCATGAAAATCCCTGTTCAGGATGTTTTCGCACACCGGAAGTCCGTGGTTCGAATTGGTGGTCGGAATGAACTTCCGCCGCATTTTCGCGTTTAAACCGTGCTTTTTGAGCAGTTTCGCTATCCGTTTCCGGCTTACCCACAGTCCGTATTCCTTCCGCAGTTCCGCCTGTATCCGTGGCGCCCCGTATCTCCCGTGATGCTCCTGCTGGATGGCCCGCAGGATCGCCGCAAGGGCCGCGTCCGAGCGTTCCCGCCTATCTGATATCCCCTTTTTTACCCACCGGTAATAGGCACTCCGGCTCACTCCGAACAGCCTGGTCATCTCTGTAACGGTGTATCGGTCTTTGTTATTCAGCATAAACATATACACCATTATCGGAGGGGCGCTTTCGCAAAGATGACCGCCGCTTTTTTTAGGATTTCGTTTACCTCTTCAAGCTCGGCTACCCGTTTCCTCAACCGGACCAGTTCCTCGTCCC
>BOAU01000290.1 GCA_026002025.1 Spirochaetia bacterium | reverse complement strand
ACCCACACCGGATATTAGGGTTCCCGGTTTTTCCCCGGAACCGCAGAGTCTGGATGAGCCAATAAACCTTACCGATTTATTTAATTCAGGCGCCCCAATCACCCTGAATTGCGAGTTTGAATTTGACCCACTTCTGGCCGGGCCCGGCATTTCCATAAATATGATCATCAAACTCCCCTTAAAATTCAAGGTTGATACGACGCCGAATATTGATAATGATCCGGCTCTTAAAAAATTGCCAAACGGTTATAAGAAAGGGGATTATGCGAAACTCAAATTCAAGGCCTTTCCGGATGATATAGGGGATGGCGATCTTTTCGGCAGAACGGGCGAAGACGATGATCTGCTGAATGCCATCCGGGATAAAGCGTTACATAGGTCAGGGGATCGCTGTCCGGCCCTTCAAGTTCCGCAAGAACCATAGTCTCATCGCCGCCCCTCATCATTTTTTCTATCTCGGCGCGGCTAAGAAAATGCCCCAGGGATTTTTCAGGGTCCAGGTTCCCATCCTTATCCACAAAGGGGCTTCCCAGGGGGATATATAAGCCCGGATTCCCCTTGATTTTGACTGATTCAGGTGCGGCAAGATTACAGGCCGC
Source organism: Spirochaetia bacterium (assembly GCA_026002025.1). The sequence goes on along the minus strand of BOAU01000290.1, from coordinate 416 downwards.
CAACAGCATTACTGTTCCGGCCATGACAAGAAATGCCGAATAATATTTTTTCATGGTGAATTCCCCTTGGCTCTCTATAAAGGAATATATACCATTAATGACAAAAAAACTATAATTGCTTATCAAAAGCAATGAAAGGGGTGTATATGAAAAGAGGCATAGCGGGGGGATTTCTTTTGGCTTCCATGGCGGTAAACGTATTTGCGGCAGACCCGGCGGTTTTTACCTGGAAAACCGGCGGCTTTGAGGTGAACATGCTGGTGGAAACCCGGAGCACCGGGCGGCCATCCATTCTTTTGGGGGTGAGTCCTGAGCGGCTTGCGGAATATTTTCCCGACGGGACCTACCAGTCGGAGGTTAACACCTTCCTGGTCCGGGGCGGCGGGCACACGGTAGTGGTGGACACCGGCTTCGGG
>BOAU01000289.1 GCA_026002025.1 Spirochaetia bacterium | reverse complement strand
GGCAAGACTGACGATAAAAGCTATGGAAATAGGATCAAATTCCCCGTCTTCAATATACCGGGAAATAATGATTCCCCCATGGACCATAAGGGAACAGATACAGAAATGCCGCAGTTCATCCGCCGGCGCCTGGGATACCCCGGGGTACAGATGGGCTATCCAAAACACCACAATAAACAGCGGCAGGTAGGGCCAATAGGTAACAAAGGATTTAAAGTTAATTGCGCTCAAATCGTAGAGGTTGACTATAAAGAACCCAACGCCGAAGGAAAGCATCACCCCAAAAAAATCAGCTAGAACCATGGCGGTGGCGGTGAGGGCGGAACTGGTCCGGTGATATCTGGAATGGTACCAGATATCAAATTCGTTTAAGGTCATCCTTGTATCATGCGGGACAATGGGAAATTTTGCAAGATTCCCCGGGACCCGCCTGCGCCGGGAAGGCGGCAGCCGATGGTGATGATCATGGAAAGATCCTTACCCCCAGCGTGACAATAAATGTCGTTGTCTTGGGGTAAACGGATGTATCCACAATGGAAGCGGTGTGCGCCCTTCCTGCCCATTCCGTATAGGGTTTGCCGCCCGTGTCAATGTCGGTAAAGTATGAAAATACAACACCGGCCTCACCGAATAGAGACACCGGCGCCCTGGCAAAGCGGTATGTGCCCCCGGCCTTTAGGACATGCTGCCATTGGTATGCGCCGTCTTCCAAAAAAGATTTCCTGAGCGTTTGTTTGTCGCTTCTCCCCTTCGGATCAAGTTCCGACCAATAGGAGCTGCCGTCCACCGCATGGGGACCGAAGTCCGCGCCGTGGCGTATCATCTGATATTGGAAGTGTACTTCGGTTGAAAGGGCCGGCTGTGTTTCAAAGCGGAAAAGTACCTCATCTGAATTCGGCGGCAGATAATAGCCGAGGCTGCGTCCGTTATTCACATAGTTTGTTTCCATATAATTTTCACCGTACCATGGCAAATCATTGCGCCGCTGGTGGGTGTAGGTATAGGGCTCAACCTTG
>BOAU01000288.1 GCA_026002025.1 Spirochaetia bacterium | reverse complement strand
GGGGGTGATGACCAAGGACCACGCCTTTATCACGGTGTACGCCGGTGACGAAGCCATTGATGTGGAAACCACCAATCCCTACGGCTTTGACCCGGGGAACCGCCGGAATTTTCATGATGACTTCGGCAAACTCACGGGCTTTGCCTATGTGCCCGCCCGGAACTACCGGGACCGGACCACCATCAACGCCCTTGAGCTTGTTTCCCTGATCCTTTCCAACCGGATCGCCGATCTTGAAGGCCGCAGCCGTTATGCCGAGGCGGTCCCCCTGGCGGTGAACCGGGCGTGCCTCCTTGCGGGCCGGCAAGACGGGGTTTCCTCTCCCCTTTTTGCGGACCCTGAAAAGGACCTTGTGGACCGGCTTCTCAATTACGGCGTTTCATTGATCAATGGAGGAAAGGAAGATGACGGACTCCGCTGGGCGGCTTTGGCGAGCGGGAAATATCCCGATGAAATACGGTGGCAGGAATTCATCTTTACCGAGGCGAACAACCGCATGGTCAAGCTTTCCCGCGGGGGCCGCAGTTCCGAGGCGCGGGCCTTTCTTGCGGCCAACGCCGCCCTGCTGAGCCCGGAAAACTACAGCCGTCTGGACCTTATGGCCGCCGACACGGAGCTTACGGAAATGGCAAATAAGATAAGCCGGGCGGATCAGGCCGAACCCATCCTTGCCAGTCTGGATCAGGCGGAAGCGGAGAAGCGGCTGCCCCCGGATCGGGCAAAGGAACTGCGGAATTTTGTGATCCTTAAAACCGCAAGCCTGTTAAGCGCCGCCCCAGGCCGCGACTGGCTTGCGGCCATCGCCTGGCTTGAGGCATCCGTTGCCCGCTACGGGCCGGACCCCCGGCTGGAACAGGAAATTCGTACCTTCAAATCAAATCGGGCGGTGGATTTTCACAACCGCTTTGCCGCGGCCTTTAACCGGAAAAACTACGATGAAGCGAATTCGATTCTTCGGGAAGGACTCGCGGAATTTCCCGATAATCGCCAACTCTTAAGCGACAGGAATACGGTGGAAAAGGCA
>BOAU01000287.1 GCA_026002025.1 Spirochaetia bacterium | reverse complement strand
AGGGAGCGGTTATCCCGATAGCCACATCGGCCACCACCAGACCGTCATTCTTGTCCGCGTATTGCTGGGCCACGGCGGCGTCAAGAACAATGGCGTCGCATTTGTTGTAGACCAGATTATTTACCAGGTCGGTGACGGATGATACCGCAAGCAGGGATGCGTTGGGCAGTTTTTCATTAACCAGTTCCGCCTTGGTGGTACCCATCTGGGCGCCCACGGTCTTGTTGTTAAAGCTTTCCAGCGAGGTAAAGCCCGCCGCGTCCGCAGAGCGCACCAGAATCATCGGGGGCAAATCCAGGTAATAGGGGTCGGAGAAGCTGGCCACATTGGACCGCTCCTCGTTTATTTCGATGGCCGCAAGAACCACATCGATTTCACCCTTTTGCAGGGAAGCCATGAGGTTATCAAAACTCATGTTGACGATTTCAAGCTTGAGCCCGAGGTCCCCGGCAAGCTGTTCCGCCAGGGAGATGTCGATGCCCGCATACTGCTTCTGCCCGGCGCTGTCCAGGATGATAAACTCGTAAGGGGGGTAATCGGCGGAAGTGCCCACATTCAGCGTGGTCTTTGCCTTCTGCTCCTTCTGTGCCCCACAGGCCGCCCCACGGGAAGCCATGCCGAAAACCATCACCGCCGCAATCAAAACCAAAAATCCCTTTTTCATAACTACTCTCCTTTTACTTCATTGAAGATATTATATCGATCAACAGATCGGTATCCACATTACCACCGCTTATCAGAAGGGCAATATTCTTCCCTGGAATCTCATCCCCGTATTGTAGCATGGCGGCAATCGGCACCGCCCCGGAGGCCTCCGCCACGATCTTCTCCTTGAGCACCGCATGGGCCATGGCGGCGCGGATAAAGGATTCCTTCACCGTTAAGGAAGGGTCCAGCCATTTCCGCATATCGTAGGCAAGATGCCCAATCCCGCCCACCATGGCATCGCATACTGAGGGGGCACCGGGGTACTCATGGTAATGGCAGCCGTCCCGAATCCCGTCCGGCCAAGCCGTGCAGGCTTCGG
>BOAU01000286.1 GCA_026002025.1 Spirochaetia bacterium | reverse complement strand
TCTCGGCGGTGATCCTGACGGTTCTTTTGATGCGCCTCCGCCGGGGGCCCATATCATTGACGGGGATCTTCCATGTCCGCCTGGTGCCCCACATGATCCGCAGCATCCTCAAGGTGGGAATCCCCAGCGGGATCGAAAGCTCCATGTTTCAGCTGGGGAAGATCCTCGTTTCCCGGATCGCCACCAGCTTCGGCACAGCGGCCCTGGCGGCAAACGCCATCACGGGGCTGATCAACTCATTCGCCAACATGGCAGGCACCGCCATCGGCATCGGGATGCTGACCATCGTGGGCCAGTGCGTGGGGGCAAAGGATTACGAGGGCGCGAAATATTTCACCCGCCGCCTGATGCTGCTCATCATCGGCATTGTCTCCATTATCAGCGCGGCCATTGCCATTTTTATCGATCCCCTGCTGGGAATTTTCCACCTGAGCGCCGAGGCCCACGACATGGCAAAGCAATTCACCTACTTCCTCTGCATCGCATCCCCCATCTTCTGGCCCCTGAGCTTCTCCATGCCCAACAGCCTGCGGGCCGCCGGGGACGCCCGCTATGTGATGATCGCCGCGGTCATATCAATGTGGCTGGTGCGGGTAATCGGCTCCTACTTTACCGCCTATACCCTTCATGCCGGCGTGATGGGAATTTGGATCGCCATGGTTGCGGACTGGATTGTCCGGGGCGGCTGCTACACCCGCCGCTGGATGAGCGGCAAGTGGCAGACCATGAAGGTGATAGACGACTGATATTCCTTCATTAATCTAAGGAAGCCCCCGCGGAACTTTCCAGCCCGCTGGGAATTCCCACATTGAGGATATTGCGCAGCATGGACCGGGCAAAGCGTATCTTTAAAAGCCCCTGGATGTAGATGGGCCGCCCGTGCCCCTTATGGAGCAGCACCAGGGTGATGACCGCCGCGGCGGTGCGGCTTATCAGCGTAGAAATTGCCGCCCCGGCGACCCCCATGCGGAGCACAAAAATGAAGAAGGCGTTGCCGGCGATGTTCAGCACATTTACCAGCAGGGCAATCC
>BOAU01000285.1 GCA_026002025.1 Spirochaetia bacterium | reverse complement strand
GGGTTTCGGCTGTATCCTTGCCGATGATATGGGTTTGGGAAAAACAATCCAGTCAATCGCAGTAATACTGCGTTTAAAAGAACAGGGCCTTCTTGTTAATGAGCCTACCCTGATCATCGCCCCGGCGCGACATGGCCCCCCACCAGGATGTCCCGATCCGGGTACTTGCGGAGGATTTCACCGATTTTGTCCAGCTTTTCCTGCTCGCTCGGCAAAAGCACCGCCGAATCGGGCTGGAACTGTATGTTATCAAGGCCGATGACGATCCCCTCCTCCGCCACCCGCACCGAGGTGTCCCCAAGGCCCAGCCGCCTGATTTCGTCGGTGATCTCTTCGACAAGACTTTTCTTGTCCATCCGCTCCGATTCGATGATCTCCGCCTGGGCGGTCCCCCGGTATTCCACGGTACTGCCGTCGGATAATTCAAAGATCATCCTGAAACTTTCTTCGTAGGCCGCAGGCTGGCCCAAGTCAAAATCCCAGTAAACGATCTGGTCCGAGGCCCCGGTAATTTTGCGGGGCCAGAGTCGGCCCGGCACTGCCGGGGGCTCGCTGGAAATACGGTAGGACACGGAAAAGGCCGGATATGCCCTGTCCTGCCAGGTCCTGCTGCCCAGGTATTCATAATTTGCGATGAAGGGAATGCGGTAGGGATCTGCAATGCCGAAACCTTCCCGGAAATCGTGCATCTCGTGGCCTTCGGCGGTCCAGGTGTCCCCGGGCTTCAGATCCCGGTGGGGAAAGACCGGCACATCCCGCACCACCGGCATAAAGTACTTCTTATCAATACCGATATGGCCCAGGGCATCCCGGTCGAAAATGGACTCGTACTCCTCGGCCCACTGAAAACTCGAACCCCGATCGGGGAGGAGCATGGGCTGATCCTCAAGAAAGCCCCCCACCGCCCGTTCCGATGTCTGAAAAACCGCCTCGTGGCGGGCTTGGCCATTTTCTACAGATGTTACCTTTACCGCGATACGGTTCAGAAATTCCGATCGGTGGTCCAGCCGGCGGTCCAGGTACACATCTTCC
>BOAU01000284.1 GCA_026002025.1 Spirochaetia bacterium | reverse complement strand
GAACGGCTTAAGGGGCTGTAGCATGAAAAAGTCCCCGCTGTTTGCCGCCCTTATCGTATCAGGATTCCTCGTTTTTATTCCGGTTTCAGCGGAAGCCCAGACCTTGCCTTTCCCGGACCTCTCCACCCAGGGGACCATGAATATCCCCACGCCCACAACGCCGGTGATTCCCTTTGTCGATCTGGCGGTGCGGAACCCCGAAACCGGGCAGGAGGTGGCCTTTTCCCTCCAGCTGCTGCTTCTTCTCACCGTATTGTCACTGGCCCCCAGTTTTATCATTTTGATGACCAGTTTCCTCCGCATTTCCATTGTCCTGGACTTTATCAAACGGGCCCTTTCCCTCCAGCAGGCGCCCCCGAACCAGGTGCTCATGGGGATCGCCCTTTTTATGACCGTCTTTATCATGTGGCCCACCTTTGAGACCATCTATAACAACAGTCTGCAGCCCCTGGCGGAGGGCAATATTTCCGTTGAGGAGGCCTACCGGGAAGCGGAGGTGCCCTTAAAGATCTTTATGTTCCGCCAGATGAGGAGCGAATCCGGGAGAAAGAACATCGAGCTCTTTATGAACATGCGCGGCCTCGATCGGCCGGAGAACGATCTCTATGATATCCCCACTTATGTGCTTATCCCCGCCTTTATCCTGAACGAACTCACGGTAGCCTTTAAGATAGGGATACTGCTGTTTATTCCCTTTATCGTTATTGACATGGTAGTGGCAAGCGCCCTCATGTCCATGGGTATGATCATGCTCCCTCCGGTGATGATATCCATGCCCTTCAAGCTCATCCTGTTCATCCTTGTGGACGGGTGGGGGCTTTTGACGGATCAGCTGGTCCGTTCTTTTGTGCTGGGCTAGGGGTGACCAGTGAGTATCGGTGATATTACCGCCCTCCTGCAGGGGGGAATCCGGGAAGTGCTCCTGCTGGCCGCGCATGTTCATAAAGAGCTCGATGTTCTTTCTCCCGGATTCGCTCCTCATCTGGCGGAACATAAAGATCTTTAAGGGCACCTCCGCTTCCCGGTAGGCCTCCTCAACG
>BOAU01000283.1 GCA_026002025.1 Spirochaetia bacterium | reverse complement strand
TGTCTGCGGCGACGGCTGGGGAACCTGCCGCGAACAGCATCGCTGCGCATTCGGCGCAGACGGCTTCAACGCCGCCCAGGAGGCGATCCAAAAAGCCGATGCCTTCTGCTTCATCACCCCCGTATACTGGGGCGAAATGGCCGAGAGCCTTAAAAGTTTCTTCGACCGCCTGCGCCGCTGTGAGGCAGCCCTCTTTGCCGGAGCGAACGGCCCGGCCCGGATTTTGTCGGGCAAACAGGTCCTGCTCATCGCATCCCCCGGCGGTTCGGGTAACGGCGCCCTCACCGCTCTGGAACAGATGGACCGCTTCACCCGTCACACAGGGGCTGTGATCTTCGATTACATCAGCATCAACCGCTGGAACAACGACTATAAAAAGCAGGCCGCCTATGCCGCCGCAAAGGCCATGGCGGAAGGGCGGAAGAACGGCGTGAGCCTGTGATGAGAAAAATTGCAATGAACGCAACAACCATTAAGATTATTGCAATAGTTTTAATGGTTTTCGACCACATTCATCAAATGTTTGAGCCTGTGGGCGCCCCGCTCTGGCTCACATGGCTTGGCCGGCCGGTATTCGCTTTGTTTCTGTTCGCGGCTGCCGATAGCTGGCATTACACGAAAAACCGCAAGAAATACCTTTTAAGGCTGCTTTATGGTTCGTGGGCGGTAACAATATTAAGCCGGATATTAGACACGGCATTACCGAACGAAAATATTGTGTTGATGAATAATGCGTTTGCAACATTTTTCGTTACCGCACTTTATATGCTTTTCTGCGATGTATTTGTGGATGGCGTTAAAAACCGAAAAGCGGGAAAAATTATTGGGGCAATTGCGTTATTTCTTGCGCCGATATTGATTGCCATTCCGTTTTTAATGGCTGTGAATGTTGACTTTTCTTCGCCGATTGTAAAACAAATAGTATTTATCTTACCACTATTAATACCCAACATCATTTTTATTGAGGGCGGAGTTGGCATGGTTTTAATGGGGCTGCTGTTTTATATTTTTCGCAAATGGCGCTGGGCGCAAATAGCGGCTT
>BOAU01000282.1 GCA_026002025.1 Spirochaetia bacterium | reverse complement strand
TACTCCGCCGGGGAACAAGTCAAAAAGGTGGTGCCCACGGCATATTCGTCAAATGCTCTGGTTTTAAGTCCGCGATCAAGATATTACCGCTCCAGCACCGGGTGGGCCGGTGTAGCAATCACCAAAAAATCCAAGAATCCGGAAGCGGCGATTAAATTTATGGAGTTTATGTGGACCCTGGAAGGGTCGCGTCTTGCCAACTGGGGCCGCGAAGGGATTGAATGGACCATGGGATCAAACAACATGCCGGTTTTCAGCAAAGACTGTTTAAGGGCTTACATCTGCTCCAGCAGTAGAACAGGCCGGCACGATAAGGTCGATGCCGGCATCCTCAAAAAAACGAGTTACACTGCCGGTTCAATAATGATGAGTGAAACACTCTTTACCGGCAGTTCAAATGACAGCTTTACTTTGCCGTCAATGGGAATCACCGTGCGTACCGGCTCCGCAAGCTCAAGCCCATCCCGCGCTTTAATCGCTTCATACCGGCCCCCCTCGGGGTAATCCGGCCTGTTCTGCCGCACCCATTCCGCATAGGCATTGGAATGATCCCTGTCGATCCGGTAGTGGGTGATCTTATAGGGTCCTTTGAATGGAATCTGCTCCGCGGAGAATTCTACCGGGTAAACATCTTCCGTATCCCAGGTATCTTCGTGGCAGTACACCAATGCCTCAAGGGATTTTGTTCCTGTAAGAGTTGCCCAGCCGTCAATTTCAGCGCCAGCGTCTTTTCCCCAGTAGTCCTGGTACTTCTCCGGGTTCTGCCTCCATGAAGAATTCAGGCTTACCAGTTGGCCGCCGAGTTTCGCATACAATTTAAAAATATTGAACACCGCCTTATCAATACCCTGGGTTGAGAAGGTACGGGTTCCTTCAAAACAGCGTTCACCCTCAAACATAAAGGCCCAGGCCAGAGGGCGGATGTCCATTTTTAATTCCGCCGCCAGGTCATAAAGATTTTTATAAGTTGATGCCACATAGGAAGCGTAATATTCGGTATTGCGGAAATTAAAGGCGGGATTATCGAAGCGCCCGCCCGCAGCC
>BOAU01000281.1 GCA_026002025.1 Spirochaetia bacterium | reverse complement strand
TGGTCTTCCCCTAACTTACCCCGCTACGGATCATGTATCTTATCTTTGGGTACGCGGCGATTGGCTTACCGCTCTTAATCTTCAGCCGCCAAAAACTATGGATGATCTGCTTAAAGTAATGATAGCTTTCTCAGACGCTGATTTTGACAAAAATGGCGTAAAGGATACTTTTGGATTGGCCCTTGGTAATGATATTTTCTATGGAGCAAGGGGAGTTTTTACTGCTTTCAACGCTTATCCTGAATATTGGACTAATAAAAATGGAACACTTGTCTGGGGCGGGGTTGATGAAAACAATAAAAAAGCCCTTGCGTGGCTGGCGGATCTATATAAAAGAGGTTTAATTGATAAGGAATTTGTTGCCGGCAAGAAGAGGAATGAATCTCTTATAAACGGAAAAGCAGGCTTTGTATATGCAGGACATTGGGAGGTTACCAATTACAATGATGCTGTTAACCTTGATCCAAAAGCTGATTTCTATACTATAGCGTTACCGACTGTTGACGGAAAGCCTGTAAAATCACCCTTGGCGCCTAGTCTCGGCGGCGGCTGGCTTGTAGTAAACAAAAAATTTGAAAACCCTGAGATCGCCTATAAAATGCAGACTTTGTACAGCTTTATGTACGAAGAAAAAGATTCAAGTTGGTGGATATTTGAATCTTTCAGCGGCTCCCAAAACCCCACTAATTATGCACAATTCGTCAAGGTAGATTCCCCATGGGAAAATTATAAGAGCTTTGAGGGCTTAAGGAAATCCTGGGAAGCCAATTGGGATCAGAGTCTTATACCTCCTGGCGCCAGGGCCTGGTATGACAACCTGATTAGGCCCGAAGCAGCTTATGCATGGGAACGTATGCTCGGTCCCAATTATCCCCATGCTGCTTTTTATCTTCTCAAGGATATAATTGAGAAGGATCAGTATTTCTGGGATGCATATTATGGAGCACCATCTACCTATATGCAGGATCATTGGCAGCAAATTAAAGATGAGCAGCTTGTGACCTTTACCAAAATTATTACCGGCGATCTTGATGTCAATGCAGGATTTGATA
>BOAU01000280.1 GCA_026002025.1 Spirochaetia bacterium | reverse complement strand
GGCGAGGGTCAATCGCTGAAGATAAAAAATATCGCCGCAACCCTCATGGCCGCCTTCCGCGAGCCGGAAGGTCTCAAGGAACACGAATACTTCGCCTATCTGCAAAACACCTACCGCTGGAATATCAGCAAGGGGAATCTTGAGCTCTTTACCAAAAATGAGGACGGCCGCGAAGCCGTCCTGGTGTACACTGCGGAATAAATGTTTCACGTGAAACATTAGAGGTTGCTTGCGGCGGGATATGTTGATTAAGGCCGTATGCCCCGGACAGGAAAAGTTTCACGTGAAACTTTTCCTAATCCTCCGTGGGCCGGATCTTCCGCCCCGCCTTTTTCTGGCTATGGATATGCTTGGTTTGTAGCCGTTTTTCCCGGCTTGCCCGCGAAGGCTTGGTAGGCCTGCGGTGCTTGGGGAGCCGCGCGGCGGCGGCAATAAGGGCCTCCATCCGGGAATAGGCCCGTTCCAGATTAGTCCGCTGGGACCGCTCCTCGCTGGAATCAATAACGAGTTCATCCCCGGTAGTGATGCGGTTTGCAAGAACTTCCCGTACACGGGTAAGCTCTATTTCCGAAAGTCCCGCCAGATCGCCCAAAGCGAGCCACAGCTGCACCTTGGTATTTACCTTGTTGACATTCTGCCCTCCCGGTCCGCCTGAGCGGGAGAAGGCTGCTTCAGCAGAGGTATGGATGGATTGGCGCAGCAGGAAAATGTCCATAAGGTTATTATAGAACATGATGTCATTATTGGAATATATGTATATGCACGCATGGAAAAAATCCGAAAATATGCTGATATATACGGCGACAAGCGGGAATTCTTTGGAGCCCTGGCCGCCACGGTTGTAAACGAAAAATAAAGAAAAGCCGCACAGACATCCGTTACGAATCGTCCGCGCGGCTTTTCCCGCTTTTATACTTTTCAGTTTTTCATAGTGCCTGTCAGTTAACCGCTTTCTTCAGCTCTTCCACCTTGTCCGTCTTTTCCCATGGGAACTCCGAGCGGCCGAAGTGGCCGTAGGAGGCGGTTTTCTGGTAGATGGGCTGTCGTAAATTCAGGTTTTTGATGA
>BOAU01000279.1 GCA_026002025.1 Spirochaetia bacterium | reverse complement strand
TTGAGGGCGTGTTTGAGCTGTTCCCCCAGGCGGGTCTTTAATTCCCCGTTTCCCAGCGCGAGCCGCTGTTTGAGTTCCCCGTTTTCACCGGAGAGCCGGGCAAGTTCATTTGCCACCGCCGGGTCCGCCGCCTGTGTTGCCGGAACCCAGCCCGGCTTTGGATCAAGGTTTATCGTTTGAATCAGAAGATTCTGGGCCTTTTGCCGCAGTTCCGTTGTATTAAGCCATGTTTCATGGCGGCCTCGTCGTATCTTTGCCTTAAAATCATCCAGGCGGCGGATAAGCGCCGGGTCCGTTTCCTTCCTGGTCCCCTTCCACCGGGCCTTTTCATCAATAATAAGGGAGATAACCGGAATGTCGCACTTTATTGCCTGGGTGTATTCATTTTCCAGGGCCTCACAGTACCGGTGGGCAATAAGGGCGATAAAATAATCACATTCCCCGATAATTTTGTTCACCAGGGCGGGGCTGTTTTCGTCTACCGAGACCGGGATATGCCCCATTTCCATAACGAGCCGGGGCAGTTCCCTGCGTTCATTTTTCAGATCATCCAGATCGGACCCGATATACACAAGGTATTTTTTTGACATCTCCACTCCTTAGGATGGCCTGCGGCCTCTATTAGAGTATCGGCAGGTATAAATCCATAATGAAGGGGACTGCATTGCGGAACCCGGCGCGGGGCTTGCGAAAAGGGCTTTTCAGGGGCATAATATCCTTAAGATTCTTTTATACCGAGGTAAACCCATGAATTCATCCTTTAATCCTAACGAAATTTCCGAATTTGCCCATTTTTACGGCTTTCATTATGACAACCTGGACCCGGTCTCCCTGATGGCCGATGTGCTGAACCACATGGAGCGGGGGCTGCGGGGCCAGAGTTCCAGCCTGGCGATGATTCCTTCTTATATAAGCCCGGTTTCCCATGTGCCGGCGGGGAAGACCGTGCTGGCACTGGACGCGGGGGGGACCAACCTCAGGTCCAGCCTGGTGCGGTTCGATGAGAACGGCAAGGCCATTGCGGAGGGGACCGTGAAAGTTCCCATGCCGGGGACACAGGGCCAGGTGAGCGC
>BOAU01000278.1 GCA_026002025.1 Spirochaetia bacterium | reverse complement strand
CAAAGGTCTTTTCATAAGCCTCAAGAAGGGTGTCCCCCAGGGCGATACCGCAGGGGGTGTTGTGCTTGACCGCCACACAGCAGATCTGTTTTTTCCCCGCAGCAGTACTAAGCCCCAGGGCCTTAATGTCATCTTCACCGATAGGCGGCGCCCCGGCGGATTCAAGGCCGAAGGCGCAGGCCGCCTTCCATGCCAGATCCAGATCGCGGATATTGTTGTACCCCAGCTCTTTTCCGTGGAGCTGTTCCATGTTTCCAAGCGCCCCCGGTTTATCGGTGTTTACATAAAGCGCCGCGGACTGGTGTCCGTTCTCGCCGTAACGCAGGCTTTGGGCTTTTTTCAGCGAAAGGGGCCAGTATTCGGGGTATTCTTCGTCAAGCAAATAACGGGCAATGGCAGCATCATAGGCGGAAGTAAGATCGAAGACCTTACCGGCAAGCCGCTTTTTGAATTCCACAGGGATACTGTCGGCCTTAATCCCCGCAATGGTTTCAGCGTAATCGGCGGGGTCGGTAAGGACGATCACGTCACGGTAATTTTTTGCGGCGGAGCGGAGCATGGTGGGGCCGCCGATGTCAATGAACTCCACGGTTTCTTCAAGGGAAAGCCCCGCCTGGACCTTTTCAAAAAAAGGATAGAGGTTGACGCACACCAAATCTATTGTGGAAAGATTGAGCTTTTTCAAAGTTTCCATATGGGAGGGAACATCCCGCCGCGCAAGGAGTCCCGCATGTACCGCAGGATGCAGGGTTTTGACCCGGCCGTCAAGGCATTCAGGAAAACCGGTAACTTCAGTTACATCGGTGACAGGAATACTGCCGAACCCATGGTTCGAGTCCTGCAAATGCTTCGAGGTTCCCCCGGTGGAAAGAATTTCCCAGCCTGCCCCTGCAAGAAAGGAAGCCAGTTCCAGAATGCCGTCCTTGTTAAATACGCTGATGAGCGCCCGCTTTTTCATGGTTTCTCCTTTATCATCATGATCGCCGCATCCACAATGGCAATGTGTTCTTCCCTGTGTATCCGTTCCGCCAATGTATCCGCTCTGTCTCCGGCCAATACCGGTACTGTGCGTTGGATCA
>BOAU01000277.1 GCA_026002025.1 Spirochaetia bacterium | reverse complement strand
AATGAATACTCTTGTTATTATCCTATCATGTTTTATTTGAAAAGGGGAATTTTTTCAATCTTTTTTTTTGTCACGGTCATTCTTGCCTTTCCTTCCTGTACCGCCAATATTACCGGCCGGCTTGATACGGGGGGCAGCGGGGAATTCGCGGTTTCCGCCTCCCTGGGAGACCGGATGGCGGCATTACTCCGCACCCTGTCGGGGGCCGTGGGCAAGGAATTTGCCCTGAACGGGCCGGCCATCGCCAAATCCATGGCGGCCGCCCCCGGGGTGGAGTCGGTATTTTTCCGCAATACCGGCCCCGTTACCCTTGAAGGGACCATCAAAATAGCCGATATAGGAAATTTTCTCTCCCCCGCAGGGGGAAAAAGGGGATTTATCACCTTTGAGGAGGCCAAAACCGGCGGTACGGATGGCGGGGGTAGGCTCGGCATCAGCCTGAACCGGGACGCCGGGCCTGAAATACTTGCCCTTGTTTCCCCGGAGATCGCCGACTACCTTTCCGCCCTCATGGCCCCCTTTGCCACCGGGGAGGTACTGGCAAAGGATGAATACTTAAGTCTTGTGGCCTCCGTATACGGCAAGGCCGTGGCGGATGAGATATCCCGGGGCAGTATCCATGCGGCCCTTGACTTCCCCGGCCCCATCAGCGCCGTCCTCGGGGGGACATTCTCAGGCAGGCGGGCTGTCTTTGACGTTCCCCTGCTGGACCTCCTGGTCCTCGAAAGGCCGCTGAGTTACGAAGTTACGTGGAAGTGAGGCCCGTTAGGCTCACCTCCACCACTGTATCCGTCGGGTCGGGGAGGGGGTAATTGTCGCTGCTATTCTTATTAAGGAAGAAATAGCCGTGCTGGGCGTATTCGCTCAGGTTCCAGTAATTTGCCGGCAGGATTTCGCTGACGTCCGCAAGGAGTCTGAGCTTTTCTATCTTTCCCGCCAGGTTGGGCAGACAGAGGCCCCCTGCCTGGGCCTCGTAGATGTGGGCATAGAGTTTGTTTCCCTTCTGGGTAAAGCGGCCCCATTCGGGCTTGTCGAAGGCGGCGAGCCCGCAGCCGTAGATGCTTTCGTTGTTGTCCGCCA
>BOAU01000276.1 GCA_026002025.1 Spirochaetia bacterium | reverse complement strand
CATCATGCCTGGCAAATGCAAAGGCGCTATGATTATGGATACTTTCAAAATTTTCAGCCTCCACCGAAAAACGGGGGAAAAGCTTCAGCGCCTTGATTTGAATATACACATCCCTGACCAGATCTTCAACAAACTTCGGATTGTCATAGGCTTGTTCGGTAACGTATTTTTCATCTTCCCGCTTTAAAAGGGAATAAACCGGACTGGATGCGGCCTTTTCCACCATTTCGATGATATCCTCTATCCAGAAGAAGGGCCCCAGTTCCAGTTCCGCCCGGACAATGCCCCGCTGGTTATGGGCGCCCCGGTCGCTGATCGCCTTGGAGCAGGGGCAGACCGTGGTCACCGGCACAGAAACCTGGACGGTAAAATGCCGGTCCGCAGCGGTTCCGGCCTTAAATGGCCCCTGGATGGTGTAAGCTGGGATCGGGGATTTGCCGGGGTCAGCAATGTCGCTCTGGAAGGTAATTTTTCCATCTGGGCAGAGCGGGGCCGGTTTATGGTGATTGTGCCTTTGGAAGAAGAATAAAACCACAAAGTCGAATAAGTCGAAGAAGGAATGCCAAATTTTTCTTTCCTTTTTCGCCTTCTTTGCCTTTGCGGTTATCTTAATTTGGAGTTGTTCATGTCGGCGATTATCATTGACGGAAAAGCAATAAGCCTTAAAGTACGGGAAGAGGTGAAGCAGCGCTCAGGCGCCCTGAAGCCGAGGGGAATCATCCCCTGCCTGACGGTGATTCTGGTAGGGGAGGACCCGGCGAGTCTTTCCTATGTGACCGCCAAAGAAAAAGCCCTGGCGGAAGCGGAAATGGCAAGCCGGGATTTCAGGCTTCCCGCTTCAACCACCGAGGCTGAACTCTTGGCCCTGATTGCCCGCCTCAACGCCGATGCAAATGTCCACGGTATTTTGGTGCAGCTTCCCTTGCCCGCCCACATCAGCGAAGAACGGGTGATCACCGCCATCGATCCACTCAAAGATGTGGATGGTTTCCACCCGGTGTCGGTGGGGAACATGGTCCTGGGGCGGCCGGGCTTTCTCCCCTGTACACCCCACGGGGTACTGGCGCTGCTCCGGGAACTCAGGA
>BOAU01000275.1 GCA_026002025.1 Spirochaetia bacterium | reverse complement strand
ATAACTGGCGGACCAGCGGTAAGGACCCGGTGAAAAACAGGGATCTCTGGCAGCGCCTGGATGAACTTTCTCAAGCCCTTTCCCTTTCCTGGCAATGGGTCAAGGGTCATGCGGGGAATCCATTAAACGAACGCTGCGACCAAATGACCCAGGATGCCATAGCGTCTATTCGATAAATTTCTGTAACGGGGACAGAGCTCAAAAAAAAGTCTAATAAAACCGGCGCCAAAAACAAACAGGGACAGAGCTCGCTGATTTTTCAAGCTCTGTCCCTCAGTTCTACTCTGGTTTCTCCAGGGCAACCGCCAGCAGATCCTGTAAGGCTGTTGCTTCTTCCTGGGTTAAGGTGATGCCCTTTCCCATTTTTTCATGCCCCGGCGCCCAGTCCCGGATATCGATCTTGGGGTTTTTGCCATTCCAGGAGACCAGGTTGATTTCTTTTTTCCATCCGCCCCTTTCTTCCGAAATGACACCAAAGTGTTTCAAAACATCGTAGGTAATATCAGCCATAATCCTCTCCTAATTTAAGTTCCCGGCATTTTCTGTAAATAAAGGGCCAGCGCCGAGCCCATAAGGGCATGAACATAGGGGGGCTTTCCCATCCCCTGCAAGACCTCTGCGGCGCTTACCCTTTCCACTTCAATATACTCGTCCTCATCCAGATTCTGCGCACCGGTATCCTGTAGATCCTCTGCAAGGAAGAAATGGACCCGGTTTGACATGATCGCGGGATTCGGGCTGAATTCCCCGATTTTTTGAATTTTCCCTGCCCGGTAAGCGGTTTCCTCCAGCAATTCCCTGCCCGCCGCTGCTTCCGCGTTTTCACCGGGCTCAAAAACCCCGCCGGGGAACTCCAGGCTCAGTTCCTTTGACCCGTGCCGCCATTGCCTGACCATGACGAATTCCCTGCCCTGTTCAGTTTCGATGACCGGTATGATGATGGCCCAATCGGCGGCGTCTATCACCGTGTAGGGCCGCAGTTCATTGTTAGGGGACCGGCAGGAACTTTCCCGGATTGAGAAAATTTTGCATTTGAACAGATCCCGGCTTCCCTCTTCTTTCCATATCAAATGATCATATTCCATTAATA
>BOAU01000274.1 GCA_026002025.1 Spirochaetia bacterium | reverse complement strand
ATATCCTCGTCTCCCCCGCCGCTTCCGTACTAACCCGCGACAGGATGATCCGGCCGGGATTCGCGTTCAGGGTAAAGCCGTCGGCGTAGTGCTCCACCAGGCTCTCCAGCTCTTCACCGGGCAGGAGTTCGTAGGTTCCCGGACGGAATACCTGCCCGGTGATCTGTACCCTCCGATCGGCGGGGAGGATGGTGACCCGGTCCCCCGGTTTGATATAGGGGTTCTGTGTCAGGGTCCCGTAGCGCTGGAACTGGAACAGGTCATAGGTGGTCGCCTTGTCCGCCGCGGAGGCAACGGTTACCCGCCGGGAAGATGCTTTGGCGCTCAGGCCCACCATACCGGCGACCAGATCGGAGACACGGGTCAAACCGTCAACACTCCAATTCCCCGCGACAGTGGTTTCCCCTGAGACCATCACGTTAAAACGGCCCAGACGGACCAGGGTAAAGGCAGGACCTGAGAGCGGGAAACTTTTTGAGACCAGGCTTTCCACTTCCCGCCGCACCTGGAGGTAGGTCTTGTTCCGGGCATTGACGGTCCCCATATTCTGGATCTTCAACTGGTAACCCGCGTCCAGGGTCAGGGGCACGGAGACCGCGGTTCCCCCTCCCGCCATATTGGCGGCGTAGCTGAGGTTATAGACATCCCCCGGTGTGGCGGGATAATCGGCGGTGGAGAGGGCCAGGATCAGGCGCCCGGTGTCTTCAGCCGCGGCGGCATCATCCGCCCCTGTCTGCTGGGCGGATAAGGGGAAGGTGAGAAACAGGATAATTATCAATGAAAAAAGATATTGTCTTATTTTCAACGCTCATTTCCTTTTTTACTTTTGAACTTGGCCATCGCTTCCGGGTCTTTTCTGATATTCTCAATGGCATTGAGGACAAAGGCCAGGAAGACCGAGAAGAAGGCCCCCGCGAAGGTCACAATAATACAAATCAGCCCCCGGCTCGGTCCGGATTTCTGGTCCGGTACTTCCGCCAGTTCCAGGACCTGAAACACCGGCTTCTCACTGGCCATGGTCACCTTGAGGAGTTCATACTGGACCTTGAGCTGGGTATAAACGGTCCTGCGGGCGGACAGTTCCATGGCG
>BOAU01000273.1 GCA_026002025.1 Spirochaetia bacterium | reverse complement strand
ACATCACCAGTTGGTAGGGGCCGTGGGCAAGGAGGGCCTCACGGATTTCCGCCGCCGTGATATCACCCTGAATAAAAAAGACATTGTCCCCACTGAAAAGACCCTTGTCGTACTGGCGGGAAAGGGGGGAAAGGTCCGCCGCGGATAGAAAAAGGCCGCCTCCCAGCTTGCGGAGCGCATAGAGGCTCCAGCTCCCCGGCGCGGCCCCCAGGTCCAGGACCCGGAAGGGATTACCCCGGCCCCGCACCGCGGGCAAAAGGCCGAACTTTTCGTCCATTTCTTTCAGCTTATACACCGAGCGGGCGGGGTAGCCTTCTTTTTGGGCCTTCAGCGACCAGTGATCGAGTTTTTCGTAATTTGCCATTTTTGCAAGCCCCCACCGTGCCTTTTACCAAGCCGCAATTTGTAATATAATCCTTGACTTATGGATGATTATACCCGGAAAATCGAAAAAATTGAAGCCGAACTGGGCCGCTGGCTGCCCGAACACCCCGATGCGGCCTGGGCGGCGCAGGTTTTTCCTGGGCTTGAGGGCCGGGTTTCCCCGGAACTGCTGGAATCCCTCACCCAATCCGGCTGGGACCTGCTCAACCGGGGGGGCAAACGCTGGCGGCCTCTGCTGATGACCCTGATCTGCGAGGCCCTGGGCGGCGGTGACGCGGCCCTGCCCTTGACTCCCCTGGTGGAATTCTGCCACAACGCCAGCCTGATCCATGATGATATAGAAGACAATTCCGATGAACGCCGCGGGAAGCCCGCGGTTCATCTGCTCTACGGCATGGACACCGCCATCAACGGCGGCGCGTTCCTGTACTTCCTTCCCCTGGCCTGTATCGACGCATGGTCCGCCCCTATCGAACAAAAGGAACACATCCGTTCGGTGTGGGGGGAATACATGCGGCGGCTCCACCTGGGGCAGGCCATGGATATCCACTGGCACCGGGATTTTTCATCCCTGCCCGGCATCGAAGAGTACTACACCATGTGCGGCCTTAAAACCGGGTGCCTGGCACGGTTCGCGGCGGCGCTGGGCGCGGCGGTGGCCCTGCCTGATGCCCCGAATCAACTTGTGGAAATTTTAGGTGATGCC
>BOAU01000272.1 GCA_026002025.1 Spirochaetia bacterium | reverse complement strand
CCCCTTTAATACACTATGCGTAAACTAACAAAAACAATATACCCGGCTGGCCCGTTGCTGTCAAGTCAAATTCTCATTTTGGATTAACCACGGACCACACCGACCCTCACGGACTTTTGTTTGGAAATTTCATTCTTTTGTCCGTGCTGTCAGTGTGGTCCGTGGTTTTTTCGAATTTGGAATTCCTCCGTGTAAGCGGACGGCCCTTGACCATGTTTTCGTGAAAAGGGTACACTTTGACAGAACCTAATAGAAGAACCCGCTCTATACTTCATACAGTTGAATAGCCTGATGTTGCTTCTTGTTTAAGGAATATATGATCACAGATGAATCCCATCCTTTCTCATCCTGGACGAGGCGGACGAGATGCTGGACATGGGCTTCTTCGAGGATGTGGAAAAGATCATGGCCGCAGTCAAGCCGGACCGCCGGGTCGCCCTTTTTTCCGCAACCATGCCCGATGCCATCCTCAAGGTGATCCGTCAGCATATCGGGGAGGTGGAAATTCTTGAAGATACTGCCCCGGATGACGAAAAGCCCGCGGTGGATCAGTTTTATACGATTTTGAAACGGGAAGACCGCCTGGAAGTGCTGCGCCGGATCATTGACAGCTCGGAAGATTTTTACGGCCTTATCTTCTGCGCCACCAAGCGGGAAACCGATGATCTTGCCCGCCGCCTGGTGGAGGCGGGCTTTTCCGCCGAGGCTATCCACGGAGACCTTTCCCAGGAGGCACGGGAGCGGACCCTGCGGCGCTTCCGCTCAAAAATGACCACGATTCTGGTGGCCACCGATGTGGCCGCCCGGGGTCTGGACATCGAACGGCTCACCCATGTGATCAACTGGGACCTTCCCAATGACCGGGAAACCTACGTCCACCGCATCGGCAGGACGGGCCGGGCGGGCAGGCGCGGACGGGCGATCAGTTTTGCCCTCCCGGCGGACCGGGGCCGGATCAGCCACCTTTCCCGGAGCATGGAACGGACCCTGGGCAGCAAAATCCTCTGGATGAAGGCCCCTGCCGTCAAATCGGTGATGAAGGCCATCCGCAGCCGGATCGTGGCATCGGTTGTGGCCAGCCTGCCGGATGAGGA
>BOAU01000271.1 GCA_026002025.1 Spirochaetia bacterium | reverse complement strand
GCTTTAAAGCAGGGCTTTTGTACTTTTTCATTATTTGGCCATTGTGCGTTCTGATTCCCCACGCATGGCCCGCGCCCGTTCCTCCATGCTGTCAAAATGCACCGGGTGAAACTCCGCAAGCTGCTGAGGAGTAAGCTTCGGGCAATCATCATCATACACTTGGGGGCGTTTCTCCGCTTCCTCAAGCATTGCCAGTTCCTGGGGGGTTAACCCTGTACCAGCCTTCCGGGAATATCTCTCCATACCAGATATAACCTCCGTTCTTCGCTTTCCGCTAAACGAACTGAAATAATATGAGGCACATCCCCGCGCTCCATATACACCACAAAAAGCACTTTACCCGCAAGGCCGATGGTTTGCCAACGGTCCTGTTTGGGGGTGCTATGCTCTGCATCGTGCCGCTCAAGGCGTTGTATGTCATCAAGCACCACCCCGCCCAAGGAGAACGGCAAACTCCGTTCCCGGATGTTTTTCTCGTTCTTTGCGGCATAGTCCCTCCAGACCCTTTTATAAGGGAAGTATACCATAAAAAGGGCTTTTTTCCAGTCATTGCCGCCTTTGGTAAGAATTCCCCCACTTGAAAACTAACGCCCCCTATGCAACACTTCAGTATCCATGAATTATTCAAACCCGGCAAATCTTGCCGTTATAGCCTGTCCCGGCGGTGAGGTTTTTGCCGATGAGGTAATCTCCGCCCTTAAAAAGTGTTACCGCCGTAATTTTGAGAATACCGCCGCCGAAATGGCCAGGCGTTACGGCATGGATACCCCCAGGGTGATTCGGCAGATCAACTTTATTAACGACGCCGTGTCTCCCGCCCATCATTTACAGGGCGCGCCGGACAAATTCCGCATCCCCCATTTCAAGCTTCCCGCCCGGTTTACCATCTTTGCCAACGGCGAAGTAAAAACGGAAATTCTTGAATCCATCCGGGGTAAAGACATCTATATTATCCAGGATGTGGAAAACCGCTTCCCGGTAAATTTTAACGGCGGGGACGTGAAGAAGGTCCTCACCGTAAACGATCACCTCATGACGGTCCTCGTCACGGCGGACGCGGCAAAGCAGGCCGGGGCGGAGCGGGTCACGGGGGGG
>BOAU01000270.1 GCA_026002025.1 Spirochaetia bacterium | reverse complement strand
CTTCAAGCGCCGCCGCGCCATACTTTCCAAAAAAACGGACAGGGCTTGCGTTTTCGGCCGCGCCAAAGCTACAACGCCAAACTCCTTCACATAATGCGGTACTCATATTCCACCCCTTATTGCTTGATACAGTTCAGGCCGGCGGGAGCTGCAATCATATCGCCGTCCTTTCACCGGAATCAGGGGAGTGCCTTGAACTTCCCGGCGGGCAGGGTTTTGCAAGCGGCTCATCCTGGAGCAGGGGGCAGGCATGGGGCCTCTATGGATTTGCCCTCAGCTTTGCCCACACGAAAAAAATTGAATACCTTGATACCGCCAAAGCTATTGCCCATTATGTGATCGCCAATCTTGCCCAAAACGATTGGCTTCCGCCGGTTGATTTCAGGTCGCCGGAAAAACCGGTAAAATACGATTCCACCGCCGCCATGATCAGCGCCTGCGGCCTCCTGGAAATTGCCGCCCATGCGGGGGAATATGAAAAGCCCCTCTATGTACAATCCGCGCTTAAGATACTGCGCGCCTGTGACGCGGCCTTTAGCAACTGGAATAAGGACGAAGACGCGATCATGGGCCATGGAACCGGTTCATACCACGGAACGGGTAAGGACGCGGATGCTCCCATTATTTACGGCGATTATTTTTTTATTGAAGCAATACTCCGCCTGCTGGGGAAAGATTTTTTGATTTGGTAGGGGGAAGACAGGTATCTCCGTTTTTTCTTTGGCCTTTCTGTTTATTGTATCAGGGCATATTGCACATAGCGTATGTTAGGCGATGGAAATACGGGCGCCGTAGGCGCTGATAATAACCTTAATTCCTGAACCATTTGGGTTAAAAAAAATCAAGGGAAATTTAACCTTAAGGGTACCTTCGGAAATACATAAAAAACTGGTAATAAAATCAGCTGAAGAAGGAGTTTCCTTGAATCAATACATTTTATCAAAAATATCGTAAAACGTATATGTGCAGTACTGATGTCTTCAAAAGCGGTTAAGTTGTTTTTCTTACAACTCCTTTTCACTCAGCCCAAACCCTTCCCCATCCTTTTCGTGATGATCCCCTTCGGGCTCAACGTGAACCATGATGTCGTAGATGC
>BOAU01000269.1 GCA_026002025.1 Spirochaetia bacterium | reverse complement strand
ATTACCATTATTACCTCCTATGAAGTAGTTTCCATCATAATCGTGTTTTCGTCTAACAACTTTGTATCACCATCTACTATAACGTTTCCAAATGTAGTAGATACAACCATTTTATTAATACGCTCGTCAACAAACACTTTATACGCAATATCAACTTTATCGAGAATGAACTCTCGATTATAAATATCTTTAACAATCAACGTATTTGTACCAATATCAAATCTTATATACGAAATATCGCCAACCTTTACGCTTGCGGTATTAGTCGCATCTGCAAGAATCATATTTCCAGTATCAGATACTGATATTTTAGAGCCACTAGCTGAAGTGGGTAATATTACTACAATAGTCCCATCTTCGTTATATACTGTAATGAGGGTCTTCGCTATAGTAAGTTTCTGACCGCCACTTCGAGTAATAACGTTATATGGTACCACAAATGACATACTATTAAGATTGGTTCCAGAACTATTCATCATAAATATGAAAGGTGCATAAGACGGTCTTTTTGTATAAACCACAATATTGTTTTTAGCGTATATTCCGAAATTATCATCACCGTGAAGATCAACCAAAGAAGACACGCCAACTAACATACCTAAGTCAGAATCTATCTTTCCGGTGTTATAATTATTAAATATCTGTTCAGGGCGGGCTATTCCTTCAACATATTCATAAATGGTTCTAGATTGCCAAATACTATGTCCATTTGGCATTGCTAAATGGTAATATTCTTCCCAATCCTCAACTTTAAGTTCATAACCAATATCACCATATTCATCATAATAACTATAATACGTTTGTTTTGGATATGGCTCTTCGCACCAAGAATTTTTAAATACTAATGAAGTAAACCCTGTCGTATTTGAAATACCTTCATAAATATCATTTGTACCAATCAACACATCGTCAGTATTTCGCGCTATACCAACTATTGACGTAACAGGGAAAACAACTGTATTGTCTGTTATACCCCTAAGTGTTGCAATACCACCGTCAAGTAGTTTTTGATCTTTGATATGCATAAGATCTTTCCACTCTTTAACAAACACATGACAATCTTCTTCTAAAATACTAGCATCTGGTATATTACCACTAGGA
>BOAU01000268.1 GCA_026002025.1 Spirochaetia bacterium | reverse complement strand
GGATAAGCCGTTGCCGGATTCCTGAAATGATACAGGTGGGTAAAACTATCAAACATTATTTCTGGGGAATCATCAATGCGATCCGGCTGAGGGCCAACAACAGTATGCTTGAATCCAAGAATGCCTGTATTCAGCGCATTAAAAAAATCGCCTTTGGGTTTCGGAACAAAGAACGGTTTAAGCGTTCTATCCTTTTTCACCTGGGCGGTTTGGACATGAGTCCTTCCACCTCATAGCCGGAAGAGCCATATTTGGTAAAACATTCAGGGAAGACGTAAAATCTTCTGTAAATTATATCAGGCAAACATTGCAAGCACCTGTTGCCGCAGGAAGATTAAAAGATGAAATTAAAAAGACATATAAAACAATAAGGGATACGCCATTTATTTATCCAGTAGTACCCAATGAATATTTGGCCTCATTGGGATTTAGATTTACAATGGTAAAAAATTATATGATGTTTTATATAGTTGAAGAAAAGCAAATAAATATAGTTCGTTTTTTGTATGGTCATAGAGATTGGATAAATATATTAAAAGATACAAATATAATGGAAAATTAATACGTTATGTGCAATGCCGCAAAGATTTTTGGATAAAATGTTATAAAAAATCATACAGTATTAAAAATTCATTTAAGAAGGAGTAAAAATCCTTGACTTTATGGTAAAATTAGGATATACTTAGTATATCCTAATAAGGGAAAAGGACATAAGAGTATGACAACGGCAATTGTTAAATGGGGAAATAGTCAAGGAATACGGCTCCCAAAGGCTTTTCTGCAAAATATCAACATAGCTGAAAATGATACGGTTGATGTTTTAGTAGAAAATGAAGCAATTATTATAAAAAAAACATACGCCCCAAAACATAAAACCACCAAAGAACGGCTGGTAAATTTTTATGGCAAAAACGTTACTCCTGAAAATCAAGTAGAAATAGAATGGGGAAAACCTGTAGGAAAGGAAATATGGTAAAAGGGGCATCCGGGAATATAGTGGAAAACCCCAAAAAGTAGTATAATGAGGCATGAACCAACCAGAAAAAATAGAGGATTTTTATCAGGCCATATTAGGCATAACGGCGCCTTGGGAAGTAGTCA
>BOAU01000267.1 GCA_026002025.1 Spirochaetia bacterium | reverse complement strand
GATGAAGTATCCGGCTTTGAGACCCTGATTTACCCGGAAGCCTATTTTGAGGCTTCGGCTGACCAGGGCGGGTGCTGCGGCGGCAATAGTGCGGCCTGAACAAAAAAAGGAGGTACAGCGGATGGCATTTGTATTAAGTCATTGGCATTGCATATTGCCGGTAATTGCGATTATTATCGTTTTCCTTTTACAAAAGAAAGGGAAAAAGAACAGTAGAGGATAAAAAGCCCGTCTTTGAAGGGGTGAATTCAATTATATTTTCCCCGGCCTTAAACTGGTGTTCAATTCCATATTCCCGGATAATCATACGGTTATTACATCCGTTAATACTTCCCTGCGGGGCGTTGATCGTCCATTTAACGGGGATCCCTTCCTGTACGGTGATGGCGGGATATCTTCCCCCGCTCAAGGTGCTGTTCACCACCTGTACCCCGTCCACAATAGTCGGCTGAAAGGTCCCGGCAACGGCATTACCGCCGGCGGTTCCGGCGGGATTAAAGAACCTGCTCAAGCCGCCAAAATTAAAACCGGAAAGATCCCAGCCGTAGGAAAACATCGAAAGGCCGAGGATCACAACCAGCATTGCCCCAACGGTCATAACCCGTTTTGTAAACTTCTTGCTTAACACGGAGCTTAAGGCCCCCAGGCCCCACATGAGGGGAACGGTCCCCAGACTAAAGAGCAGCATGGAAATACCGCCCTTAATGGGGCTGCCGGTAGAAAGAGCGTAAAGCTGCATGGCCTGTAAGGGCCCGCAGGGCATAAAACCATTCAGCAGGCCCACATAGAGGGGGCTCTTGCTCTGCCCTTTGGCATGATCAATATGCTTACCAAAAACCTTCGGCATACGGAGATTGAACCGCCTGAGCCAGGGAAAAATCCCCAGCATATTGATACCCATGATCACCATGAACACCCCGGCCGCCAATTGCACAAGCCCCCGCATGACCCCCGAAAAACTCACCACCGACCCGATAGAACCAACAACAACCCCGACCGCCGTGTAGGAAATAAGGCGCCCCAGGTTATACAGAAAACTCGGACGCAGGGCGGCAATCCTGCTCGCGGTAGTATCCGTATTTGTTTGGGGGATACATTGGGAA
>BOAU01000266.1 GCA_026002025.1 Spirochaetia bacterium | reverse complement strand
GGTCTACATCGAGAATCCCCTTATCGATAAACCCCAGGGCGGCGGCCCCGACGCGGACCTTTTCGAGATTGAGGCCTCCTATCTGGCAGGAGATTTCGCGCGGACCATTGAGCTTTCCGACCGTCTTGCCGCAACGGTTCCCCAGGACTCCTTTCTGTATACCGAACAGCCCGATTGGCGCAGCGGTTTTGCCCAGTGCGAGCTGCTCCTCCTCCCCCAAAGGGAATTCTGGGACCGGATGATTTCAGCCTACCATTCCCTTGCCCTCTGCCGCGTATCAAAAGCCGGGGGGGAGGCGGCCGCGCAAAACATGCAGCGCATCCTCCGGGACGAGCGGCTTTCCGAGATGGACCCCAACGATGCCTTTTATTTTTATGCCTGGTACCGGGTGCTGGAAGAGTCCCGATCCCCCCAGGTTGATATGAACACCGCGGTGAGCATGGCCTTTAAGCGGCTCCAGCGCCGGGCCAGCCGCATTGATGACGTGGAAGCCCGCCGGGCCTACCTCTCCCAGCCCCGCTGGAACAACGCCTTAAGTCTCGCCGCCAGGGAATACAAGTTAATCTGAAAGATTAATGCTGATTTGAAAAATCAGCACTTATCAGAAGATCAGTACTCTTTTTTGATGACAGAACAAAAGGGCTGTAGTATAATAAATCAACATTTATCATAACAAGGAGAATTTGACATGAGCACGATCAAGAAAGTCAAAGTTGCGGTAGTCGGCTGCGGTGTTATCAGCGAGATCTACCTGACCAACATGACCAGTAAGTACGAGATCCTCGAAGTCGTGGGCTGCTGCGACATCATCCCGGAACGCATGGAGAGGCGCTCCAAGCAGTTCAACATCAAGCAGATGAAGATTGAGGAAATCCTCAACGACAAGGACATCGAGCTGGTGCTGAACATCACCGACCCGGTCAACCATCATCTGGTGAGTACCCAGGTCCTCAACGCGGGGAAAAACCTCTATTCCGAAAAGCCCATCGATCTTTCGATAGAAGCTGCCCGGGAACTGGTCCAGCTTGCGGACAAAAAGGGCGTCCTCTACGGCAACGCCCCGGATACCTTCATGGGCCAGGCCATACAGGACGCCCGTTTCTACCTTG
>BOAU01000265.1 GCA_026002025.1 Spirochaetia bacterium | reverse complement strand
TAAATACCATTTCTACCGGCCCCATCAGTCTTTGGATTTCTTGACACCGTCGGAGTTTTCCGCCATGCTGGGGGTATCCATTCCCCATCGGGCCGCTGTGTCCTATATGTAGTGAGTACGGACAGCTGGCTTGAAAGGCCGCCCTTCCTTCAGTAAAGTATGGTATGCGGTATTTTAAGGCCTTGCCGATATTTTTTTTGACGATCCTTATCGGCGGCGCGGTTCCGGCGCTCTGGTCCCAGGAAACCGCAGGCGGAGCTGATGATCCTTCGGCCTTAATCGGGCTGACCCTGGAGGCGCTGCTGGGCCGTTTCGGGATACCCCAATCGGTGTACGCGGTCCGGGGTCTTGAGGACTGGCAGGACGATGTGGTTTTTGTGTATCAGGCCGGGGATTTTTATGTGTTCCGGGACCGGGTCTGGCAGATTGGGCTGAAATCCGCATACGGTATCCGTGTTGGCGACCCGAAGGCCGCGGCGGAACTGGCCCTGGGGGATAAGGCCGAGATCTTTGAGGATCATTTCCTGCTGTCCCTGCCGGGAAAGGCCTGGCCCCTGACGCTCCGGGTGAATCTGTCCGGCCCTGCCAGGGCCAGTGTTTCGGCGCTGTTTATCTACCGTCCTGATTTTTAGGAGCATGCCTTGGCGAAGTTATGCCTTTGTTTGACCGGAAAGACCCTTGCCCAGGATTTGGAGACCCTCGAAAAGTACCGCAAATACGTTGATCTTGCGGAACTGCGGGTGGACTGCCTGAACCCGGACGAGCGTTTTCTTATCCGCAGCTTCCCTGAACAGGCAGGGCTGCCGGTGATCCTTACCATCAGGCGGGATACCGAGGGGGGCTGTTTCACCGGCGGGGAAGGCGCCCGGATCAGGCTTTTTTCCCAGGGTCTGGCCTTTGCGGATGCGGACAGGCGGCGGAATTTCGCCTATGTGGATATTGAGGAGGACCTCAATGTCCCCAGCCTTGAGGACGCGGCCCGGACCTTCGGCACCCGGATCATCCGTTCCTACCATAACCTTAAGGGCGTTGACGACGATATCGTCAAACGCCTGCGGGGCTTAAGCCGGGTGGGGGATGAACTGGTAAAAGTCGCGGTGGCCCCCCAATCCTCCGAGGATGTACTC
>BOAU01000264.1 GCA_026002025.1 Spirochaetia bacterium | reverse complement strand
TGTCTAAACTCAGAAACAAATAGGACACCCGCCTCATGGTAGAATGGGTTTACCAAGACTCAAATACCACGGAGGAAATGCCATGAAAGGCAGGATCGGGTGTCCCAGCAGGATCATAACACCGGTTCCCCATATGAGGGAACTGGCCAGAGGGGAAACGAGGGAACTATCAGATACGGCGAAGTTCCGGCTGAGGGTTTTTGACTATTACTACCGTCAATCGTCGCAGTTTTCAGTAAGTGGCCTGCCCGATGTCGGCGTCACCTGTCGGCATTTCGGGATACACCGCTCGTACTTCTACCGCTGGAAAGAGCGGTACGATAAACGGCGGCTGTCCAGTCTTGAGAACAGACCGACCATCCCGAAAAAACGGCGAAGTCCCGCGTATTCCCGCGAGCTTGTAGAGCAAGTCCGGGATATACGGAAAGAAGACCCGACCTATTCGGCGAAAAAGATACGGCCTATCCTTTTACGCACCCGGGAGGCCGCGTCCGTTCCCAGTGTCTCCACCCTGGGCAGGCTCATTTCGCGGGAGAATCTGTTTTTCCGCTCTGACGTAAAACGGCATAGAAAGCACTCAAAAGCCGCAAAAAAGACCCATGAACGCAAAAGAAAACCCCATGACCTTGCGGCATCCGCCCCCGGACAGATTATCGAATTCGACATGAAGCACGTGTATCTACTGGGTCAAAAACAATATGCCTTCTGCGCGGTTGACCTGTTCAACCGGGAGGCGCTTATCCACATAGCCTCCTCGCCTTCCAGCCTGAACGCTCAGGCCGCTCTCAAAAAAGTCGTGGAACGGTTCGGGACCGGTATCAAGATTGTAAACGACAACGGCAGTGAGAACATGGCAAAGGCGGAAGCATACCTGGCTTCCCTGAATATCACCCAGTACTGGGCGCGCCCCCATACCCCGAAGGACAAACCCTTTGTGGAGCGGCTCATCGGCACATTCCAGAGAGAATGCCTGGATTATCATTACACCCCCCTGAATGTCACCGAATTAACCGCAGTTACCCATGCCTGGCTGGATAAATACCATTTCTACCGGCCCCATCAGTCTTTGGATTTCTTGACACCGTCGGAGTTTTCCGCCATGCTGGGGGTATCCATTCCCCATCGGGCCGCTGTGTCCTATATGTAGTGAGTACGGACA
>BOAU01000263.1 GCA_026002025.1 Spirochaetia bacterium | reverse complement strand
CCTGGAACAGACCCGGAAAAAAATCACCGGAACATCCGGCGGCAAATCGAATCTTATGGCGAAATTCTGTCACATTGAAAAGGCGGATATCAATTCGGCGCTATCAATATGCGGCGAAGGAAGCGCCGATGCAATTATCACCGATCCCCCCTGGGGGATGTATGAAAAGACCGATGTTCCCCTCCAGGAATTTTATGACAATATGATGAAAATTTTCGCAAGGCTCTTAAAACCCGATGGAACAGTAGTACTGCTCACCGCAAAAAAAGAAGAGCTTTTACTTGCGGCGGAAAAGGTAAAAATTTTCACCTTGAACCGGACCATTCCGATATTGCTTTCCGGCAAGAAGGTGGCAATATTTGTTTTTAATTTGTAGAGTTTTGGCGCAGCCGAAACTCTAAGCCGCCTATGGGCGGCCCTAATCCCAGAACCGCCAGAAGTGATGTACCGGCCCGTGACCGTGTCCGATCTGATACAAAGCCCCGGCCTTGAGAGCCTCGGAAATATAGGCCTTTCCCTGCCTGACCGCTGCTTCGACATTAAGGCCGCGGGCGAGTCCGGCTGCAATTGCCGAAGAAAGGGTGCAGCCGGTTCCGTGGGAGTTGGGTGTGTCGATCCGTTCCGCTTCAAGGGTCAGCGTGGCCGGCGCGTCGGCCTGGTACAAAAGGTCGGAACTTTGCTTCCCTTCCAGGTGGCCCCCTTTAAGGAGGACCGCCCTGGGTCCCAATGCGGCGAGATCACGGGCGGCGGCTTCCATATCGGAAACCCTTTCCACATTTCGGCCCAGCAGCACCGAGGCTTCGGGCAAATTCGGGGTGAGTATTGTTGCCAGGGGGAGCAGCAACGTTTTAAGTGCATCCACCGCTTCGGTCTGCAAAAGATGATCCCCGCTCTTGGAAACCATCACCGGGTCCACCACGATCTTCTTGACCCCGTGGCGTTTAAGGGCCTCGGCAACTGCGGCGATTAATTCCGCGGAGTGGAGCATCCCTATTTTCACCGCATCGACGCCGATGTCGCTCATCACCGCGTCGATCTGGGCGCTCACAAATTCTGCGCTTACGGGGAAGATTCCGGTCACCGCGTGGGTGTTCTGTGCGGTCAGGGCGGTGATCACCGACATGCCGTAACAACCCAGGGCGGAAAAAGTTTTAAGGTCCGCC
>BOAU01000262.1 GCA_026002025.1 Spirochaetia bacterium | reverse complement strand
ATAGGAAACAGTTTCCACAGTCGCGGAGGTAGTCAGGGTGAACTGTGTCCCATCGGCGCTCAGTACACCGCCGCCGTTTTGAACCGCGGTCTTGTAGAATTCATTGAAGCTTAAGGGATGATAGTACCCGTAGATGTTGTTCCCCAGGGCGCGGATAGCCCTGGCCGCCGCCATTGCGTCCGCCCATTTCCAGTCGTCCCGCGGATAGGAAATTTTTGCCTGATCAAAAAGGTCCTTGTTATAGATCAGGACCACGTTAGAAAAACTGTTGGGAACACCGTACTGTTTTCCCTTAAAGCTGAAAGCTTTCAGGGCTTTTTCGTTGTAGACCGATGTGTCAAGCCCACCCGAAGTAATGAAGTTATCCAGCGCCAGCAATGAATCCCTGCCCGCATAGGCCACGAAATTCTCGTAGTTAAGCTCGAATACATCCGCCGCCTTTCCCGCGGAAACCTTTGCCATCAACTGCATGAAATAATCATCATAGCCATAGGTTTGCAGTTTAACGGTAACATTAGGATTGGCCTTTGTGTACAGATCGATCATCTGTTTAAGATACACCTCGTTATCACCGGACCCTGAAAATTGATCGAAGTTGATGGTGATCTTGCCGGAGGAAGCACCGGACCCATCAGCGCCGCTTTGGGAATTGCCCCTGGCGAAACAGATCGCCGCGGTCATGCTTAGAAGGGCTGTTATCAAAAGCCCGCATCTCGTTAAATTTTTCATCTCAGTTCTCCTTACCTCTGATTGTTCTGATACCGCCGTGCTGCCACCTAAAAAAGGCGGCGCTTCGGCGCTTCGAGTCGAACATGTCAATTGATCTTCCCGCCAAGGTCAGATAATCTGAGATTGGCAAAGAAACCTGCAAGTTTGCTATTGCCGGGATGTGCCCTTGTCAGAGGGTCCATCCCCGCCCGTTATTCGCCCTGTGCGGATGGCGGGCGTTTCCTTTTTATCCTGTTTCCTCCTTATCAATAAGATTTTCCTTTATATCTTCCGGACCAATGGTCCTAACCGATCCCCGCTCTATCACCGTCAGGGGAAGAATCTCCTCCCGTTTGGTCAGTTGGGGGTCTTTGATATTCTGTACCAGCACTTCTACCGCCTTCTTTCCTTTAAGGGCAATCTGCTGCCCAATAGTGGTAAGACCGGGGCTGACATA
>BOAU01000261.1 GCA_026002025.1 Spirochaetia bacterium | reverse complement strand
CTTCCATTGCCTTAATAGTCCAAATATGGGCTTGGGCCGTCCTGGAAAGTTTAGAAACATACTCCTTGAAAAATAGGGTCAAGTTTTTATCAAGGTTCTGTTGTTCCGCTTCCATATCCTTTTTTTCAAGTATGGTCTGGGGCTGGGTCTCCGCTTCCTGGGCTTCCCATTCGGTATAGAAATTTCCCATAACCCTATGAAGCCTATCCCCTTTAGTCTCCTGGGCTTCCTTGGGTTTAGGGTAAACCGGTATATACGTTTTCCCCTGGTCCATGCTACGGTAATAATCCGGGTTCAATTTGTTACCCTTATTTAATGCGTTGATACGGGATACCTCCCTATTCAATTCATTTATAGGGTTTAGGCTGTAATGTCTCCCTGCTATCTGTTCATCCTCAAGCATAGTCAACGCTTCCGCATAATTCCGGGCTGTTCCGGTCCGCTTCGCCCTTTTCAATGCGCCTATGGTGTATATCCTTCCGGCTTCTTCCTGGGTACAGTTCCGGGCTTCCATAATGGCGTTAATTTTTTCCGGCTGGTCCTCATTAAAAATAAGGGCGCAAGCGTCAATTCTTGCCATTGTAGCGGGGGGGAAAAATTGTCTTGTTTGGGCGTTCATTTTTGAACCTCCATAAATAGTATTTAGGATATTAAATATCCTATACTTAAAGTATACTGCGGATAAAATAATCTTGTCAAGTACTTTACATAATTATTTTTCCTTTTTTACTTTTCACTTTATAGGCAATGAAAAGCGGTTGTTTCTAAAAATAATATCATTTTTTCCTGGGTATGTAAAGCCTAAAAACAGAAAAAGGGGACCGGGCTTTTACCTATTTTTAACAATGTTTAATTATGTAATATGTATATATCAATAGTTTTAGGAAAAATAAAAAATTGTTTTTCAGAATTAAAAGCAAGTGAAAAATACTTTCATAAAAATTTCTGGTCCCGTAGTTTTTCCGCTTTCTTTTCTGTTTTTAACATTGTTTAATAATTTTGGAAACTTTAATTTTTTATTGCCTATGTCTTGACTAAAAAATAAAAATCTTGCTATACTCTGAATATATAAAAAGATTTGTCTAGCTTGTTTTTCCTTTTATTAATCAATTAATTCAGTTTAGCGCATGAAAAAAAGAGGGGAAATATATTTTTTGAAAAACTATTATACTATA
>BOAU01000260.1 GCA_026002025.1 Spirochaetia bacterium | reverse complement strand
TGTAGGATGTATTCAAATGTCAGATAAAACGAGGAAGAAATTTGAACATGTTGGATCGTCAGAGCGCACTTCCCTTACATACACAGTTTGAAACTATTTTACGGAACAAAATTGAGGATGAAGAATGGCCGGTTAATTCATGTATACCTTCTGAAAACGAGCTGGGTAAAATCTACGGCATCAGCAGGATGACGGTCCGTTCCGTACTGAACCGGCTGGTAGACGGCGGCCTGCTTTACCGCGTTCAGGGGAAAGGAACTTTTGTCGCCGAACCCAAAATAGTCAGCAGTCCCCTGGTACGCTATGGTTTACGGGAACAGCTGGAACAGATGGGATACGAAACCTATGCCAAGACGATCTCCTTCGAAAAGATTGGGGCTTCCGCAAAAATCGCAAAGCTTCTGAATGTGGAACGGGGCAAAGATATTTTCCTGATCAAGATGCTTCGTTATGTAAAAGGAATACCATTAAGTTTTCATGTTTCGTATGTTCCGGTGCATTTATTCCCTTCCCTGGATAAATGGGATTTTGAACATAACCTAATCTGTGATGTGATCGAAAAAGAATACCATTTTATTATCCAGCACCGTATTGAAACCCTTGAGGCGATTACCGCAACCACCGAAGAGGCATGGCTCTTATCGGTGCATCCCAATTCACCCCTCCTGCTTCTGGAAAACATGGTTTATACCGATAAGGATCTTCCCCTGGAATATTTAAGGATAGTCTTTCGGGGTGACAAAATAAAGATAAAAATGGAATATCAGCGACCATAGAAAGCCGGGGCCCTTATCGCGGCGGGTTTTGATGAGCCCGGTTCCCTTTTCTTTATCCTTACCAATTCCCGGGGCATGACCGCCGCCGAGACGCTCAGCAAATGGCACAGAATCTCATAAAAATGGCAGGGTTGTAAACCGGGCAGGTAACCGCCCTGGGAAATAATTGAGCAGTAAAGAACAGGAGGAGTAACAAGCCTCCTTCTTCACATACAAAACACCGCATACAGCGGCACGCTCTTTATCCTGTTCTCAAACCCAAAGTTTTTGGTGGAAATGCGGATCGCATAATCATAACCATATTGTGTACCAAAAACCGAAAGGCTCCGTGATTTGACATGGGTTCCCGCCTTAACCTCAACCGGAATAACCTGCTCATCCTTTTGTATGACAAAATCCACCTC
>BOAU01000259.1 GCA_026002025.1 Spirochaetia bacterium | reverse complement strand
GTGTTGTAAAACCCATCTAAAATTACCGTCTCAGTCTACCTTTAAGGTATCCTTTTTCCTCCTCCGGGTCAAGGGTTTTCGGGCAAATTTATTACTATTTTTGTCAGGTATTTTTATCCATTTTTTGACCCCCTTGACCATCCCCCCAAAAAGCGCCATCTTAAATAAAAGGCTTTGACGGAGACGAGTAAGCTTTATACCGGATGGGTAAAGACCAGAGGTTTTTACCTTAGAGAGACCGCGCCGTGGAACATGGTTCCCGGGCTGCAAGCGCGGTTATCCAGGAATTGCCGAAAACCACTCCCGAGCTGTCCGCCGGAACAGAAATCAGTATGGCGGGCCGTAAATCCCCGTTAAGGATGATGAGCGCGCTCCCCGTCATGGGGCGGCGAAGCAGGGTGGTACCGCGGACCGTTTTTCGGTTCGTCCCGCATAGTCTTTTCAAGAGGTACCGATATGTCTGATCCAAAATCCGATCCCAAAAACGAAAAACTGCAAGCAAGCGACAAGCTTGCAATTATCCGCCATTCCGTAAGCCATGTCATGGCCGAAGCCGTAACCCGGCTCTTTCCGGGAACCAAGGTCGCCATCGGCCCATCGGTGGAGAACGGCTTCTACTACGATTTTCAGTTTCCCGCAGCGGCGGACGGTAAAGCGCCTCTGGTTGCCGAGGACCTGCCCAAAATTGAGGCGGAGATGAAGAAGATCATCGACGGCCGGGAAGACTTTGTGCGGGTCGCCGTGAGCCGGGAAGAGGCGCTCAAGCGTTTTGCTGCAGAGGAATTCAAAACCGAACTGATCAAGGAACTTCCCGCAGATGCGGAGATCACTATTTACGAACAGAGAAGCGCCGTTGGTATGGATGGCGGCGCCGATGACAAAGTCCAGTGGGCGGACCTCTGCCGGGGGCCCCATGTGCAGAATACCCGTGAAATAAACTCCGCGGGCTTTAAGCTGATGAGCATCGCCGGGGCTTACTGGCGGGGGGACGAGAACCGGCTCATGCTCACCCGGATCTACGGCACGGCCTGGGAAAACCCCAAGGACCTCAAGGCCTACCTCACTTTCCTTGACGAAGTTGAAAAGCGGGACCACCGCCGGGTAGGTAAGGAGATGGACCTCTACTCGATCCACGAGGAAGCGGGCGCCGGGCTTATCTACTGGCACCCGAACGGGGGCCGGA
>BOAU01000258.1 GCA_026002025.1 Spirochaetia bacterium | reverse complement strand
AAAAATTCTTCGGAATGTGGAATGAAGAGGAAGAAAAAAACCGCTAAGGCGCCGAAGGTGCGCAAAGGGAAGAAACTTTTCCAATCTTCCTTCGTCGCCTTCGCGGTTAAAAATTCTTCAATTCTTTGAAGCACGGATTACGGGTTAATACCAAGTTCCTTGTGGAAGTATTTCAAAGAGGAATACCGGCAGAGGGGCGTTTTGGCGCAAAAAATGGGGCTTTTTTTTGATTAACGTGATTGCGCCCTACAATCACTTCACCGATCAAACTTTCTTTAGATTAGCGTGGTTGCGTTCTACAACCACTTCATACACACAAAATAAGGCAGTTTAGCATAAATGTCAAAGAAAAAGGAGAAATCATGAACATACAGGCCATAATCACCGCCGTCACAAGCGGAATAGCCAAAATAGGCGGAATCTTCGGCAATGCAACCGGACTCCAAATCGGTGGCCCCATCATAACGGGCCTGGCCGTCATCATACTCGCCTTCAAGCTGTCAAAATACATCCCCGGCTGGATGCGCCTGGCGCTCATCATTGCCGCCATCGTCATGTTCAGCGGGGGCATTGCGAACATCATACAGTCAGTACAGGGGGTAATCCTAAAATGAGGCATACCAAAAAACCAACCGTGGTTTAAATCATGGAACAATGGGGCGAGCTTTGTAGCCATCCCATTGAAAATCCCGCAAATGCGGGTCATTGGAGAGCACAGTGGCATTTAAGTTAATCAAGGTATAGCTCTTCCGGCGGGGCGGGAACCGTAACCGCGCAAACCGTGTCAAACAGATGATTATGCCGATCAAAAGTACCGTGTCCGCGCCGTCCGGCAGTTTTAGCAGTGGTTTTTTTAAAATGAGAATTGCTGTGTGCCGCCAGGGGGCTCCCGGAAAAAAATTCGCAAAAAAAAGCCCTGTCCGCTGCCGGGAACGGCAGGAACAGGGCTTTATGCAGCTTTTCAGCCAGGAACGGCTATGGTCTATCTAATTGGACAGGGTAGCCCGCAGGGTCAGAAAGGTCGTGATGATCGTCAGGGTGGTGACAATGATCGGCGCGTATTGGTTAAAGTAGAAGAGGAAGTCATTGGTCGCCGCCGTAATGACGGCCTCCGGGGTGATCATGTCGGACTTCTTCATCTTCTTTCCGTTCATGTCCCGAATCGTTACGACGTCCATGGTATTCATCCCCTTCAC
>BOAU01000257.1 GCA_026002025.1 Spirochaetia bacterium | reverse complement strand
AAATCCGGGGCGAACCAATTAAGATTGGTCCGGGTAACATTATTGGCGCCCCCGGTAATGTTATTGGCGGGAAAAAAGTTGCATCAGTAATTCTTGAGCGGACCGGGGATGACGGCAAGGGAACCGGTGAAACTTACGAAGATGCCGCCGATGCGGTCTTTATATTTGCGGGGACCATTCCCCAAACGTCCCTTGTGCCAGAGGCTGAAAAGGACGAAAGCGGGTATATCATCACGGATCAGAAAATGGCAAGTTCCGTGCCGGGGCTCTTTGCCGCCGGGGATGTCCGGGCCAGCCCTTTCCGCCAGGTGGTGGTCGCCGCCTCGGAGGGGGCCATTGCGGCCCACTGCGCGGCGGAGTACCTGGACTCGATCAGGAACTCCGGCTATCCCGCTCGATAATCTTGACTTCAAAGGGGGCCAGGGCAATCGTACCTGAGGGGCCCTTGACCTGCTTGTCCTTGTCGGTAAAGTTCATGATAAAGACCGATTCTGTTTTGCCGTTGTCCCGGACCTGGGCGGTCACGCCCTCCGGGAGCGGATCTGCAAGGACGGGCTTAAGACCGGCGTCCTTTGCGATGAACCCGTAAAAATCCTTGAGCAGATCCCCGTTGGTGCGGGCGGCGATGAAATAGGCCTTGCCTTTGCCCCGCTTGTTGCAGGTGAGGGCGGGCTGACCCGCATAAAAATCGCTGCCATAGGCGCCCAGCACTTCCGCGCCTTCCGCATGAATCAGCTCGCAGAGATCAAAGGCCCGGTAACTTTTCCCTTGCCATTCAATGCTGTTGCTGTCCTCGGGGAACAGGGCGTCAATTTCTTCGCACCAGATGCCCAAAGTTTCCTTAAGCGGGCCGGGGAAGCCCCCGAGGAACGCGAGGGCGCTTTCGTTCACGTAGCCTGAGGCATAGGTGGCGATAAAGGTCCCGCCCCGCTGCACAAAGGCCTCGATCCGTTCCGCCGCACCGTCTCTCAGCAAAAAGAGCATGGGGGCAATGAGCACATCGTACTTGTCAAAACTCCGGGTGGAATCGATCACGTCCACGGGGATGCCCAGCTTCCAGAACGCGCCGTAGTGATCCACTACGGTTTGCTCATAGCCGGTTTTGTCCTGGAGAAAGCCCTTGGCATCATCCAGGGCCCAGCGGACGTTCCAGTCGAAGATGAGGGCGGCCTTTGAGGGGGTGTCCGCTCCGACCACATTAT
>BOAU01000256.1 GCA_026002025.1 Spirochaetia bacterium | reverse complement strand
TCCGCTAATGTGGAAACTGTTTCCTATCTGGTGGATATGCAGCGGACGTCCAACGTGATGCCCACCGCAGAGCAGTTAGGGGGCATGGGGGACTGGGTCCTCTTTAAGGCGGGACGGCTGGGGATGATCGTTACCGGTATTTGGGCTTTCCCCGATTTTACCCGTGACTGCAATTTTGCCTGGGACGTTGCGGTGGAACCGGGGAACAAACAAAAGGCCACCCACTTCTTTTCCAACGGTTACGTGATCAACAAGAACAGCCCCATCGCAGATGAGGCTGCAAAGTTCGCTGCCTTTATTTCCTCAAACCGGCAGGCAACCCAGATACGGCTGGACGCCGCCTGGGAACTGCCCCCGGTAATTGACAGCAGTATTACCGCACAGTACAAGGCCAAGACCCCGCCTGCCAACCGGGACGCGGTATTCAAGAGCCTGGACTATCTGGTAACCCCGCCGGTCATAAGCCAATTTGCCCAGTTACAGGACATCGTGGGGAAACATCTGAATGAAGCCGCCGCCGGCCGGGTAAGCCCCGCCGAGGCCCTTGCCAACATGCAGGCCGAATGTGTGCGTACCATTGATTTGAGCAAATAAGAGACACGGGTAAAGGGGAGCAGATGAAAAACACGGAGCTTCGTAACAGAATTGCCGCGGCAGGTTTTCTGCTCCCCAGTTTTTTGGGATTTATGATCTTCAGTATTCTGCCCATGGCAGTGTCTTTAATACTGAGCCTTACAAACTGGGACGGGCTTAAGGAGCTTACCCTGTTTTCTGATATCCGCGGTTTCTTCCGTGATTATTTTGTGGGGCTCAAAAACTTCAGGGACATATTCTCAGGCATTGAAATTTATCAGGTGTTTTTGAATACCCTGCGCTTTGTGGCGCTCTATATCCCCTCTATGCTTGCTGCATCCTTCGGGGTTGCATTGATCCTGAACAAAAAAATTGCGGGGGATTGGGTATTCCGGGTTATCTATTATATTCCGGTGCTTACCTCCTGGGTTGCGGGTGCGCTGATCTGGAGATGGGTTTTGAGTCCCGAGTATGGGGTGGTCAACAACATCCTTGCCCTCTTCGGTCTCAAGGGTCCGGGCTGGCTGCAAAGTCCGGATTGGGCCATGCCGGGGATTGTGCTTGCCTCGGTCTGGAAGGACATGGGCTTCTACGGGTTAATGCTCTTTTCAGGGCTCCGCAGCATTGAT
>BOAU01000255.1 GCA_026002025.1 Spirochaetia bacterium | reverse complement strand
CCAACGCATCGGTCATATTGACTTCATTTGCCGGGCCATCGGTTTCCCGTATGTCCTCCGCCAGCATATCGAATATTTCAGGCGGGATAATGTATTGGCTAAACACGGAATAATAGGCTGGCTCCACTCCCGGCATGGCAAGCTGTTTCCTGGCCTGCTCCTGACCGGGCTTCTCAACAAACTGCGTTATTTCCATCCGGGTGTGATTGGTATCCTGCCATGTACCCGCAATAATTCCGTAATGCGAAACCTGGTCCAGCGGAATTTTGTGGATTGCGATAAGGGGTTTCTCCAGTTCTTCGTATGTTTCCACCATCTGGAGGCTGCAATTTTTGTTATTCGCTGTTGAGGAGTATAACGTATCCCCCAGCAGCAATAACACCGGTTCATTGCTACAGAAACCCCGGCACTGATACACCGCATGGCCGAACCCCCGGCGTTCACTCTGTATGCGCCAGGTCAGCTTCCTGCCTATTTCCGCAATTTTCTTTTCATAGTTCTGCAGTGAGGCGGAGAGTTTCTCCAAATGTTCTTCCGGAAGCGGCCTTTGAAAATAATCCTGATATAACCGTATATCCTCGGCGCTGCCGACAACCAGGCATATTTCCTCTATCCCTGCCTCATGTAATTGTTCAAGCAATATCAGAATGGCCGGTTTAACCAGGCCGTCCTGATCAATAACCGGCATCATCTCTTTCTTCATATACCGGGTTGCCGGATATAACCGGGTGCCGAATCCCGCCACCGGCACTATCGCCTTCCGTATATGATGTTTGGGGGTAATAACCAGCTTGTAGGGACTAAGCCCTTTTTGTTCCAGATAGGCGGTTAATTTTTCCTGGGATGCCGCGTCTTTTGCCAAAAACTGTATGGACCCGTCTCCCTGGGAGCCGACCCCTTTGCCCCCATAGCTTAAGGATTTGATCGTCTCGTCCTGCAGGAAGGAATGCAGCTTGGGCGCCGCGAGTTGTTCGGGGGAAGCCGGGGCTACCCTGGTGTCAAATAACTGCTGCGCTTCACTCATTAAGGCGCCGAGGGCTGCGGCGTCCCCTGTTTTCATACAGGTAATGGCGCGTTCAACCATTTCCAGATTCTTCTTACCCAAAGCCTCATGCACGCTCCGCTCTTTTTCATTCTCCGCAAAGGGAAAACACTTATTTAAATCGGAAAGTATTTTGATGGTATCTTTTTTGGCGTTTAGATCCGCAAACACCCA
>BOAU01000254.1 GCA_026002025.1 Spirochaetia bacterium | reverse complement strand
TCACGACAAACGCATGAAGCATCAGAGCGCGAGGACGGCTTCAAGATGCTGCTCAAACCCCCAGCTCAATATGCGGCGTTTGAGTCTGAGGCTGTATTTTTTCCCAAGCTGGAATGTTTTAAGCAGAGCCAACGCCCATTTTCGGATGATGTTCATGTTTTCTGCGGATGTTTTATTGAGCGTATGGTTTTTGTCCTCCCTGAATGTGACGTCCAGATGCCAGTGCATGCTCTCTACCGACCAGTGTCCCCGTACCGCACGCGCAAAATCCTCAATGTTCGGTTCCAAACTCGTTATGTAATACCGTGTCTCTTCACTTTGGGTACCGTCATCACGCAAAATCGTCGTTTTGGTCATCCCGATACTGCTCAATCCCACCCATTCTTTCCTTTGGGGCAGCCATTTTACGTCATTTGTCTGCCAATACTCCCGCTTCTCATATTGGCTTCGTTCCCGTTCCCCCGTTTGCAGGTATCCCCCCTGTTCCTGTATCGCTTTGAGGAACTTTTCTTCACTGAAATACTCCTGTATGTCCTCATGCAGGATTTTTTGATTGTCTTTTACCGCCAATACATAGTCACCCTTGCCCTTCTGTATCTTTTCTACGATTTCCTTCTGGGTTCCTATGGCATCTATCGTCACAATTTGGCCCCGTACCGATACCACCTCAAGCAACGCCTTTATCATCGGGACTTCTTTCCCCTTGCTATCCGCCGATTTCTGCCCAAAACACACCCCGCTTTCCTTCGACCATGCCGAAACTGCGGACCTTTGGTCCGAGTGCAGCGGGTCTTGGTTCTTGTTCC
Source organism: Spirochaetia bacterium (assembly GCA_026002025.1). The sequence goes on along the minus strand of BOAU01000254.1, from coordinate 416 downwards.
CATTGCCCCGAATCGTCTTCCCGTCTATCGCCAGTATCTGCTTCAGCTTCTCTCCCTCGTTGTTATTCAGCATCTTTTGCCATGTTTCCAGCAGTTTTTTGAATGTTTCAGGCTTTATACTCGCCATTACCCGTTGAATCGTGTCATGTGATGGCACTCCATGCGCTAACTCAATGACCCGTTTCAATAATCCTTGGTGATATTTCGCCCATTCTGCTATCTCTACCCACTCATCACAATCCGCTAGGGTTCCAAACAGCACTATCACCACGATGTCCTTTAGGCTATACACTATTTTCCACTGCTGCCGGTCGTCTTCTAATTCCTCAAGAAATGATAATACCTCTTCCACACCTTCAACCCCTCCCAAGGTCTTATGAAAAAGTATATCACTTTTCTTTCATGCGTTTGTCGTG
>BOAU01000253.1 GCA_026002025.1 Spirochaetia bacterium | reverse complement strand
AAGATCCAGCACCGTGAGAAACAGTATTACTATCATGGGGCCCAGGATAAGGCCGTTAAAACCAAAGGCGCTGAGGCCCCCCATGATGGCGAAAAAGATGATCAGGGGGTGGAGCTGGATGCGGTCCTTTAAAAACATGGGGCGCAAAAAATTATCCAAAAGTGAGATAAAGACGGCGGAAACCACCAGGAAAATCACCCCGTTAACCACATCCCCGCTTAAGAGCCGGATAAGCCCCAGGGGCCACCACACGAGGCTGCCGCCGACCATGGGAATAAACACGCAGATAAAGGTGAGCATCGCCAGCACCAGGGCGCCCTTCACTCCAAAAATAGTAAAGATGATATAGGCCATAGTTGCCTGGATCAGGGCCACCATGATGTAGCCGAAAAAAAGATTCCGGGTGATGTCCATGAATTTGCCGGTTAAGGCGGTAATGTATTCCTTGCGGATGGGAATGGCGTGGAGCACCAGCCGGGAAAGATACGCGCCGTCAATGTAAAAAAAGAAAAGGCAGAACACCATCAATACGATACCAAAGAAAAAGCCGCCCACATTTTTTGCCACCGTAGTACTAAGGGCAAACATACGCTGCAGGCTGGTATTCAAAAAATTCATAAGCTGGCTTTGTATCTCATCCCCTGAGATGATGATCCGGTCCGCAGAAATATCTTTTATGAGATTGGAAAGATTTGCAAAAAGATCCTGAAGGGCTTCGGGCTTGTCATTAAACACATCCCGGACAAAGCGCATCAGATCCATTATCTGCCGGGAAAAAAGGGAGGCCACAAAGGTAAGGGGGATCAGAATGAGAATCGCCGTGCCGAGGGCAAAAACCGCGGCCAGAATATTGTTGATGATTTTCCCCCGGGTTTTGGTAACATCAACATTCCTGATGATCCGGTGATGGAGGGGGCTGATCAGCACATAGAGCAGGGTGGACCAGAGGAGCACCGTAAAGAAGGGCGAAAAAAGCCTGAACACCATGAGGAGCAGGATGACGAGGATCGCCCCAAAGGCCAGGTTCTGTATCGTCCTGGAGGGCGGCAGCTTATTGAAGAGGTCGCTCATAGGCCCACCAGTATGCGCTGCGCTTCCGCATTCCCCGGATACGCGGGATTGCGTTTCACCAAATCCTGAAGATGCTGCTTGGCCGCATCTGCTTCCCCAAGGAGGGCGCAGGTTTTTCCCAATTGCAAAAGGGCGTCCCAGTTATTCCGATCAAA
>BOAU01000252.1 GCA_026002025.1 Spirochaetia bacterium | reverse complement strand
TCCTTTTCCTGTTCGGTGATAGCCTTCTGCGCTTCCCCCTGTTCCCGGTAAAAGGTTTTGATCCGGCCTGCGGCATCGCGGATTTTTCCCTGCCGGGCAAGCAGGTCGTTAAGTTCCGCGGATTTTTTACCGATGAGTTTGTCCAGCTCATCGGTCTTTGCGGGAACAGGGACATCCCCTTTTATTTCCCGGAGCTCTTCCTCAAGGGAGCAAATATCCGTTTCAAGTTTTTGTACTTCGTTTTGCTGCGCCCCCAGTTCGGCAAGGGCGGCGGCATGGTTCCGTTCCGCATCGGCCAGGCTGCTCTCCTGAGCCGCTATCCGCTCATCATGGTTGAAGTGAAGAACCGGAGCTGCCGCAGGATGGGGATGATCCGTTGAACCGCAGACCGGGCAGGGCTCGCCGGGCTTAAGTCCCGCTGAAAGATGTCCCGCCTGTTCCGCCCGTTCCCCCGCCGCTTTTTCGCCCCGTAAATTTTTTAGTTCTTCTGTGATGATTGGGATCCGTTTCTCAAGTTCAGCCCGGCGCAGTTCCAGCGCAGTGATACTGTTTTTCCGTTCAAGGGCTTCGGTTTCAAGTTTTTCCAGGCGGCCCTTGAATTTGCGGATTTCCATGAGGGTGTTTTTCAGGACCCGCTCCGCTTCCATTTGTTGTTCCAGCGCCGGTCCTTCTTCGGCCAGTGCTTCAAGTTTCAGGATTTCCCCTTCCTGTTTTTTCCATTCTTCCTGCAGAACAGTATTACTGTTTTCCAGTTCCCTGATGAGGGCTTCTGAATTTTTTAGCTCTTCCCTGTCGGCGATAAGCCGCTGCTCTTCCCCGCGCATCTCAACCAGGGCGGGTCGTTTTTCCCTTAGGCTATGGGTTTCCCCTTCAAGCCGCAGTATTTCTGCACTCCGGCCTTCCACTTCTGCGGCGGCCTTTTCCGCGGCGGCCCGTTTTTCTCCGGCCGACACAAAAGCTGCGGCCGCAGTTTCGGCGGTTTCTGCGGCTTCCTGGTTTGCGTTAAAAAAATGCTCCAGGGGGTGGGCTGTTTTTGACAGGGAAAGGCGGTTTTCCTTTTCTTTTATTGATGTTCCTGCCGCTTCAATAAGCCGTTCCTGTTCCCGGTTTTTTTCAAGACGAACCCTTGTTTCATCTTCATTTATCCGCAGGGTAAGGACCTCACGGAGCTGAATCTCTTTTGCTTCCAGGGCGTTGATCTCTTTACAGACCTTTTCGTAGGAATCCTCCGCCG
>BOAU01000251.1 GCA_026002025.1 Spirochaetia bacterium | reverse complement strand
GAGGCCTGAGCAGAGTTATCAGGTGACAATGTGCTTGGATCAACGGTGACAAGCTTAACATCATCATCGCCTGGCGGGCAACCCGTCAGAACCAATCCAAATGCCAGCACCATTACTGACATTCCCGTAAGGAGCATTTTGCTCAACTTCTTTGTAGTTTTCATAAACTACCTCCAAAAATTTATAAAAATCTCATACGAGATTTTATACGCGCCGTCTTCGTGTAACACACGGCCTCGGGGCATTGTATCTATCCGACGGGTAACACCCACCGTTTCCGTTTTCCCCCAGCATGGTCACCGAAAATCCATATATTGTCATATAGTCCATAATATCCGACAAAATGACAATAGTCAAGTGTTTATATGGACAATTAGCATAAAAAATATGGACTTGAAGCAGGTATTCATTTACAATATGCGGAAATTCAGGAATGCCAGAGATATTTCCCAGATGAAACTGGCCGAACTCTGTGAGACCGCGCCAAATTATATTGGCGAAATAGAGATCGGGCGGCGGTTTCCTTCATTAAAATTAATTGAGAAAATTAGTCAGGCTTTGGAAATAGAACCATACCGTTTTTTTATGGAAAATTCAGATAAAAACTACCGCGAACTGGACGAAGCCATAGATTTGCTCTCGAAATTGCCTGATCAGGTCAGGCTGCACGCCATAAACCGCATCAGTGCCCCTTTGATTTTTTTTAACCAAAGATTGATTTGACGCCATTGTTATACTCCTCAATTTCTTTTGATTCTGCATCCCGAGTCTATAATTTGGCGCCTGTCATCCATGCGTTACCATGGATGGCAGGGCGGGTTTCTTTCTCTGTTTGACCATTTACGGTGACGGTGGTAACACAACTTCAAAATTAGGATGTGTAAACTGTTTCCAATAAGCCTTACTGTTTGGGCCATCGACATACCCAGCCGCAATCCTAGTTGCACCTGGTGTATATTCTATTCTTGAATAAGGCTGCCACTCAGTATGTCCAGGATTTGTCATATTATTAACAGTTGAATTACTTACGGTAAATCCCAACCCCGTTAGATATGCTTCAAGTTCAGTACGTTTATCCACTGAATTCCACTGCCAAAATGCATAAGTTGAGGCCTGAGCAGAGTTATCAGGTGACAATGTGCTTGGATCAACGGTGACAAGCTTAACATCATCATCGCCTGGCGGGCAACCCGTCAGAACCAATCCAAATGCCAGCACCATTACTGACATTCCCG
>BOAU01000250.1 GCA_026002025.1 Spirochaetia bacterium | reverse complement strand
AGGGGCGGTGGCGTTTCCTATCAGCTTTCCCGTAAGGGTCACTTCAACCTTTTCGGAGGCGATCACGTTGCCCTTTACGGAACCCCGGATCACCACCCGTGAGCCGCTGATATCAGCTTCCACCACCGCCCCTGCGTCAATCACCAAAAGTTCCCGGGCGTTTATCTCCCCGGACAGCCTCCCCCGGAGAAGAAAGGACTTTTCAATATCCAGGGTCCCGGAAAAATCGATGTCCGGCGAGAGGATGGTATCAAAATCATCTTCTTCCAAATAATCATTGTGAACATCGGTCATGAGGTGAATTTAGCGTATCCGCGGATTTATTTCAACCGGCCATTTATCTATGCCATTTATTGTGGTATACTGCCCCCATCGTTATTCAAAGGAGAAATCATGGGAAACTACAAGAATTTTACCACCGTGATAAGTTCCCCCCGGCCGTAGGTGTCCCGCAGTAAAACGCTGGTGTGGATGTCGCCGCTAGCCGCGTGGAGCAGGGCAAAGGAGGAGTTGGTCCGGTGTTCCAGAATGGGGAAGCGGATTTTTTCCGCGGAATTCCGGTAGAACATCCGGCCCGGTCCCGGCTTTGAAATTTGGAATTCCCCTGCGTCAATGTAGCGGCCCCGGAAACGCACCGAGGTGATTTCCTCGATACCGGCCTTCTGCGCCAGTGCCCCGATGATAAAGCCCGATGTGGCAATAACCTTGCCGCCCTTGTTGATGAAGTCCTTTATCTTGGAGACGATCCCGGTGTCATAAAGGCTGGACGCGGTAACGAACACCGATTTGGCGCTTCCCGGCGCGGGGTTAGGCGCATCGGAGTAGGCGGGGAAGTCCGGCCCCGGCTCAAAGGGGATGCCCAGCATCCCCAGGAAGTCCTCAAGGTGGTCCTCCCCCTGGCAGTTATGGGGCAGATAGGCGGGGAGTCCGACCGGTTTCCCCAAATTGGAGAGGATGCCGTCCAGGTCCCGCAGGCGGAAGCCCAGGGGGGTCACCACCTTGTTGTTGTACAGGCTGGGCCAGCAGAAAAGCATCACCTCTTTTGGCCTGGAAAAGGCCGTCAGGTAGGCCTGTTCCAGGTAATTGTCGATGGAATAGCACTCGTAGGGGTCGAACCAGCCGCCGCCATTCTTTCCCGGCAGGGTGTTTTCAAAAAAGCGCATCAGGGAATAGCTCAAATAGTGGGGCAGGTGCTGCTCAGTCTCCACGGGATGCCGGGTTTCGGTTCCCGTGTAGATCG
>BOAU01000249.1 GCA_026002025.1 Spirochaetia bacterium | reverse complement strand
TGCTTAAAACATTCCAGCTTGGGAAAAAATACAGCCTCAGACTCAAACGCCGCATATTGAGCTGGGGGTTTGAGCAGCATCTTGAAGCCGTCCTCGCGCTCTGATGCTTCATGCGTTTGTCGTGAAGTCCCCTATGGAACATATTTTCTTTTTTTATACTATTACCTATTTTTTATAATGTCAAGTGTTTTTTATATTTTTTTACGGTTAGGGCATTGCACATAACGTGAAAGCTATACGACGTTTTTGCGGTTGCGATAAAGGAAACCGCAGGTTTCCAGCAACCGCAAAAATGTGCCGGAGAAAAAACGCACAAAGGCCAAAGGCCGACTGCGTTTTTTCGTAGGCCAAGCCGCTACTGCGGCGCAGCGTATAGCGTATGTTAGGCGCAGTTTTTTTGCTTTTATTTCTGATTTTTTTTCCCTTTTGTTTTATACTTCAGATGATTTTTTTCCATAAAATTCTTTTAATATATCCATATAATCCTTTATGTGTTCTGTTTTTGGATCATAATATTCAAATACACTTCCGCCACATTTTTCTATCTTTTTCCCATCTATTATATAACTTTTTGTCATACGGCAGTTTTCCCGGTCATGATGACATTTTCCATTCTCATCTATAAATGCCTTTTTTATATGTAAAGGCGCATTTTCAATATATTTAATGTGTTTTTCTATATTTGTGAAAAATAATCTTAATACAATACTATTATTATAATTGTATTCTTTACCGCCCCAAATAATAACACCTTTATCCCTGATATATATTCGTGCAATTACTTTTTTGTTTTTAACATCTTTTTTTGAATATATTATCATATAATTCCCCCAGCAAAACCCATTTCCTATTTCTCCACCAAAATCGTAACCAAATAAATCTATCTCCTTTGTAAATTCACTGATGAATTGTTTATTCGCATTTGAAATAAAATCGAACCGCTCTTCTTTTAACAATTTATCCATTTTTATCCTCATCCTTATTTATTAAGTTTTTATGTAACCCAATAATATTATTCCTCTTTTTATATATTTTGTCAATACATTTTTACAAAAACTTCAAAAAAATTGCGCCTAACGTGAAAGCTATACGACGTTTTTGCGGTTGCGATAAAGGAAACCGCAGGTTTCCAGCAACCGCAAAAATGTGCCGGAGAAAAAACGCACAAAGGCCGCAGGCCGACTGCGTTTTTTCGTAGGCCAAGCCGCTACTGCGGCGCAGCGTATAGCGTATGTTATGTGCAGTAGTCC
>BOAU01000248.1 GCA_026002025.1 Spirochaetia bacterium | reverse complement strand
GCACCCTGCCGGGAAGCGCTATCTCATAGACATCCTCAGTACCTGCCGCTACGGGGTATATATCTATCCAATTATAACCCCTGCGGTCAAACCTGCCCCAGACACCCAGGCTCTGCTTGTTATCCTCAGGCGGGGTCCGCCCAAAGAGGGCCTGGGGAAACGCCGGAATGGTGTTCAGCTTGGGATAGGCATCCTCCCCATTTTTGGTGGCAAATTTGCTGGCGTCTGTCCGCCATTCAAACTGCTCGGTGCGGGTCTTTCCGTCCCTTTCCCACACATGGTCGGTACTGCCGTCAAACCTTTCGATGATGACGGTCTCAGAATTGACAGTCTTGTCGTCACCGAACGCTGAAAATGCCACTGTAAATGCCAAAAGAATAAGGCAGACAGCCTTGAAGCTACCTTGTTTCATCCAAATACTCCTTTTTCCGAACCACAGGAAACGAGTTCTAACCCGATTATATTTCTTATCGGTATTTTTGTCAAACACCCAAAGCCCTTTTTGATCATTGCGGAATTTCTTCCCGGATCGCGTTTTTTATCTTCCGTAGGACCGCCGGGTCCGCGATCCTTCCCTTCGGAATAATGATATTGGAAGGAAGGGGCTGCGCTTCCCCCTTATGGCGGAACGCCGCAAAGGCCAGGGCCCAGGGGGAATCATCGAAAATAACCTTGACATTGGCCGAAGTCAGGGCCGGATCAAGCCAGGAAAAAAGGATAACCGGGATTTTGACGTCCTTGTCAAGAAAATTGGGGGCCTGACCGGTCAAAACCGCGCAGGAATTCCCGCTGGAGCTGTAATTCGAGTTAAGGGACAGAAATATCGGATTTTTCATGAACCCCTCCTCCCGCAGCCCTGTGAGAAAGGACTCCCGGTTAAAGGGAAAATTCTGTTCTTCCTGAAAAAAAAGGACATCCCCGGCAACATCAACACCATCGGCGCCCATCCCCTGAACCAGAATTGCCGCACAGCGGCCCGCCCGGTACGCATCAAGCCGGGCATCGGCGCCGATATGGCTCAGATTTTCCCTGGTATCGCCCCCCCGGCGGCTGTCAATAATCGTCACCGGCACGTCGGGATGATCCCCGGCATAGCGCTGTCCCCCCCGCTCATAACGGGCCGGAAGGATCGCCACCCAGGGCCGCTTAGCCGCCTCTTCCAGGGCAAAGGCCGCCGCATCAGGACCGGCGCTTTCGGCGATCAAGACCTTCTTTACCTGCCGGAAAAGGCCCAGGGAAAGGCGGACCTGGGCAATCA
>BOAU01000247.1 GCA_026002025.1 Spirochaetia bacterium | reverse complement strand
ATTCTGTATCATGCATATAAAAAAGCATTTGAAGAAAAAATAGGTATATACGGTTCATCATATACCAATACTATGATGGTTGAACTTGGTGAAACATTGTATTTTGCAGCGGGATCGGATAAGAATATTAAAATTACAACTGCTGATGATATAGGACTGTTTAAAGCGTTATTATCCTTGGAGAAAAATAACTAAAAAATGTTTATCAACCATAAATTTTATCAAGATGATGTCTCTAATATAGCGGCTCATAATATTGATTGGGTGAAATTGCAAAATAAAAGCATCCTGATAACCGGGTCGACAGGGCTCATTGGAACTTTTCTTATAGATGTCTTGATGTATCGAAATCACACCTATAATGATAACATAGCGATTTATGCAGTAGGAAGAAACAAGGAGAAGGCGCTTGCGCGATTTGGCGATTATATACATTCTTCCAATTTTATTTTTATCCAACAGGATATGCAAATGCCTGTTGAAGTAAATAAAAATGTAGATTATATAATCCATGGTGCAAGTAATACCCATCCGATAGCATACGCGACGGATCCGGTAAATACTATTTTATTGACAATTATCGGGACAAGAAATATTCTTGACTTTGCAGCAATGCATAAAGTTAAACGTACTATATTTCTTTCTACCGTTGAAATTTACGGGGAAAATCGCGGAGATACTGAAAAGTTCGTAGAAGAATACTGCGGATATATAGATTGTAATACACTGCGTGCGGGGTACCCGGAAGGCAAGCGGGCAGCGGAAGCTCTTTGTCAGGCTTATATCAACAAAAACGCTATGGATATAGTTATAGCCAGATGTTGTCGTGTTTACGGGCCAACTATGGGAGATGATGACAGCAAGGTTATCGCTCAATTTTTACGTTCTGCGTGTGAAAATAAAAATATTGCCTTGAAAAGTAAAGGTGAACAACAGTATTCTTACTGCTATGTAGCTGATATTTGTTCTGCTTTACTTACGCTATTGTTCGGCGGAGAAAACGGAGAGGCTTATAATATTGCTAACCAAGATGATAACAAGACATTACTACAGATAGCTAAAATAATATCAAAATATATTCACAAAGACATACGGTTTGAAATACCACCTATAGAAGAGGCCGCAGGATATTCAAAAGCAATGAAAGCATTGCTTGATTGTGAAAAATTGCAATTACTAGGATGGAGGCCGCACTATTCCATTGAAGATGGACTTATAAGGACATTGGATATTTTAAGAAGTTAGTTATGCACGAAAAC
>BOAU01000246.1 GCA_026002025.1 Spirochaetia bacterium | reverse complement strand
CGAATCAGGTGAAACGCCGGTTGCCATCGACCTGGATTTGGAAGAAAACGCCGAAGAGGCCGCCAACCTCTCCGAATTCTCTGTACCCCCCCCTGAGGCCGAAGAAGAACTGGAGCTTTCCATCCCCGACTTTAGCGCCGGGAACGAAAGCGTCGAAGAGACCGCAGAAGATACCCTGCCCCCCCTTGTCTCCGAGGAAGAAGGTTTTACCCAGGTTATTCCCGAAGGTTTTGTCGTAGAGGGAGAGGACGCCGTAGTTCCCGATGATGATGGGCTGGAAACCGCCTTTGAAGAACCGCGTGAAGAAGAAACCACGGACCTCACGGACAGTACGGACTTGGAACTTGTTGCCGCGGACCGAGATTCCCTTCCGGATCTTACCCTTGATGACGGCCTTGAAGAAATGGTCGAAGAGAATCCTGTTGCGGAAGAAGAAGCGCCGGCTCCGCTCCCCCTTGAAGAAGAAACCTTGGGGGAAGCTGCCCCGGAAATGCCGGGTGCCGATATTCCCGCTCCTTTCAAACAGGAATTAAAGACCGTGCTTTCCTATATGGATCAGCTTCTGGAATCCCTTCCGGAAGAGAAAATTGAGGAATTTGCCAAATCGGAATATTTCGATACCTACCGGAAGCTCTTTAAGGAATTGGGAATCGTATAAATGGGGCTTTTAGCTAAAGCCGCTTTTAACAATATCAGGGCAAGGGGCCGGGTTTCCCCGCCTGAACTCCTGCGCCCCGTAAAAAGGCCGGGCCTGTTACTGCAGGGACTGAAAAAACGGGATAGTTTCTCGCCGGTAACGGCGATCCAAAGGGAAATCCAAAAGATGTATGGAAACCGCAGTTCCATGCAGGGCATTATTCTCGAAGGGAGCAGGCTCCCGGAATTCAGCGCCCGGGTAAACCATATGGTATCCGCCCTTGGCGCGGCAACGGCCCTGCCCTCCCGGCGCTGCCTCGTCCTTTTTTCCAATTCCGTAGACCGGGAACTGCTTGCCCACCGGCTGTCCAAAAGCCTTAACACCGAAGTCCTCACGGTCTTTACGGCGGATGTCCAGGCAGTGTCAAAGCTGATACGCCCCTATTTATAGTATGAAGCAGGCTTTGCATTCCCGGTACAACCCCCGCCTGGAAGCTGAAAAATACATCAATGCCCTTAATCTCCGGGACGCCGAATACCTTATCCTGATTGAGCCGGGGCTGGGTTATATGATCCCCCTGTTAAGGGAAAAGTACCCGGCGGCCCGGATCATCGCCCTCCATGTTGA
>BOAU01000245.1 GCA_026002025.1 Spirochaetia bacterium | reverse complement strand
GAGTATGGCATGTATCATCTGGATGGACCCTCATGTATGCGCAATATGCTGGACACCTTACTGCAAATAGATTGTATCAAGGCCATTGAATTTACTCCCGGCACAGGTTCACCGCCGACTTATATCCCTGAATATATTCCCAAATACCGTAAAATTCTTGAAAGCGGAAAACGGCTTTATCTGCTTGCTGCCCCTCACGAAGTAAAGCCTTTATGCGAAGAATTACCTTCAAAGGGACTTTATCTTTGTACGTATGCAAATTCCCGGGAAGAAGCAGATACTATAATCACTAAATCTTACCAGTGGAGCAAAAAAGAGCATTGACAGGCTTTAACCAATAGTATATTTTCATTCAAGGATTGGAGAATGTATGCTGCGTAAGCTGGGTCAGGTAACACTTAAAGATATAGCCGAGGCTTTGGATCTATCAATAAACACCATTTCCTGCGCCTTAAAAGACAGGAATAATCTTTCTCCCGAAACAATCAGGAAGGTCAAGGAAAAAGCAAAAGAACTTGGCTATGTTCCAAATAATATAGCCAGTTCCATACGCACAGGGTATACCAAGACAATCGCCATTATTTTAGGTGATATTGCCAATGCGTATTTTGCCATTATGGTAAAAGAGCTTGAACACCTTATCAATATTGAGGGATATGCTGTTATCATCCTGGTAACCGATGAAAATCCGCAGCTTGAATATGAAGCTATTCAGACTGCGCTTTCTAAAAATGTTGATGGTATCATCATCTTCCCCACCTGTAAGACTGATGCCGGTATAAACCTTATCCGTAAAGTGGGTATCCCTTTTATACTCATAGGCCGCCATATGAAGGATTCTCAAATGGATTATATCGTAAGCGACGATATATCAGGAGGATACCTGGCCACTAAATATCTATTGGACAAAGGCTACAAAAAGATCCTTCACTTTGCAGGGCCCGATACAGTATCCAGTGCCTATGAACGCAAACAAGGTTATCTCAAAGCCATGAAAGAAGCCGGGCTCTCCTCCCAGGCAAAGGAATTGATTATACCTTGTGATATTACTTTAAGTGAAGAAATGGACGACCTAATAAAAGTGATCTTAACAAAACGGCCCCAGTTTGAAGCAATTTTTGCCTATAGTGATATTATAGCGTTCCGCATTATTCGTATTGCCCGGCAATTAAAAATTGATATTGGTGATATAGTAGGTTACGACAATGTCCAGTCCAAAATTGATTTTGGTTTTGACATGCCCTCGGTAAATATTTATAAAACCC
>BOAU01000244.1 GCA_026002025.1 Spirochaetia bacterium | reverse complement strand
CACCAAAAACAGGGCTGCCGGGAAAATTCCATCAATCACGAAGACAAGAAAATAGGTGATCTGCACCAGGGTATCCGCAAAGGGGTCGAATAGTTTGCCGAAATCACTGACTTCCTTACGGCTGCGGGCTACTTTGCCGTCAATCATATCGCTTATTTCGGAAACGATAAAAAGCGCCCAGAGTACCGGCACGGTCCATGGGGAGCCATTGGCAAACCAAGGGGGAAAAAACACCGGTAGAAGGTACACTATAAAGAAGAGAGGAGCGAAAACCAGGCGCGAAGCTGTAATTTTATCCGCTAAGGTCATAATTTGAGTATGGGTTGCGGGGGATGAATGATCAAGGGGAGGGACAGAGCTTGAGGAGAGACGGCTATAGTGGGGACAGAGCTCGTTTCAAATTCCATAAAGTTCCGTGTATTTTGCTTCTATATAATTCAGGAAGGGATTTACCGAAAGCTCTTCGCCGGTGATCTTTTGGAGCAAATCCGCGGGAGAAAGCCGGTGACCCCAACGGTAGACGTTTTCCCCCAGCCAGATGCGGATTTCATCAAATTTTCCCTGGGATACGGCGGTTTCAAAGTCTGGCAAATCCATGCGAAGTTTTTTGGCCATCTGCAGGCCGTAGAGGTTCCCCAGGGCATAGCTGGGGAAGTATCCAAAGGACCCCATGGACCAGTGAACATCCTGGAGCACCCCGTCGGCATCGGTTTCGCTTGCAAGGCCGAGGTAGTCACGGGAATACTCCCGCCATACCGCGGGAAGCTTTTCCGGCTCAAGCTCGCCTGAGATGAGCTGTTTTTCCAGCTCAAACCGAAGGATGATATGCAGGGCATAGCTAACTTCATCGGCGTCAACCCGGATAAGACCGGGCTGTACCTGATTTACCGCCCGGTAAAAGGCATCGGGGCTTATGCGGCCAAGCTGTTCGGGGAAATAATCCTGTAAAACGGGGAAAAGGCCCTGCCAAAAGGGGCGGCTGCGGCCGACAACGTTCTCCCAAAAACGGGACTGGGATTCATGGAAGGCCATGGAGGCCCCATCGGCAAGGCAGGTACCCCGCAGTTCCGGGGGGAAGCCCATCTCGTAGAAGGCGTGCCCCGATTCGTGGATAACGGAAAAAATGCCGGAAAGGAGGTTACGCGGAAAATACCGGGTGGTGATGCGGACATCATCGGAGCCGAGGGAGGTGGTAAAGGGATGGGCGCTGACATCCAGCCGGCCCCGGTTCCGGTCGAACCCAAGGTAGTCCATGAGCCGCTGGTTAAAACGGGCCT
>BOAU01000243.1 GCA_026002025.1 Spirochaetia bacterium | reverse complement strand
CAACCAAAGCATAAAAAAATTATTATTACTGTAAATAATTTCATGATTATGTCTCCTTTGCTTATTTTCTAGTTATTTTTTCACGCCCGTGAAACAAATATGCTGCACCAATCGAAACAGTCACATCCGTGAACACAGACTGGAAGATACGTAAGTTCCATTGCGTTTTTGCATCTAAAGCAAACTTCGGAGTAATGTGCCAACGAATGCCTCCGCCGACATCCATCACCATCCCGGGGAAATTAAGGACGACGCTGTTTTGTTCATTTTTTGCATATTCAATTAAATGTGTATATCCCACTCCAAAATACCAATACGGAACAAAGTGTTCGTTTATAAAGATATTACCAAACATACCACCGGAAAGAGAAAATTGATATATTGCAGCATCAAGCAGATATTCAGCCTTTTCTTTTGAATGGTTAATTATACCATTGTAACTTAAATTGGCATACCACATTAATTCAGGCATAAATGGGATAAGATATTTTACACTTAACCCAAACAAATATGGATACGCTTTTTGAAAATCAAAATCAGGCCCAATAAGTAACCATGAAAATGGCTTATCAACAAAAAATTCCATGCCGCCCGTAAATACAAGCTTTTCATATTCTCTTCTAAATCGTTCAATTTTTTCTTCAATAGTTAATATCTTGCTATCAAAATTAGTGTCCGTAGTATTTAAAATGATCCTTTTAACATCGTTTAATATTCTCTCGGCGGCACTACAGAATGCTTGAGAATCGTCATTGGAAACACGGCCAGATAAAGCAATATCTATATTTTCTTCTGCCTTGATAAGAAAAGTTCCAACCGAAAGATGCTCAATTCTATTGCGTAGTTCACTGGTTTCCTGTGAAGGTTCAAATTTTATCTCAATGATTTTTAATTCATCGAGGGCACTATTTCGTTCGACAGCGGTTAATTGCTCTATCCGATAAGTATATTTTGTATTAAAGCTTTGCATCGCCGCTTCTTTTGAAGCCGACTGCCCTATTTTAATAATATTTAAAATATGCGTATATGCTTCAGATGCATGCATTTCAATTATTTTAGTGATGTCATATACCGATGTAGTAATAGGGTTCGCATTTGGTATCCACGTTATACCTGTTGATTTTTGATATAGCTCAAAATTCATCACACAAGAATTTTCATTAATAATGATTGAACCTATCATGCGATATTCAGGCTCTTCACCTTGCCTTGTATAACTCGGCACTATATTTATTAGACTGTCTTTGTCATCATAAGTTTTTAGTTTTGACAAAAATGTGTTACTAAA
>BOAU01000242.1 GCA_026002025.1 Spirochaetia bacterium | reverse complement strand
GACGGTGGATTTAAGGCGCCGGAGACCGTGGAACACGCCCCGGTTTTCTGGTTCAGGCCTCCCAAACAGAAGGACTGAATCCGCAGAGACATTGTTTTTGTTCAAATTATAAAATGCCAGATTCATTACTACTACTCCTTCGTTTTTCCAAAATTGGTGACAGGCACCTTTTTCTACTCTTTCACTTGTCTGCATTTTCGTTATCGTATATGCAATGTAGAAATTCCACTTCCTGCCGAGCCCATTCGTAGTTCTCATCTTTTCGAGTGCGCCTGAAATGGTCTTTAGCGTCTTCATTGTCCCGCTGACAATCAATGTGTTTAATGCGCACACCATTAATTTCCAGGGCAAACACAGGTCCATTAAAGGGGCACTGCGGACAGTATTTTTCACGGTAAATATCGCGCATTTCTTTCTCCCCGCTTCATCCTTCTGCGAAGCATCAACAATATTTCCTACTCCATACGGAGCTAAGATCCAAAATAAAACTTCTCGGTGTGGAAGCCCCCGCTTCCTCCACTGTGCTCTCATCACCGCTCAATTTTTTCAATAATTCCCATATTTCTTCAAGAAATATTCAATTATGGCAAAAATATAAGAAGTGTTCTTATCGGGCATATCCCTGATTACATTTCTTGGACATGTACCGCTTTTCCATTGAAAGTAATAGGGAAATATTGTTTTGAATTCAGTTTTTGAAATTCGTCGTTGCTGGTGGATGTTTGTTGGTTGGTTATGTACTGCATTGTCAATAAGAATTTCATTTAGTCTGAATGAAGCTAAAAACCAAACCCCATTATTGCCATCAAGACGAACAGTTTCTATTTCCACCGGTTGTTGCGTTAATGATGAAGTTATACAATTCCACATACTGTCAACATCAACGGCATTTTCTGCCACCCCAAATACGCACTCTTTCTTTTCCATCCCAATCTCCTCTCTCCGCCTTAATGCAAAGTATAAAAATATTTCTCAACTCCCCTATAGAAACTAAGTTCTACCCAATCCACCAGCGGAAGAAAATGCTGAGCTTCCCCATCATCCTCTCTCCTACTCCCATCCACCCGCTAGTCCGCTTATCGTACTATCAAGCGCCACGCTGGGTCCGGCAGTGCCATTTCTGTAAAAGGCGAATATGGCCCCACATACTGCGTGACCTCCATCTCCGGCAGTATTCGCATTTGATGTACCAGTGTTACCATAAATAATACCTCCGGTAGAAGTCTTTCTAAAGATCCCGCCAGAATAGACATATACACCACCGCCACGACCATAACCGCCAGAAGAAGA
>BOAU01000241.1 GCA_026002025.1 Spirochaetia bacterium | reverse complement strand
CCGCACTGCGGAACGCCGTGAGCAGCCACGATCTTTCTACGTTTCTTGAACGGGGGGACCTCATCGAAAAGCAGATACAGGAAGATGTTGACCGGAAAACTACCGAATGGGGAATCACGGTCCAGTACATCGAAATCACCGACATCCAGATCCCGGAGGAGCTGCAGGATTCCCTTTCCCGGCTTGCCCAGGCGGAGCGGGAAAAGAAGAGCCGCATCCTCCTTGCGGAGGCGGAGATCGAGATCGCCAAGAAACTTGAAGAAGCGGTACAGGTCTACGCCAAAAACGAACCGGCGATGAAACTGAAAATTCTTTCCATCCTGAACGAGGGCCCTAAAGCGGGGAACTCCATGATGCTGGTCCCCAGCTCAATCGCCGAGGAACTCAAGACAAAAGATATTTTCGGCCTGGAAGCGCTGAATGAGTTACATAAGGAGAAGAAATGAAACCACGGACCACACGGACATCACGGACTCGTTCTTTCCTGTCTTTTTCTTCCTGTCCGTGAGGTCAGTGTGGTCCGTGGTTAAATATTCTTCATTCTTTGATTTGGTATTTATAGGAGGCAGTTTATGACAGTAGTAAAAGCGGGAAACGTGGTTAAGGATTACGGTCTTAACGGAAATACGGTACACGCCCTGCGGGGTGTCAGTCTGAATTTTGAAGGGGGTGAGTTCGCCGCCATCGCAGGCCCATCGGGGAGCGGCAAGTCAACTTTCCTCCATCTGGCGGGATGCCTCGACACGATCACCTCCGGGAACATAAGTATCGGCGGTTCCGATACGGCGCAGCTTTCAAAAACCCAACTCGCGCTGCTGCGGCGGAACAGCATCGGCTTTATCTTTCAGGCATATAACCTGATCCCCGTGCTTTCCGTGGAAGAGAACATCGGCTTTCCCCTCACGCTGCTGGGCATTGACCGCGGCGAAATCAGGGAGCGGGTGGCCCAGGCATTGAAGGACGTGGGGCTTGAAGACATGGCCAAACGCCGCCCCAAGGAAATGTCCGGGGGCCAGCAGCAGCGGGTAGCTATAGCCCGCGCCCTGATAAAAAGGCCCGCACTGATCCTCGCCGATGAACCCACCGCAAACCTCGATTCAAAAATCGGCCGGGAAATTCTTGAACTGATGGTTGCCCTGAACAAAAAAGAAGGAACAACCTTCATCTTCTCCACCCATGATTCCATGGTCATGGAATTTGCCCGCCGGATTGTTCATATCCGTGACGGCATGATCGAAAGCGATGAGGTAAAATCAGCATGAAACTGCGTTTCATGTTCGATTGTACTGCGCG
>BOAU01000240.1 GCA_026002025.1 Spirochaetia bacterium | reverse complement strand
TATTGCCCCGTACCATTCTGACATTTGTCGACAGGAACGTAAGGCACAAGCGGGAAACGGAAGTTGAAAAACTAAAGTATCAAAAGGAGATACTGGAACTGGAGCTCGAGAAGGAAAACCTGCACATCAAATCACTTGAGGCGGAGAACAAAAATCTGGATCGGATAATTGACGGGCAAAACACCGGGGATTTATAGTGCATGTGTTACCGCTAAAAATATTTTCTTGCCGCCTGGATAAACTGTTCGATAAATAGCTTCTTAAAATAAAAAACGCTGTTTTGTTCATAAAACAGAATAGCGCCTTTTTTGTATTCCACTTCGTCAACACTCCGGTATGACAGGGGACAGTAATCGCAGGCAAGCAGCAGGGCGTTGCCCAGAATCCGTCCGGTCCGTTTGTTGCCGTCCTCAAAGGGCTGAATGTATGAAATTCCCAGGACCGCAAGCAAAGCCTTTGCCACCGGGTCCTGGGTATCGTTGATAAGCCGGATAAGTTCTTCCAGGGTTTCTTTTATTTGAAACTGATTATCCAAAGGACGATAACTGGTGCCGGTAATCCCCACCCTGCTTTTCCGTATACCGAAGGGAACCTCCAGCCCGGTAACCAGCAAGCGGTGTATATCCTCTGTTTTTGCAAGGGTCAGCTTCTTCCAAAAAGCCGGCCTTTGATAGATATAATCCAGGGCCTTTTTGTGATTAAGGATCATCAGGGCCTCTTCCTTTTTTTTGCCCTTTGCCTCTATATGCTCCTTAATGAGCCGTTCCGTATCAAGCAGGGTATAGGTATTGCCCTCAATCTTTGATGATTTCCAGGAAAACTCTATGGTCAGCCGTTCCAGCTCTTTTTGCAGTGCCGTGGGGCTCAGCGCCTTTTTATTATCCCGGAACTGTTGATTCAGTACACCAAGCTCCTGCTTTTCCTGTTCGGTTAACAGTCCCTTCAGGCTGCTCCAGATACCCAGGTTGAAGTATTCGTTTTTAAGGATACGATTGTCAGGATCAACGGAAAAGTAAGCCTCTACATCTACCTCATCCAGGATACCAAGCCCGGCGCAAGTATATACGGTGTCCCTGGCCCTGCCGGTTTTGGTGATCTTGCCGTCCCGGCAAAGCAGATCCAAATCCCTTAAAATAGTGACCCTGGAGTTTTTATCCGGGAAAAGAAGGGCGATGTGCCGCTCTATGGCGGCCCGGGAGGCGGTTTTTTGCTCCTGGAGAAATTTTAGGACGGCCTGTTGACGGTTATTGTATCGTATCATTTTACCTTAAAATCGTATCATTTTTGAAACGATTGTGCAAGGGGGCGAGGGATAT
>BOAU01000239.1 GCA_026002025.1 Spirochaetia bacterium | reverse complement strand
CGATATAATTACCAACAATGAGTTTTCGATAACCTTTTTTATTGAGGGTTTCATCCCGGCATTTGGAGCCGATTCTGGGGGTGTCTTTCAATCCCTGAATGGCTTTTTCTACCTTTGGTGCGCCGCAACCGGGGCTTCCAGGGTGTTGGCAATGTAGTCAAAAATGCCGTCCAGGTCCTCCTCTGCCATAGGCATGATTCTAAGCCCATAAGGCAGATCAGGGGGCTCATTAGTCTCCGTACCCATATTTTGTCCTGAGCCTGCGGAAAACTGCGTCCCCATCCAGAGGTTTAACGCCATTGGCCAAGGCGGTTTCGGCCTCCCCCAGTTTCCGGTACGTTTCCAGCAGGGCTTGATCCCGTTCCCAGGTTTCAAGGCTCATAATGACCATGTCCCCGTATCCGTTTTTGGTTATATATACCGGCTCTTCGGCCTTATGGCACAATTCGGAAATTTCAGTGGTATTCCGCAATTCGGTTATCGGTTTAATCTGCGGCAAAACATCCTCCCCTATAAGCTTTACTTAAGCATCATCAAAACTTCATCGCCATGGGCGCCTTCTAACACTTGTTTTACCGGATTTACGATTAAGTCCATGTCTTCAAGGGGGATTGCGCCGAGCAGTATGTTGGTCTCACCGGGCACAACCAGGGCATTACACACGGAAGATCGGTCTTTCCAATAAATTGTTACCGGAGAGGTTCTTTTGCAAAATGCCTTCCCGCCGCCCACTACGGTTGCATTGCGTAAACCCTCTATTCTAAGCCCAAGCCGCTCGCATACCGCCTCGGTTATCACCAGGGTTCCCGCCCCGGTATCAACCATTGCGGTTACTGTTGTTTCCCGAACTTCCTGTTCTTTGATAAGCCCTTCCTCAACTCTTACTCTATCATCAGCGTTTTTCAGGGTGATTTCTGTATAGGTTATTCCCATATTGTCCTCCGATGCTTCTAATTTACTATAAATCCAGGTAAAAGGCCATGATTACCCCAGCATCTCCACCGCCCTGCCAATCCACGCAAGGGCCCCGTCAAAGCGATAACCTGAAAAACCGGCTTCGGTAAGGATGGCGGCGGTTTCATCTTTGGTAAAATCCAGGTTGACCAGATCCCCAAAGCGCACCCCTTCACGGCGTATTTCCTGCAGGTGATCCCAATAGCTTCCCTCGGGACCAAAGGCCGTTGCATAGCCGGGAATGTCAGTAATGGTGCTGGCATTTGGATTGGTTCTGACGGGTTGCCCGCCAGGCGATGATGATGTTAAGCTTGTCACCGTTGATCCAAGCACATTGTCACCTGATAACTCTGCTCAGGCCTC
>BOAU01000238.1 GCA_026002025.1 Spirochaetia bacterium | reverse complement strand
CTGTGTCGTCATATCAAGCTCCTATAGAATGCCATTTTGCCTTTCATATTCCGCTTTTTCAAGGGTCTCACCGGCATACTGCCTTGATTTCTTCCAAAGGCCCTCAGTCAAGCCAAATTCCGAGACCCGGCGGTTTCCTTTTGATACTTTGCAATTTCCCGCAGTTTGGATAACTTCATGGGATAAGCATAAACGATCCGGGGAGCATTATTCCAGTAGCAATGGAATACATATTCTGGCGGTACTGAAATAATCTGTTATAACATGACCATTTATTGCATTCTCTTCAAAACCACTTGCTTTCCTCCAGAAACTATCGTATTATTGTAGTTACCGGAGGTAATCGTGCTAAAAACCCATGAAATGATCATGGATGAACTTAAGGGCTATGCCTCTCCCCATGCACGGCTTACCCGGATGCTTAAGTCCGGCACCCTGGTACAGCTTAGACGCGGGCTTTTTGTGGATAATCCGGCAAGGCTCCCTGCGGACAATATGGCGGTTTCCCGGCGGGGTATTGCCGCTGCACTGTATGGGCCGTCCTATATTTCGTTTCAGTATGCCCTTGCTGCGGCGGGGCTTATCCCGGACCGGGTTTCGGTGCTTACTTCCGCAACTTATAACAAGAACAAGGACAAGCTGTTCCGCACGCCCCTGGGCGAGTTCCGCTACCTGTACCTTCCGGCGGCGGTGTACCCCTATGGCATCACCATGGAAGAAGAGGACGGTATGTCCTATCTGATCGCAACGCCGGAAAAGGCGCTTTGTGACATGGTCTATAAAACACCAACGGTCACCACCCTTACCGGTATAAATGCGCTGCTTCTGGAAGACTGGCGCATGGATCGGGATGAACTGGTCAAACTGGATCGGGAATTCATTCAGAGGATTGCCCCGCAGTACCACAAGAAATCTCTGGCGGCGCTGGCCGCCTGGTTCGCAAAGGAGGCGTAACCTATGAATGCTCTTTCACCGGTACAAAAGATGTTTGAACAGTATCACTGCAGCACCAACGATGAACGCCGGGACGCCCTCAAGGAAATCGTCCAGGAAATTACCCTGGCTGCCCTTGACCGCGCAGGTTTTTTTACTCAGGCGGCGTTTTACGGCAGCACCGCACTCCGTATCTTTCACGGCCTTGACCGTTTTTCGGAAGATCTTGACTTTAGCCTTGCCGAGCCAAATTCTGATTTTGATCTGGGAGCATACTTTAAGGCAATTCGGGATGAGCTTGGGTCCTTTGGCTTTGACATGACCGTGGAACAAAAACAAAAAAACATTTCAACTGCGGTACAATCGGCCTTTATCAAGGGAGGAACC
>BOAU01000237.1 GCA_026002025.1 Spirochaetia bacterium | reverse complement strand
AACTCCTAAATCTCAACGAATTCGCCGTCTTTCACCGCTTCATCAAGCTGTTCATCCGTCATGGCAAGGTAGACTTTGGCTATCACCTTGTATTTCCTCAGTTTCTTTTTGGGAATATTGGCCATTTCCGATTTTGCGAACCCATACTGAAAGAAGGTCTTATCCCCGCTCCTGAAAAATACGATAACCCGGTAAGCTCCGGCTTTTCCTTCGCCCGGACGGGCTTTCCGCACCTTAAAGACTCCAGCGCCCAGATCGGCCTCTGGCTGTCCGGCTTCGAGCTGGTCTACAATACCCTTTAGCTCATCGTCGCTTATGCCTTCCTTGGCGGCAAACCGGGAAAACCAAGTATTCTTGAATACCCTCACTGATAAAAGATACCGCAACCGGACAGGTCTTTCAAGCCAATGGCAGGATAAACGCATAGACTTTTTTTGGGGATTAGTATAGTTAAGAAATTCTTCCATGCGTTTGTCGTGGACAGTGGTGGGACTGCGGCCCTATCTTTTCCGCAGGGTGTTCGCAAGGGTAAGCACTACCTGACGATCTTTCGTGTTTAACTGCTCAGCCGCCTGGACAATGTCCTGTATATCCTGGGGAAGGGCAGCTAGGGGCCGGCTTTTCCCACCTTCCGTGCCCTCAACCAGGTATTCAACCGATACGCCCAAGGCTTTGGCAATGCTGAGGGCGGCTATGGCGGAGGGGGTACACTCTTGAACACTCAAATAGCTCTCAATCGTCCCTTTTTTTATCCCGGAACGGGCGGCCAGCTCTTTTACGGGCATGTCGGCATATCGTAATTCGGATTTCAGGTTCTCTTTAAAGCCCATATCATAAAATACGAGAAAACTCATACTTTTCTCTTGACGTATATAAGTATTTTATGCAACATATTCTTACAACATGAGTATTCTTATGTCTATTGAGGGTTCGATATGAGTTTTTTAGAAGCATAAGTACAGATAACACCGAATTTTAGCTTACAGGAGGATTTTATGAGGAAGCAATTTTTATGGGGCGTGTTGGCAGTAGTTCTGGCGCTCGTCTTTTCCGGGTGCCCTGATCCTAACGACACACCACCCACCTATAGTATAAGTGGGACAATTACAGGCAGCGATGCCCCCGGCGGTTTGAGCGGCGCATCGGTACAACTCAAAAAGGACGGCGTGGTTCAAGGGACCCCAGTAAGCACCGGAGCGGACGGAACCTACACGATAAGCGGTGTACCGGAGGGGACATATACAATTGACGTGTCCAAAAGCGGTTATACCTCAAACACGATAACGGGTGTCGTAATAACAAGCGCGGATCTTACCGGTAAAGACC
>BOAU01000236.1 GCA_026002025.1 Spirochaetia bacterium | reverse complement strand
CCTGCAAACAGAACAAAAAAATCTTCATACGAAGATCACTTTATCGGTTTACCCGCATCCCGTCTATATTATTGATGGAAACATCAATAATGATCAACCTGCTCCCGGGGCCTTGACCTCTGGGCCGCGGCCCCGTATGGTTAGTCCATATGTTGAAAGCGGCGTTTCCCGGGTCCTTTGATCCTCCCACATTGGGGCACCTCAATATCATCCGCGTTGGGGAAGCAAACCTGGAAAACCTCTACCGCCTGCGCCGCTGTGACGCCTACGGCATGGCCGGAATCGAACCCGGAGGGGACTTTCTCCTCCCCTTACTCAGCCGGGTGGACGCCGTATTGGCGGGCAGCAATGCCTTCTCCCTCAAAGATTTAGCCGTCTCCGGCAGGGACCTGCTGGCCGCTGGGGTCAAACCGGGGAAATACATAGGGATCATCCTGAACGAATTACTGGAAACGGTTGTAGACGATCCTGAATCAAATATACGGGAAAAACTGCTGGAAATCGCGGGAAATCTGAGCAAGCGGTATCTTTAAAAATAACAAAGAATTTAACCACGAAAAACACGAACTTTTACTCTGAAATCGCTTGCCCTTTTTGTGTGGTTAGTGTGGTTCGTGGTTAATTAATTTCTATTTTGGAATTGGCTCACTTATTAATTGCTCATACGCCATCTTTGCCGCTTCCTGTTCGGCGGTTTTCTTGTTCCGACCCGTGCCTGGACCAAAGGTTTTGTTGTTCACCGCGACTTCCATCCAGAAAAGATGCTCGTGCTCCGGGCCGGAGCGTTTAACAAGACGGTAATTGGGATAAGCATGGAAAAGGCGCTGGCTTAACTCCTGTAAAAGGGATTTATAGTCCTGGTGGTACTTATTTTCCAAAACCCGGCTGATTTCCGGGCCGATACAGCGGCTGACAAAAGCAAAGGCTGCCTTATAACCGGAATCCAGATACAAGGCGCCGATCAGGGCTTCCAGGGCGTCCGCCAGGAGGGCCTTTTTTGTCCGGCCCCCGGAAAGTTCCTCGCCCTTGCCCAGGAGGAGCAGGTTATCGATCTGCAATTCACGGGCGATGCCGGAAAGGATGTCCTCGGAAACCACCACGGCCTTGATCTTGGCCAGTTCCCCTTCGTTTTTATCCCCATAATCCCCATAAAGAAGGGTTGCGGTTACCGCGCCGAGGATGGCGTCACCGAGAAATTCCAGCCGTTCGTTGTTGCTTTTCCCTTCCGATTCATTGGACAGGGACCGGTGCATGAAAGAAAGGTTCAAAAGCTCAAGGCTTCTGAACCTGATACCGGCGGTCTTTTGAAAAGCCGCCAATACTTTCTTTC
>BOAU01000235.1 GCA_026002025.1 Spirochaetia bacterium | reverse complement strand
TTTGTTTCTAATCGGGATTGCCATTATGGTAATGCAAATCGGGTTTGTTGGCTGTGTAACCACCGATCCAAACGCTCCGCCGCCGTATCAATTTGATGGGACAGCGTGGACCAAAACTGAAGATTATGATTTAGTATTTAAGGGATCAAATTGGCAGGTTTTGAATGGTTCTCGGGAGATTGCAAGCGGCAATGTAATGAGTTCCTGGAAAGTAGATGGTAATATACTTTCCTTTGGTAACGATAGTTGGAGTCATGCTTGGGGGCACGCTGCGGGAACATGGACATTGAAATCCGGCACGCCCAAGACAGATACACTTGACGGTACAACGTGGACTAGAACTGCGGTACTAGAATTGAGTTTTGACAATGGAAAAATGTTTGCAAAGGACGGGGAATATGCAACCACCGATAAAGATGGGGAAAATTATACTGCCACTTCCAAAAACTTTAGTGTCAAATATGCTTGATTTTTGTAACTCTTTTAAGAGATTCCAAAGGGATTTTCTGACAGACTTTGCCTGTAACATCTAAATTCCTCCTTTGAAATATCAAAAACAATACTTAAATAATTTAATGTTTTTTTATCAAAATACTTTATGTCCAATATTGTATTTTTAATTAATTCATCTCCATAATACTCAAATATCTTTTTCTCATCATTTTCTGTCCCCCGGGTAAAAACCCGTTCCAATATTAGTTTTTTATCAATATCAGGGTTAAGCATATTCATATTGCAATCCCAGAATAGATATGGAGATAATTTCTTTAAAATGGCTTTATCTTTCATAAATTTATTATATAATTTCTTAATTCTTTTGTCAAGGCCTTTTTTCAACCATTTTTAGGCCATATTGCGCATAACGTGAAAGGTTTGCGACGTTTTTGTTGCCCGAATAAGGGCTTTGCGTAGCAAAGACCAGGGCAACAAAAATGTGGGTGGAGTGAGCCGTGGGAAGGAGCGTAGCGACTGACCTAGGCGAACGGAACCCGGAGGGGCTTTAGCCCCGAACCGCAAACCGTATGTTATGCGCCGTTTTTTTGCTTTTATATTCATTATTTCTTATGATTATTCATTCCTTCCATTATCTTATTTTCTTTTATGAATATTAACGTTGGATGATTTTCATTATTTACCATATCATCATAATTTATTTCCTTTGGTTCAAATCCCAGTGATTTATAAAATGGATGCGATGATTCGCTTTGCCATTCCCCTTCAATAAATGTCTTTACTTTAATTTCATTTCTATCCGATAATTCCTTAAACATATATTTTACTAACGCCGTTCCTATCCCTTTTCTTCTATATTCTGGAACAACTGCTAACCATCCTATATGA
>BOAU01000234.1 GCA_026002025.1 Spirochaetia bacterium | reverse complement strand
AACTGGCGCCTGGTTTTATATAAAGACCATTGCCATCAAGCCAAGCCACGTTTTCAGAACCGACTCTGATATACGGAGTGATTGTCGGAGTTATTTTGTAATCCGCGCCGAGTTCAAAACCGAAGGACAGATCGTCTGAAGCTTTGACTTCACCGGAGTGCTCGCCCTTCTTTCCCCGATCTTCCTTGGCCTGTGCAACGCGGATTCTGCCATAAGCGGAAAGCGCATCCTTGGCATAGTCAACGCACGAACCGATAGCAAAGTAACCGGTCTCAGCGCTATTCAAACGGAAGTCGACCACGATGTTTAACCCCAGATTGGTAAGCGGGACGTCCACACCGGCGATCAGGTCTATGTAAGGATCATAACCAACAACATCCTTATCCCCCCCATATATTTTTACCGCGGCATCGGCCTGAAACACGGGAGCCTTATACAGGGCGCCGAAAACAATGTTGAAAGCATCGGTAATTGGGTAAGGATTAGCTATGGTGGGCAGCGGAAGCATAAGACCGACGTTAAGACCGTCAATGGGCTTTACTTCAACACGCGCACCCAGTCCGTTATCAAGGTTGGGATCAAAAGCATTCTTGGCGAGGCCGCCCAGTCCCCATGCGTTGGTGTCCATCTGGCCGCCGACTACCCGAACCTTATTGTTAAAGAGATTCGCATAGCCTTCCGCAAACGGGAGGGTTACCCCGACATCACCCTTTCCGACTCCATCTTCCTCATCGTATGTTAGAACTTTAGAATCGGGGTTAATCGCCTGCAGTCTGGCAGAAAAACCGCCGATATCACTATCGTACTTGAAATTCAACCGGACGCGGAGTGCATTTCCGGCATCCATATTGTGCGCAGAAAAAAAGGTGTCACCGTCATAGCTCTTAACATTAACACCCGCTTTGGCTTCACCGCCGATTGCCCAGCCATCGCCCAAATCCGCCGCGAAGACCCCCCCGGCAACGTAACCAAGGATCAATAGAACACTTAAGATTTTTTTCATTTAAAAAATCCTCCTAAAATTAGCAAGAAGGAAGCAACCAACGGTTACCGTACCCTTCTTTATCTTGAAACTCTTGTTACATGGAGAGTTGCAAATTTCATTTTCAGGAATTGCCATTTCAGAGCAAAATTTCGTGTTTTTTGTGTGGTTCGTGGTTAAATTCTTAAGTTCATCCGCTTTTTAGGATCAGATGCGTTTCCCGCAACCGGCTCCATGCTATAGGGATGATAGGTAAAAAGCCCCTCGTACAGGGCGGTAAAAAGCTGGGCCTCGCTTGCCAGATAGGATTTACGGAAATCCAGTTCAACATCTCCCCTGGAAAAGGCGGCGGTAAGTTCGTCCCGGATAAGCTG
>BOAU01000233.1 GCA_026002025.1 Spirochaetia bacterium | reverse complement strand
GTTTTTTGAAGGGCATTTCCCAGTAACAGTTGAAGGCGCTTCCGGGGTTCACGCAGACCGGGAGGGAACTGATCTGATGATAGCCGCCCCAGGCGGAGGCAAAGAAGTCGCCCACCGGGGCCTCCGCCGAGGGGAAGTCCTGGCCGTCCCAGTAAATTCTGATGATGGAAAAACGCCATTTCCCCGTGGGGGTCATCCATATCTGCTGAATCGCGCCGGGGCCGTCGATGTCCGCAATGGTAAAGGTCTCGCCGGGGCCGATTTTTACCGAAGGGGAAACCTTCCAGCCCTGGCCCAGATCCGTTGCGCAGTGCTTGCCGGTCCCTTCGGTCGCCATGCCGCCCCTGCCCTTCTCGCCTGAAAAATTTTCCGCCGACAGGGATCGGCTCTTTGCGGAAGAAAGCCGGGAAAGGTTCCCCATGTTCATCCCAAGTCCGTTAAATTCCATAGTATTCCTCCGATACATCGATATAAATTCATGGGGCCTTAGCCCAAAATTTCAACCCTTTGGCTTATCGTACCATCCGCTTCTTTCCGCTGGTACAGCATACCCCAGTGCTTCCCATTGCTGTAGAAACAGCGGAAATCATCCTGGTTGATCCGGGGATGGAAGGATTCGGTATCCGTGGCGGCGTCATATTCGGTGCCGGAAAGGGCAACCAATAGACCCCAGCTTGCGAGGGAACGGGCATAATGGAAACCGCATTACATCACGTTCCAGGGATTCCGGCGGTACCCGTCCTGCCGGCTCCGGAGGGTCTCCACGATGGTCAGGGCTTCGTCAATCAGGCCTTCGTAGATCATGGTTTTTGCAACCTGATACTCAACGCCGGTCCACACTTCATCGGCATAGACAAAGGGCAGCTTCGGCTTGCCGTGATTCGGCCAGGACCCCAGCACCAGGCCGGACTCATCGTCCGCCACATAGAGCCGCTGCAAACAGGGACCCCGCTCTTTGCCGGTTTTGAAGTTGTGTTTATAGATTGCCCCGGCGGCGCTTTGAAGATGTTCTGCGGGCAGTAAAGGACCAAGTCCGGTGACATAGGCCAGGGTCTGCCCCAGGAGCTGGTCGCTCAGGCAGCCCTTGCCGAATTGGTACGCATGTTCATCAATATTGACGGAAGGCTGAATGTAATACTCACCATTATAGGAGACTTCATCCAGTTTTTTTGCCGAGATCTGCTGCCGCTTCCGGTATTGGGCGGCCAACTCTTCTTCGCCCATGGCAGGGCCATTTTTGCCATGGCGGCCAGGGCCGCGAGGTACATCACCCCGGTCAGGGGATTTATCCCGTAAAATTCGATGTCATAGGTAGTGTGCTGCCTGCCTTCCAGGAGCTCATCCCCGTCCTGATCCCATTCGCAT
>BOAU01000232.1 GCA_026002025.1 Spirochaetia bacterium | reverse complement strand
GCTGTTATCTGCTGGCCCGTATCTGCGGTCCGCTGGGCAAACAGACGGGCTATATCGTCTTTTTGAAAATTACCCAGAACAGCAGAATCAGACTTTATATTAAACGGAGAACCAGGATTTGGCGCGATGCCGCCCTTTGCCGCGGTGATATAATCTTTTAAATCCCGCATTCCCACCAGGGCAACGGAACCGGGAATCATCATTAAATTCTTGGGGAAGATAACAAAGGCGAAATGAAAAGAGGGAACCATCGGAAAGTTCTATACGCTGAAGGTCCGGATCGGACCCGGATTTTATTGAAACTATTGTCATTTAAAAATAATAAACCACCTTATGCTGATACATAAGGTGGTATTGGCCAACAAAGTGTAGGGTATTCTACCGTGCGCTTTTAGCGCTTGGAGAACTGGAAGCGTCTGCGGGCGCCGGCCTGGCCGTATTTCTTCCGTTCCACCATCCGGGAGTCACGGGTAAGGTAGCCGTTGCTCCGCAGGCTGGTATAGTTGGTCTGATCCACCTGGCAGAGGGCCCGTGAAAGGCCGTGGCGGCAGGCGCCGGCCTGACCGTTGGAGCCGCCGCCGTATACGTTTATCAGAATATCGAACTTGTTTTCGTTGGCGGTCACCATCAGGGGCTGGCGGACCATCTGGGCGTGTTCCCCCTGGGGAAAATACTGGGCCAATTCCTTGCCGTTTACCACGATTTTGCCGCTTCCGTCCCGGACATACACCCGCGCAACCGAAGTTTTCCGTCTGCCCGTACCAATACCAAGATTCTTAACCATTTCTCGCTTACCCCTTATAAGTCAATAGCCGTAGGATTCTGAGCCGCATGGGGATGTTCCGCCCCGGCATAGACCTTAACGTTGTTCAAGAGCTTCCGGCCCAGGGGACCCTTGGGAAGCATACCCTTAATCGCCAATTCCAGCGGAGCCGAAGGATGACGGGCGGCCAGCTTCTCATAGGTGTCGGTCTTGAGCCCCCCGATGTAACCGGAATGCCGGTAATACAGCTTCTGCTGGGCCTTGCGGCCGGTTACCACGATCTTGCCGGCGTTAATCACCACCACAAAATCCCCTACTTCCTGATGGGGCGCGTACACCGCCTTCTCTTTTCCCCTGACAATGGATGCCGCCCTGGCCGCAACCCGGCCCAAAACCTTGCCTTCGGCATCAATAACGAACCATTTCCGGTCCACCACAGCGGGCTTTACAAATTCAGTCTTCATTATATAACCTTCCGAAAAAAATTTACGAGGTGAAACAATATACTGCCATAAAAGAAATATTTGTGTCAAGTGTCAAAGTGATGTATCACAGGGTTCCGTCAGGATTGTCTAAAAATCGGCCCCTCGTATATTATAGATC
>BOAU01000231.1 GCA_026002025.1 Spirochaetia bacterium | reverse complement strand
TTACGTCTATGTGTATGGCGTTGGATTATGCTGGCTATCATTTTCCACCGGGATATTTTAAACAGCCAGAAGATAATCTTGGTAAGTTCATAATGGAAGATCCAGAAATAGATGCTTACTACAAAAAGATTTCTATGTATTACGATGATTGGCGTAAAGGCATTAAAGGTTGCTATACACCAATAGAAATACACGATGTTCTAAGTTATGGAACTAATAAGTGGTTGGGAAAACAAGTAACTGCTTTTAGTATGAGTATGCCCATCGACAGTATTTTTGAAGAAATTATTGAAAAAGATCTTCCTGTAATTTTGTCTGGCAAATTCCCAAATAAAGCAGGCGAAGAGCCAAAGCTAAATCATATTAACGTTCTTGTTGGTGCTATTTACACTAAGCAAGATACAGTCCAAAGAAGTATTGCTTCTATGCCAGAAAGTGTTATTATAGACGATCCTTACGGAGAAGTTGGAAACTACGTTAGCGGTAAAAGTGGAAACAACGTAATAGTTCCATTTAATAAGTTCCTTGACTGGTATAAACCAGTAGGTGAAACAAGATTCAAATGGGCGCACGTAATAACAAGTAAATATAAAGCATAATGAATCAATTTTACAACGGAGTTATACAATTTTTAAGAGGCGCTCGTTCTTCTGTTACTGCAGCGGGTCAACAGATTTACGGGATGTCCTCAAAGGTATATCAACCGTTTTCTATTGTCTCAGGAACGTATGATAGATGGAAACATGACCAGCATCCTACGTTCTTTGTGCAATGGAGTGATCAAAAAACAACACATGGACTTAATCTTCATTATATTAACATTAGCGATTTGCAATGGTTTATGCGGACTATCATTCTTATGGTTCGAGGCGGACAGCAAATAACACCTATGATGATGTACCGCTTCTTAAAAATAAACCGTAAAACAATAATAGATACTGCTTATCGTACTTATCATACTTCTTTATTAAAATGCAATCCAGTAAGTCCTGGTCTTTCACACCTTCCGCAAAGCAGTTGTGTTTCTATACAAGATAGCAGAGACGGGGCGACAGTCGGAATGTTAAATAGACAACTCTTTAATCCAATTGTAAAACCAGACGGGACGCAACAGCAGATAGCATATAACAGAGACGAATTAAATGCACATATAATAGAAGTATTAAATCAACGACCAATAAACTTTCAGAACAATCATGATAATTTAAGATGAAAGGTACTGGATATGCTTATGAACTGTTTTTTAGTTTTCTAGGCGTAACTGCTACTTTAAAAGAATATTATTTTGATAGAAGATTTTTCTACTCAACTATTGATAAGAATATTGAAATGTCAGAAAGTGATAAAACTCATAAAGAACACTATATGAC
>BOAU01000230.1 GCA_026002025.1 Spirochaetia bacterium | reverse complement strand
TATACCGGAGTCCATACCCGGACCGGTTGTGGAGGAAAGGCTGGTCTTTGATCCGAAGAATGTTCCCCGTGAGGTGTATGATTACACCAAGCTTGATGTTCAGCATTATATTGAAAATTTGAACCGGGTTATCCGGGCAAGGAACTATGAGGCATGGGTTGCCAATTTGGGGGCAGATTACTTTAAGGAAAAAAATTCCCCGGAGTATCTGAAAAAAGTTGCAGAGCAGCCCCGGCTCAAGACCACAGGCATTGTTTTGGCCAATGCCCACGATTACTTTATCCATGTGGTGGTCCCTTCCCGTTCCCGTGACCGGGTGGATGATATAGAATTTGTCAACCAAAGGAGGGTTAAGGCATATACGGTTACCGCGAATGGTCAGCGTTTACGTCTCTATGACCTTGAGTATGAAAACGGTGTCTGGAAAATTGTAAATTAAAATCATTGGAAAAATAAAGGAGAAAATATGACGAGTCTTAAACGTTTGAGTGCCCTTTGTGCCGTGTCCCTTATCGCCGTAAGCATGGTGATGGGGCAAAGCGGTTCCGGCCGGGAAATGTCGGTGGAGGAATCCTACCTGCAGGAATCGGTGGAAATGCTGATCATCCGGGAACAGAGCCGGACCGACAGCAGGGATCAGAAAATGGTGGCCCTTGAGTATATCGGGGATGCCATCAACCGGGGAAACAAGGGGGAAGAGATTTGCTCCGCCCTGGAATACCTTGCCCTTGAGGGGATTGTGAACCAGATCCGGGAAAACGGCAGGCTCATGAACAATTATCCCGATGTCAGAACCAAGGCGGTCACTTATCTGGGGGATCTGGGAACGGTGGAAGCAAAAAACACCCTTATAAAGGTTATTCTGGCAGATCCTGAGCCCATGGTACTTACCGAGGCGGTTAAGTCCCTGGCAAAAATCGGAATTAACGATAACGGGGAAACGGTTAATGCCATTGCCTGGATTGTCAGGCGCCATGACGTTCTTAACCCCGATAACCTCCTTGCCCTTTCGGCGGTTGATGCCTTCTCAAAATTTGCCGTCGCAAGTAACGGTATCAGGGACCCTGAGGTTATACGGGTACTTCTCCGTATTTCGGAAGGGCTCTACATCAAGCCGGTCCAGGAACGGGCCAAACAGGTTATGACGGATCTGCGTAAATACTCAGTCCAGAATGCCGGCAGGCAATAACGCCTGTGGTTGCATCGTATTGACAGGCAAGGATGAATAAGATATATTCGTCCTTGTCTATTAAATGTCTCCTTCGTCTAGTGGTTAGGACATCGGGTTTTCATCCCGACAACGGGGGTTCAATTCCCCCAGGAGATGTAACAACCGTTTATAATTCTTTATAATATAAGGAATTATGAACGTCCCCGCCCTAAA
>BOAU01000229.1 GCA_026002025.1 Spirochaetia bacterium | reverse complement strand
CCCCTTCATCCGTATAAGAAAAGGAAAAGCCCTCCCCCTTCGCCATCTTCTCAAGGTTCTGCACCGCGACAAAATTGTCCACCGTAACCGCCACGCCGTCCGCGCCCTTTTCAGCAAGGGCCTTCTGCGCATTTACCACAGGAATCGGGCAGGGATTTCCCCGCATATCCAATGTTTTCATATATCAAAATATAGCGGAATTTAACCGTTTGGGAAAGCGGTTTTACCCTTACCCGATAACAATAGTAACTCTAGAAGGCAAAACCCAGGGAAATCGTGCTGTGCAGGCCCACATCAATGGAACTTCCGTAGGTGCCGCCCTTCTCCCTGCCGATAAATACGGGCGCGGTGATGGTCGGTATAATCACGAAACCGCCCGGTTTGCCCGGATCGATTTTCAGGCCCGCTTCCGGGCTCACCAGGAACCCATGACGGCTCACATCCGTCACTTCCCAGGCGTAACCCAAGCCCAGATCAACAAAAAACGGCCCCCCTGCGGGATACCATTTCACCCGTGTCTGCGCGCCTGCCACTCCTCTGAACCACGAAGTATCGTTATAGGTGTTAATCTCAAACGAAAAGTTTCCGAAGGTTTCAAGGCCCAGGCTAAAGGAGCGTGTAATCGCCCGTTCGTAGGCGGTAACCATGCCGGGCCCGGACAGGCGCGCGGCATCACCAAACACCATACCCATACCGGCCAGGCCGGTCATTATCGTGTTCGGGTTTTCCGGCTGCGCCATCAGCACATTTGTTCCGCCCAATACCATCAGCACGATCACCACAAGTATTTTCTGTTTCATCATCAATTCTCCGATTTCCGGTTTTGTCGGCCGCATACACAGCTTCCATTTAAACATAAGGAACTTTCAGTAAACGCGGTATGAGTATTTAATGATCCTTTGGTTGTTGTTTTGAATATAATTGCGTCAGTCATTCAGTGGATATTTATCTTTTTCTTTCTCCAAACCACGCCATATATATTTTATTTGTGCACCCGTAAATTGCGCCTATTAATTTTTTCATATATTACAATTTATCAGATTTTTACCACTAACCACACGAAGCGAGCCTTCGGTTTGAACACGAACTTTTACTCTGAAATCGCTTGCCCTTTTTGTGTGGTTAGTGGTTAAAAATTCTCTTTTGGATATCTTTTATACTCGCGAATTTGTTTATAATACGCTGGTCCTGAACCATTCGGTATGTCGCATAACGTGAAAGCTATACGATGTTTTTGTTGCCCGAATAAGGGCTTTTAGAGACATGTTTTTTATACAAAATGACTTTTCCGACAGCCTCGTTATGCGCCGTATTTTGGTTTCTTGCGTAAATTTTGGCATTTTTTATTGTCTCTTGTTCAATATCTAGTGTTAATTTATTATACATAATCATCTCCTAC
>BOAU01000228.1 GCA_026002025.1 Spirochaetia bacterium | reverse complement strand
GGATGCGGGGATGGGCAGATTCCGGGCGGCGAGAAACGCTTCATTAATAATGATACAACCGCTGCCCCGGTGCCAGGGCAGGTATTTCCGATGGGAAGGGACAATGTCATCCAGAAAGGCCGAACTGTCGTAGGACGAAAGGTCCGCGAGGTTGTCCAAAAGGCCCTCAAGGTAGCCCGTGTCCAGTTCGCCGATAATGTCGCAGTCGGTCTGTGTGCCCTCCGCCTTGAGCTTGGCCCCCAGATTGCCGGTGGGCATATAGTTGACAATGACCTCATAGTCTGGGAACTGTTCGTTCAGCCGTTTCTGATAATGCTCGATGCGGTAATCCTCGGAGGTGGAATAGATCACCACCCGGTTGGATTCTTTGTTAGCTCCGGCATAGCCGCCTGTTGCCAAAAGTACGATGCCAAAAAAACAAAGCAAAGATTTCTTCATCATATACTCCTGTTAAGTATGTTCATTTTTTCAAATATAACATGAAATATTGAACAATGTCAAGGCCTAAAATCGTTTTTTACCCCATTGACCTTGCTCCCCCGATAGGGGATCATTCTATATATGAACATTTTTGAAAGCCTTCCCTGGGATTTTTCCCCCTGGCAGATCGTGGTTTTGGTCTTTTGCGGGCTCTGCATCGGGATGTCGAAAACGGGGTTCAGCGGGATAACCACGGTGATGATCCCCTTTATGGCCATCATCTTCGGCGCAAAGGAATCCACCGGGGTGCTGCTGCCCATGCTCTGCTTTGCGGACCTTTTGGCGGTGGTCTATTACCGGCGTTCCGCCTCCTGGAAGCACATCTTCCGCCTGATCCCCTGGGCCCTGGGGGGATTCGCCGTTGCCTTACTGGTAGACCGTTTTATCCCGCCCCGGGGCTTCAAAATCCTTATCGGGGTCTGTATCCTTATCGGGCTGGTGGTGATGATCTGGAACGAAAGGCGGGGCAAGGACGCCGTTGTGCCCACGGCCTGGTGGTTCAGTGCAGGCTGCGGGGTCCTGGGGGGCTTTACCACCATGATCGGTAACGCGGCAGGGCCCATCATGTCGGTGTTTTTGCTGTCCATGCGGCTGCCAAAGACGGTTTTTGTGGGCACCGGGGCCTGGTTCTTCCTCATCGTGAACTACCTCAAGCTGCCCATTCAGCATTTTGCCTGGCATAACATCTCACGGGAAAGCCTTATCCTCAATTTGATGATGGTTCCCACCATCCTGATCGGGGCGGTGATCGGGGTCATCCTGGTCAAAAAAATCTCCGAGGCCCATTTCCGTGTCATGATTCTGGCGCTGACCGTGATTTCAACGGTCCTGCTTTTCCGCTAAATTCAGGGAATTTTAC
The DNA here is from genome assembly GCA_026002025.1 of Spirochaetia bacterium. Next base: position 61 of record BOAU01000228.1, on the reverse strand, counting down.
CGGATAATATGGATTTTTCTTGACCTTCACTGCCCCGGATAAGTATTTTTTTAATAAGATC
>BOAU01000227.1 GCA_026002025.1 Spirochaetia bacterium | reverse complement strand
GCCTCATGAAAAATGTACCCCAAACAAAGGTTTGCCTCATTTAGAAAATGTACCTCAAATAAACGGGCTATTCTGTAAGGTGCGAGCTTACGGAGGCCAAAATGGGGTTAAAAATGAGCGAGAAGAAGGCACTGACCAAAGAAATCAGCACACGGTATCGTAAAGCAGGGCGGAAAGAAAAGACCGCTATTCTTGATGAATTCATCAAAACATCCGGCTATAACCGCCAATACGCCTCCCGGATGTTGAAGCAGCAGGGGCTGAAAAAAAAGGGAAAAGCAACAAAAAAGAAACGGACTAGCAACCACCAGGGAAAGCTGGTCTACGGCCCGGATTTCGTAAAAGTCTTACGGGATATTTGGCAATTTTTCTGGTATAAATGCGTCGGATACGAAGTATCCGCAGTACCTTGCCCCGTTTATGCAAGAAACTATGCCCTATCTTGAGGCAAGCAGGGAACCGGACTTTCACCTCACCCCTGAAATCAAGCAAAAACTGCTCAAAATCAGCCCGGCAACTATCGACCGGAAACTCAAGAACGAACGGGCTAAATTGCAGATACGGGGCATCAGCGGCACCCGATGCGGCGAGGCAGCCCTCATTAAGCAGATACCTATTCGGACGCACTATAGCCCCGCTGAGAGCACTACACCGGGCTATTTCCAAACGGACACGGTTCACCATTGTGGTGATAATGACTCAGGCGAGTTCAATCTGACCCTCACCGTTACCGATGTCGCTTCCGGGTGGTCTGAATTTCGCGCTTTACGCAATAAAGCGCATAAATGGACCCTGGAAGGCCTGCAAAACGTCCATTCCACCCTCCCTTTCATCATGATTGAGCTTCATAGCGATAACGGCAGTGAGTTCATAAATTACGACACTTTGAACTGGGGGAAAATCACCAAAACCCTTGATTTGTCCCGCAGTCGTTCCCGTCACAAAAATGATAATTGCTACGCCGAACAGAAAAATAACGCCTTTGTCAGAAACTATATCGGGTATTGCGAACCTTTGGTTCGACGCCTCGACACGGAGCAGGAACTTGCCGCCCTGAGTCGGGTTTATGCGGCGCTCTGCCCGCTGCTCAACTGCTTTATCCCGAACAAGAAACTCATCAGCAAAACTACCGTCGGATCAAAAACGGTCAAGCGATACGACCGCCCGAAAACGCCATATCAGCGCCTCCTGGAATCTACTCATCTCACCGACGAAGAGAAAATCCGGTTGACCGTTTGTAAGGAACTGTACAATCCGGTCGTTTTACAGCAAGCTATTCATCGGGCCGTTAACTCCATGTTGGCCGCCCACCAAGCCAAGCTTCGTACCAAGGCTTAAAGGTACATTTTTGAAATGAGGCACCCATAGCTGAAAGGTACATTTCTAAATGAGGCACCACG
>BOAU01000226.1 GCA_026002025.1 Spirochaetia bacterium | reverse complement strand
CAACCGGAGCCGCCGGCTGATAACAAGATCATGAAGTACCTTAAGGATAAGCTGGGGGTTAGCTTCCAGTGGGACATCCTGGTTGGGGAAATTACCCAGAAGCGGGGGATTATGATAGCCGCCGGCGACTATCCTGACCTTGTTACCATAAACGAGACCGCCTTTATTGAAGCGGGCGCCATGATTCCCCTTGAGGGCCTTATTGAACAGTACGGGCCGAATATCAAGGAGCATTACGCCGATGTTTGGGACAAGATGAGGTCCCCCGACGGCCACATCTACTACCTGATCAACGCTGGTATTAACCACGGCATTGATTACAGCCCCTACTACGGGGATACCGCTTTCTGGACCCAGAAAGCGGTCCTCAAGGAATTCGGCTATCCCAAGGTTGCGACCATGGATGAGTACTTTGACATGCTCATCAAATATAAGGAAAAGTATCCGACCATTAATGGTGCGCCGACCATCGTCTTTACGACCCTGTCCTATGACTGGCGGGCCTTTTCCATGTGGAATCCCCCAAACTTTTTGGCGGGATATGGCAACGAAGGGAACGGCACGGTTGACCCGGTCACCCACGAGTACAAGAACTTCTTTACCCAGGATATGTCCAAGCGCTGGTTCAAGAAGCTCAATGAGCTCAATCAGCAGGGCCATATCGACCGCTCGGCCTTTGTTGATAACTACGACCAGTACATCGCCAAGATCTCTTCGGGCCGTGTGTTGAGCATCAACGATCAGCGCTGGCAGTTCCAGGATGCCGATGATTCCCTGCGCGATCAGGGCCAGTACATCAGGACCATGGCGCCCCTGCCCATCGTCTTTGACAAGTCTATCAGGCCCCGTTACCGGAACCAAGTGATCCCCAACATCGGACGGGGTGTGGGTATCAGCGTAAAGGCCAAGGACCCGGTACGTATCATCCGCTTTATCAATGACTACCTTTCCCAGGAAACCCAGCGGGTACTTGAGTGGGGTATTGAAGGCGAAGACTGGCAGTGGAACGCCAACCATGAGCCTTACCGTACCCCCCAGCAGCGCGTGAACTGGGAAGACCAGATTTGGCAGCTCCACAACCGCGCCAGGCATCTGATTGACTTCATGCCCACCTGGGGCGGCTCCTTTAAGGACGGCTTCCCCCAGGATCTGACCCATTACTATCCTGAGCGCGAGGCTATGCTCCGGCCCGAGGACAAGGAACTTTGGACGGCTTACGGCGTAACCAGCAATAACGAGTTGGTTGACAAGGACCCGCCCCCGAATGCCCTGTGGTTCCCCACCTGGAGTATGCCCAATGCCCCTGACGGCAGTGAAGCCGGCATTGCACGGGTGCGCTATGAAAATACCATGAAGAAGTACATTCCCATGCTCGTTATGGCCGCCCCGAACGACTTTGAGCGGGTTT
>BOAU01000225.1 GCA_026002025.1 Spirochaetia bacterium | reverse complement strand
ACTGACCATAAGCTTTCCCGCCCCCATCATTCTGGCGATACTGTTGAGTGAACTTCGCTCCGGCAAATTCCGCAAGGCCATGCAGATGCTCACCTATGCGCCCCACTTCCTTTCGGTGGTTGTTGTTGTCGGAATGATGACCACCATGCTTTCACCCAGTACGGGTATCGTGAACCACGCGCTCCGGGCCCTGGGCCTTGAGGGGGTATTCTTTTTTGCGGAACCGCTCTGGTTTAAAACCCTCTACGTCTTTTCGGGGCTCTGGCAGAACTGCGGCTGGAGTTCCATCATCTACATTGCGGCAATTGCCGGAATCGATCCGGCCTTGTACGAAGCGGCCATTGTGGACGGCGCCTCAACCTTCAAGCGTATTATCCACGTTACGATTCCGGGTATCATGCCGACCATCATTATTCTTTTGATATTGCAGAGCGGGCAGATCATGAGTGTCGGTTTTGAAAAGGTGTTTTTGATGCAGAACAACCTGAACATGCCGGCCTCGGATGTTATCTCCACCTATGTGTATCGGGCAGGACTTATCAATGCGCAGATTTCCTTTGCGTCGGCGGTGGGCCTCTTCAATTCGGTGATCAACTGCGCGCTGCTGATTATCGTTAATACCTTCGCCCGGAAAAACGGCGAGACAAGTCTTTTCTGAGGGAGGAGCCTATGGAGATACGATGCTCCCGGAGCGACCTGATTTTCGATACGGTAAATATGGCTATTTGCCTGATCATCTTCGTGATTGTACTGTATCCGCTTGTTTATGTGGTAAGCGCATCCTTCTCTTCGCCCTACGCCGTGCTGCAGGGGAGAATGGTACTCTTCCCGGTGGAACCCCGGCTCACTGCCTACGCCGATGTGTTTAAGCACCAGCAGATCATGGCGGGTTATAAAAATTCGCTCATCCTGGTGCTGGCCGGGACCGCGGTGAACCTCGTCATGACTTTTTTCGGGGCATACATACTTTCCCGTAAGGATTTTTTCGGCCGGACTTTTTTGACGATCCTCTTTACCCTGACCATGTTCTTTTCAGGCGGCATGATACCGACCTACCTCGTGGTACATAAGGTAGGCCTCCTCGACTCCATGTGGTCCCTGATCCTGCCCTCCGCAATTTCCATGTACAACCTCTTGGTTATGCGGACCTATTTTCAGAGTTCCATCCCGGAGTCCCTTATCGAATCCGCCGAGGTGGACGGCGCGAGCCAGATGTATATTCTGTTCCGGATCGTCCTGCCCCTTTCAAGTTCCATTATCGCGGTGATATGTCTTTTTTACGGTGTGGGGCATTGGAACCAGTATTTTCAGGCGCTTTTGTACCTCAGTTCCCGTTCCAAGTATCCGCTGCAGATGATCCTGCGGGAAATCCTGCTCCTTTCCCAGGTACAGGATCTGGTGGATACCCAGGGATTCG
>BOAU01000224.1 GCA_026002025.1 Spirochaetia bacterium | reverse complement strand
GCGGTTAAGGCAGGGAAGCACCTGTATGATGAAAAGCCCCTCTGCGCCGAACGCGGTGAAGCCCAGGAAGTTTTGAAAATCGCCAAGGAGAAAAACCTGCGGGTCGGCGGTTCCCCTGATACCTTCCTGGGCGCCGGTATTCAGACCTGCCGCAAACTCATAGATGACGGCTGGATTGGAAAGCCCGTGGCGGCGGTTGCCTTTATGGTAAACCACGGACATGAGCACTGGCACCCGGGACCTGAGTTCTATTATAAAAAGGCCGGCGGCCCCATGTTCGACATGGGGGGCTATTACCTCCACGCCCTCATCAACCTGATGGGGCCGGTGACCCGCGTTTCCGGTACGGCCAAGAAAAGTTTTGAGACCCGCACCATTACCAGCGAGCCCCTCAACGGCAAGGTCATTAATGTTGATGTGCCCACCCATATTGCGGGGACCCTTGATTTTGCCAACGGCGCGGTGGCGAGCCTCATCATGACCTTTGATGTGTATTCCCATTCACTGCCCAATATTGAGATCTACGGTTCCGAAGGCTCCCTCCGTGTGCCCGATCCCAATACCTTTGGCGGCCCGGTTTTGGTAAGGCGCTTCCGGGATGAAAACTGGACCGAGATACCCCTGCTGCGGGAGTACAAGGAAAACAGCCGGGGCCTTGGTATCACCGACATGGCTGAGGCCATCAATGAAGGCCGGCCCCACCGGGTTTCGGCGGAGCTTGCCTACCACGCCCTGGACCTGATGCACGGTATCCACGACGCTTCCGCGTCGGGCACTTACTACAATGTAAAGAGTACCTGCACCCGGCCTGAACCGTTTAACGGATTCTAAAGAGGAAAGAAAATGGAAGAATTAAGAGTTGGAGTTTTGGGTTTTGGCGGCATGGGGCATTACCACAGTACAAACGTAAAAGTTCCCGGTGTGCATTTCGTTGCCGCCTGTGATCTGGATGCGGAGCAGCTTGCGGACGCTGAAAAGCTGGGGCTCAAGCCTTACCTGAATGATGAGGACGCTTTCTTTGCGGACAGCGGCATCAACACGGTGCTGCTCACGGTTCCCAACCACCTGCACAAGCAGTACGCCATAAAGGCGGCAAAGGCGGGGAAGAACATCATCTGCGAAAAGCCCGCGGCCCTCTGCATCGAAGATTTTGACGAGATGACCCGCACTGCCAAGGAATGCAGGGTGCTCTTCGAGGTGCACCAGAACCGGCGCTGGGACAAGGACTTCCGCATCATCAAAAAGGTGTACGACGAAAACCTGGTGGGGAATATTTTCAACATCGAGTCCACCCTCCACGCCCAGAACTGCAAGCTCCACGGCTGGCACGAGTTCAAGCGTTTCGGCGGGGGTATGATCTGGGACTGGAGCGTCCACCTGATCGATCAGGCCCTGTTTTTAGTTCAGGACAAGATCGATACGGTTTACGCGGACC
>BOAU01000223.1 GCA_026002025.1 Spirochaetia bacterium | reverse complement strand
GAAAAAGAATTATTGAATAATATTTATAGCTATAATCCATTTTGGCTAGAACATGGATATAAAGAATTAAAAGAACCAATAATAGTAATAGGGAAAGAATGTATATAAAGCAAAACGCACTGCACATAACATACGCTATACGCTGCGCCGCAGTAGCGGCTTGGCCTACGAAAAAACGCAGTCGGCGCAGTAGCGCCTTTATGGGGTTTTTCTCCGGTACATTTTTGTGCCCCTGGAAACCTGCGGTTTCCTTATTCGGGGCACAAAAACGTCGTATAGCTTTCACGTTATGCGAAATAAAAATCTGGACATATTCAGAAGGTGTACCGCCATCCATGGCGGTGCTAAAGAGCACAAAAAAATTGAATTTTAGGTATTGACATTTTTGTTAAAGTATATTATACTATAAATTATGTTAAAGATTTACCTGGAAACTACTGTTTTTAACCGATATTATGATGAAAACAGGGAATATATTGATGAAACCAAAGAGTTTTTTGAAAATATTAAGAATAAAGGTTTAGATGCATATACCTCCACTTATGTTATTGAAGAACTCAATAAAGCCTCTGAACCAAAACGTGGAATGATGCTAAACCTAATATCAGAATATGGAATCAGTGTTTTAGAAATAGATCAAAGAGCAATTGATTTGGCGGATGTTTATATTGAGATGGGGATAATCCCTATGAAATTTAGGATGGATGGTGTACATATCGCAATGGCATCAATAAATGAGATGGATTGTATTATAAGCTTAAATTTTCACCATATAAATAAATTAAAAACAAAAATGACCACAGAAATTATTAATCGAATGAATGGATATGGCAATGCGTTTATTTGTACACCAATGGAGGTTTTTGATTATGAATAATTTTGAATATGAATTGGACAAAATAAGAGTACAATTATATGAGGAAACAAAAAATATGGATAAAGCCTCATTGGTAAAAACAGTCAATGCAAATGCTAAAAAGATTGCAGATGAATTTGGTATTAAAATTATAAAAAATAATATCAAAGAAAACGTAGTAGAAAAAATTATGTAAAAAATAATAGAACGCCCAACATCCTTGTTGGGCGCTTCGTAACAGATTTTTACTTCGCATAACATACGGTTTGCGCTGCGCCGCAGTAGCGGCTTGGCTTCCGTTCGCTGTCGCTCACTACAGCACATTTTCCGGCGGGCGGACAAGCCGCTTTATCCGCCGGAAAACGTCGCAAACCTAGAACGATGGGGGTCAAAATGTTCAAGGGACTTACACAATCAGTAAATCCCTTGGAAGTTTAAAATTGACCTTGAATGGGACTGATGGAAGCACATGGTCAGCAACCTACTCGGTTAAGGACAATAAATTAGACATCCCGAATGAGCCACAGCGGAAAAATTGGGAAGGTAATTATTGGTGGGGAACATTTAACAAAGAATAAAAGTTT
>BOAU01000222.1 GCA_026002025.1 Spirochaetia bacterium | reverse complement strand
GAAGGAGTTTGACGAGGATTGCCTTGTTCACGATCCTTCAAGTCCCTCCGGCAGCCCAAAACAGAGCCCCACCCCTGCCTATGCTAACCCCCGGCGTTAATAGGCCGCCTATTTCCCTTCGTCCTTCGTAAAAAATTATCCAAAACACAAAATTGTTCGTGTGGTGCCGCCAGTAGGCGGCTTGTGGTTAAATTTTTGTTTTTTATCCGTTTTTTTGGATAGCATGGTTAAGAAATTTCTTTCATGCGTTTGTCGTGACCCACTGTCCGGTTAGATTGAATTTCCCCCCAAAAAGAGTATATTGTAAGCATGGCAGAGGCTTATAAAGAACCAAAACACCATTACACCTATGCGGATGTCCTTAAATGGGACGAAAGGGTCCGGGCAGAGATTATTGATGGGATAATCTACGTAGACGGGCAGATGGTCGAAGACGACAGCGGGTTTTATGAGGAGCCTGTGATGCTGGCCGCTCCTACGCGGATGCATCAGGAGTGTCATCGGGAGTTATTCCTTAAAATCGGTAACTTTTTAGTGGGTAAGACCTGTAAGGTATACTCCGCGCCCTTTGGGGTCCGGCTTTTTCCTCAAAAGGATGAAAGCGACAATAATCTGGTTGAACCGGATATTACCGTAGTTTGCGACTCTTCAAAATTGGATGACCGGTGATGCAACGGCGCCCCGGACCTTATAATAGAAATTCTCTCACCCTCCACCGCTTCCCATGATATGCTTAATAAATTTCAGAAATATCTGGAAGCCGGAGTTCGGGAATACTGGATCGTGGACCCGGACAAGAAAACCATACACGCCTGCGTTCTTCAGGACCGGCGCTATATAGTTTCTGTTTACCGGGGCAGTGACGCGGCCCCCGTCACCGTCTTGCCCGGCTGCGAAATAAACCTGAAAGAAGTATTCGCCGGTTAAGCCGCCCTCACCCTTTAATCACCGTCTTCCACTTCCCCGAATTGTAGCGTACAAGCACCAAAAGCGAGCGGAGCAGCTGATCGAGGATGAGTGCGATCCATGCACCCCAAAGGCTCCAATCAAGGACCATCACCGTAATGCCCGCGATACCGGGGCGCACCAAAAGTACGGTAATAAAGGTGATCGCAGCAATACTGCGGGTGTCCCCCGCGCCCCGCAGGGCTCCCGCAAGGATGAACTGTGACGATTGAAACGGCAGCATGATGGCGACCATGCGCAGAATAAGGGAGCCCATTTCGATGATCTCCAAACTTTCGGAATCCTTCCCCACATAGAGGGCCATGATCTGGCGGCCGAAGAACACAAAAATCAGGGCCAAAACAACGGAGACCGCCAGCCCTATGCGGCGGGTACGGCGGGTATAATACTCGGCCATGTCGGGGCGGCGTTTCCCCAGGCTCTGACCGGTGAGGGCGGTGGCGGACACCGCAAAGGCTTGGCCTATCATAAAGGACATGGCC
>BOAU01000221.1 GCA_026002025.1 Spirochaetia bacterium | reverse complement strand
GGTTGAATTTTTTGTTTATCACGGCGGATGATCTCAACTACAACTCCCTTGGGGCCTTTGGATGCACGGCGCCGGACATTTCCCCGAACCTTGACCGTCTGGCCGGCCGGGGCCTTTGTTTTGATAATGCCCATGTGACCATTGCGGTCTGCCAGCCCTCCCGGCAATGCCTGATGACCGGCTTATACCCCCATCATAACGGTTCCCCCGGCTTTAACCCCATAAAGGAGTCGGTCCCTACCCTTACCCAGGTTCTGGGGGAAAACGGTTATTACAACGGCATCATTTGGAAAGTGGAGCATTTGCAGCCGGAGAAGAAATTTTGCTGGGACTATTGTTCAGATGTCTATAACTTTGAAAATCTCCACGGCCGCAGCCCCTATATATACCGGCGGGACAGCGCGGAATTCTTCAAAAAAGTCAAAGAATCCGGTAAGCCCTTCTTTTTTATGGTCAATTCCCACGATCCCCACCGGCCTTTTGCCGGAAGTGAGGACGAACTGACCCGGTTCTACGGCTACAATACCTATGCAGCCCGTTATTACCAGGCAGATGAGATTCCGGTCCCCGGTTTTCTGCCGGATCTTCCCGATGTCCGCCGGGAACTGGCCCAGTACTACAGCAGCGTTCACCGCTGCGATGAAACCATAGGCGGGGTACTGGAAGCCCTGGAGGAATCGGGCCTGGCCGCGGATACCCTGATTATTTTTCTGAGCGATAACGGTATGTCCTTCCCCTTTTCAAAGGCAAACTGCTATCTTAACAGTACTAAAACCCCCTTTATCGCATACTGGCCGGGGGTAACGGCCCCCGGTTCCCGTAACACCGGGGATTTTATTTCCTGGATTGATTTTACGCCGACCATTCTGGAAGCCGCCGGTATTCCCAAGGCTATCCCCTGCGATGGGCGCAGTTATCTATCCCTGCTGAGGGGGGAAGAACAGCCTGACCGGGATATGGTTTTTACCCAGTTCAATATTACGGCGGCCAATAATCCCTATCCCATGCGCTGTGTGCAGACTGCGGAGGCAGGCTATATTTTTAATGCCTGGGCCGACGGGACTACCTTCTATAAAAACGAAGCCAAGATGGGCCTGACCTATGCGGCCATGAAGACCGCCGCATTGGAGGACCCCCAAATCGCAGAAAGGGTACATTTTTTTGATTACCGCTGCCGGGAGGAATTTTATGACTTTTCCCGGGACCCCAACGCCCTGGATAATCTGATGGATCAGGCCGCCTATGGCGATCAAATCCAATCATTGCGGACTCGTTTACGGAACTATCTCCTGGAAACGGATGATCCGGTGCTGCCGGATTTTGATAACTATTTGGAAAAAATGTATGCGTAATAAGGGGACCGTGGCCGCCAGGCGTTTGAGCCGTTCGCTCCATAAATATTGGCAGTTCTACCTCTGCCTTATCCCCATTGTCGCCTACTTTATCGTTTTT
>BOAU01000220.1 GCA_026002025.1 Spirochaetia bacterium | reverse complement strand
GCTGGGTATAAACGGTCCTGCGGGCGGACAGTTCCATGGCGATACGGTTGAGTTCCAGAGAGAACGAAGGAAGCGAGGTACTGCCCATCTGAATGGACTGTTCCAGCCGCCGGGTCTCCCCTTCCCACCAAGGCCCGATTGCGGAATACTTTCCAGTCAGAATGAGTTTTTCACGGAAATACTTTTCAAGTATCCGCCCGGTATAGGAAGTGTAATCCCTGTCCAGAATTTTCCGAACGTAAGTACGGTTGCCGATTTCAATGGCGCTGCGGTACTTGTAAATAAACCGGAACCAAAAGTTAAGAAAGTTGTCATCAATCGCGTACCGTATTTGACGTGTTCCGGGTTTGGCAAACAGGGGGATAACCCGTTTAATCAGCATAAAATCATTTTCCAGCCGTTCAATGTGCGGTCCTACGGATTGTCCGATAATGCTTTCAATACCGGGGCGGGATGTCTTTGATGATGCGATGAGTGACAGTATCGAAAAGTAGGTGGTGTAATCTTTGCCGAATTCTTCAATGAGAAGATTTCGTCCCTCATCAAGAAAAAAAGAATTTTCTTCAAGCAGTGCATCAAGTATTTTTTTGTGGGTAAAAGCTTTTTCGTTTATCAAGAGCTCAATATAGCGGGGCACACCGCCCGCTGCGGCATACAGTGCGAGCAAGTCACGGTTCGCTGCCTGGGGGCTGTAATCGGTAAGTATCTGCTTTTGTGTGTCCACTGAAAACGGCATGATCAGCAGCCGATGATCGGCGCGTCCGAAAAGCGGTTCATGGGCATTTTCAAAAATTCGTTTCATCAGCGAGTATACTGATCCACACAGTATCAGATGGATCTTTGCCTTGTTTTTATAGGTGTCCCAGAGGTTTTGCATTTCGCTGTATACCGCGCTGTTTATGGTAAAAAATTCCTGAAACTCGTCGATGACCAGCGAAAAACTCCGCGACTGCGACAGGATCATCAGGAACTTAAACACGTCTTTGAAAAAACGGAATTCCCCTGGAATGTCTACTTGCAGGGTTTCTTTAATAATGCCGATAAACTCGTCGCAGAGCAGTGCTTCGCTCTTTTTTACCGCAAAGAAATAAACCGATGGCGTGTCCGGCTTGGTTTCGAGTATGCGGCGAATCAGCGTTGTCTTCCCGATGCGCCGTCTGCCGGTGACAACTGTCATTTGTGCCGATGTATGCGCCTGTTTGTTCCATGCCTGTATTTGGGCTATTTCCTTTTCCCTGCCGTAAAATTCCATGCTGTGTCTCCTGTTACATTGTAGTGTGAACTACTGTAGTTTATACTACAATAATATATGCTTGTTAAAGGATAGTCAATGAGCGAAGAAGAATCCCAGGACGACGAGATCAGCCTGATCGACCTGTTTGCCGTCCTCTGGCATCGCAAGGCCATGATCATCGTTATCACCCTTATCGCCGCAATCGGCGTGGTAGTATTCGCCGTTCTCTCC
>BOAU01000219.1 GCA_026002025.1 Spirochaetia bacterium | reverse complement strand
GTCTACGATTCGCATATACCGGAGAATTTTTCTTACCTTCATTTTCATAAATAGGAGAATTAAAATTGAACGAACAGGCCCTTTTAGGGGATGAAGCGGCGGCCCTCGGCGCTGTCCACGCGGGATTAAGCGCCGCTTACGGCTATCCCGGCACCCCCTCCACGGAAATTATGGAATATTTGCAGGACGATCCCCAGGCAAAGGGAGTCCGGGCGCAGTGGTGCGCCAATGAAAAGACCGCCCTGGAAGCGGCGCTGGGGGCATCCTTTGCCGGGCGGCGTTCCATGGTCACCATGAAGCATGTGGGTCTTAATGTGGCCGCGGACCCCTTTATCAACGGCAGCCTTTTGGGGATCAAAGGCGGCCTCGTGATCGCCGTGGCGGATGATCCGGGGATGCACAGTTCCCAGAACGAGCAGGATTCCCGGTTTTACGCGAATTTTGCCCTTATCCCCTGCCTGGAGCCCCGGAACCAGCAGGAAGCCTACGATATGGCCCGTGAAGCCTTCGATGTCTCCGAGCGATTCCATGTGCCGGTGATGCTCCGGCTGTGTACCCGGCTGTCCCACGCACGGGCCGCCGTTACGGTCCGTGCCAGTATAGGGCAGAACCCGGCAGGCAAGGGGGATGACAAGACCCAGTGGATGCTCCTCCCCGTATACGCCCGGCGGAACTACGCATCTCTGATCGAAAAGCAGAAGGACCTTGCCCTATGGTCTACTTCCCACGCCGTCAACTCCCTTGAGCTTGAAAACAGGGACCAAAGTTTTGCGGTGATTACCGGCGGTCTGGGGGGCAATTACTACGAAGAAAACCTTGAGGACCTCATCGCCGCCCGCGGCGGCAAAGCGCCGGCCCGGCTCCACATCGGGGCCTATCCCCTGCCTGAGGAATCCATCCGAAAACTCTGTGAAAAGGCGGAAAAGGTTTTGGTGATCGAAGAAGGCCAGCCCCTTATTGAAGAAAAACTCCGGGGGATACTGCCCCAACCCGTTGCGGTTGCGGGGAAGCTGGGGGGCGGCGGCCCGGTAAACCGGACCGGCGAACTGGACCCCGACAATGTCCGCAAAAGCCTGGGGCTTCCTCCCCGGCCAAGCGTGTTAAACACCGCCGGTGTGACATTGTCAACGTTGCCCGGCCGTCCGCCCCAACTCTGCCAGGGCTGCCCCCATGGGGATAGTTACGAGACCATCAAAAAAGTGGTGGCCGAACTTGACCCGACGCCCAATCACCCCAGTGTGGCGGTATTATCCGACATCGGCTGTTACAGCCTGGGGGCAACCCCGCCCTACGAGGTGCCGGAGACCATCGTCTGCATGGGCGCGTCTGTGGGCATGGCCCGGGGCGCCGCCGAGGCGGGCATCCCCTATGCCATCGGTGTTATCGGGGATTCAACCTTTATCCATTCGGGGATCACCGGCCTTATCGACGCAATAAGCGCCGACACCCCCATGACCCTGATCATCCTGGACAATTCCATCGT
>BOAU01000218.1 GCA_026002025.1 Spirochaetia bacterium | reverse complement strand
AGTATCTGTCATCTATGTGTATTGAAGATTTATTACTTATGTCTTTTATATAGCTCCAAGCAATATCAAGCGTATCAAATTCTTGTTTCAAAACACCGGATTCATCAGTACCAGTTAAACTATACCAAGAATTTTCTTCAAATCTACTTGCTATACTATCGTTTACGTATTTTATTTTTCCACTTTGCCCTGGTGAATCTACTGAAATACCTATGAATTTTTTAACTAAGTCGATAATCATTGAAACAGCATTTATATAATTGTCTTTATTGAAAACAGCAAGCAAGTGTTCATGTTCTTCATCTTCAGGTATTGCCTGATTAAGTATTACGTAGCGGTAATAATCCATAAAAAAGTTATCAATCTTTGTATAAAACTGATTTAAAGTGTTATCTACGCCTTCTGTTATTTCTAAACCCTCAACTACGTGCTCTATAATAGCAGAAATACTTATTGGAGTAGTTGGAGTTTCGTTTGGAGATCTTTTAAAATTTTCAGCATCAGTAAAATGCTCAACGGTGCTATTAACAACGTAATCAATAACACGTTCCATCTTATTAACGTCTACGAGTAAGTCTCTTTTTATTAAATGATAAATAGGACGCGCAATATAACCGCTTCCCGTCCAGAACGAGCCGCTTTCACCCTGATGATCGTGATCAGCATCATGATCCATAAAATGATCTCTAAATTCTTCTGAAATTTTCAGTTTATCACCGAACTTATCTCTAAAACTAGTCTTGAACCTTTTCTTACGTTGAATACCTTCTGTTTGATTAAGAAGTTTGTCATCCGGAACAACTAATGTTCTAGCAGTAGATGGAGATAGTATTTCATCTTTCGTCCAAACAGTACTTGCATTATTAATTTCGCCTTCTTTTAATAATTCAACATCGTTATTGTAGAATATAAAATCATCTCTATCGGCTTGTTCTTGGTAATAATTATAATATTCATCATATTCATAAATTTTAGCCCGGTTGCCTTCTATGACAAGTTTACCATAAAAGTTCTTTTCTACTACACGTTCATCTCCAATAGCACCGTCGAAAATATACATCTTTTCGTCTGGTATTGAATATATAGAAATATCTGGCCATCTATTTTCATAAATGTATCTATATAAAGATGATTTATAATCATTTATTTTGTCGTTTACAAAAAACTCAACTCCGTTATATTTCCATTCCGGATGAGTATCAAAAAAAGCAAAAGCATCTTCTTCGCTTTTAAACGAAAACTTAAAATCTTTACCATCTATTTTTTTTACGTCTTTAACAAACAAACTTTCTGCCGGCCGTTTCCCGGCCATAAAGTACGTTTTATCTGAAGATATAAGATATATACCATTTGGCTTTATAAAGTCAACATAATCAGGATTTTTAATAAACGCCATTGCTTCTTCAAAATATTGGAACGTCTTAGTAACCTTATCAGCTGGTATTAAGTTACCAGTAGTAGTATACGCATTTCCATCGTTAGAATATGCA
>BOAU01000217.1 GCA_026002025.1 Spirochaetia bacterium | reverse complement strand
TTCACGGGCTGGAAGATCAGCGCAGGCTTGCCCCCGGCATCCAGGGCCGCATCGTAGAGGGCCTCCGCAATGGCCGCCACGTCCGGCGCGGGGTTCGTCACGATCAAAACCTGCTCGTCCGGCTTCACCCGGAGCGCGGTTTCAATGGCGATTTTTGCTGCGGCCTTCAATTTCGCCCCGGACTCCGTGATATCAGTAAATTTTGATTTCTGCATGATGACAGTATACCCGGCAAGGGGACTTGTGATAATATGTCACCATGTTGCTGTCCATACCCTTTCCTGCCTGGCTCAAGCCGGAAATAATCCCCGGCCTTCCTGTCCGCTGGTACGGGTTGATGTACGCCGTGGCCTTTGGCATCGCGTATCTGATGTACCGCCGGCAGCTGCGGGAGCGGAATTTCCCCATGACCGAGGACGAGCTTACCGGCATGTTTTTCTGGTGTATCCTGGGCCTGCTCCTGGGGGCGCGGATCTTCGCCACCATCGTGTATGAAACCAGCGATATCTACCGCAGGCAGCCCTGGCTGGTGTTCTGGCCCTTCCGGAACGGCAAATTTACCGGCCTCGCGGGGATGAGTTACCACGGCGGGGCCATCGGCTGCACCATTGGAATTATCACCTATTCCATGAAAAAACGCTGGGACACCCGTGAAATCGGCGACATGTTCGCCGCAAGTATCCCCCTGGGCTACACCTTCGGCCGGCTGGGAAACTTCATCAACGGTGAGCTTTACGGCAGGGTGACCACCGGCCCCCTGGGGATGATTTTTCCCCACGCAGCGCCCCTCCCCGCAAGCGAAGCATGGGTGCGGGAGGCCGCGGAAAAAACCGGCGTTAGCGTCCCCAGCCTCAACGCCTGGATCAACCTGCCCCGGCATCCCTCCCAGCTTTACGAAGCCGTGCTCGAAGGTCTCCTGGCCTGGTTCATCACCTGGATGATCCGGAATCGCAAACCCTACAAGGGCTTCCTCTTCGGTATCTATTTTGTCATCTACGGATTTTTCCGCGTCATCGTCGAATACTTCCGCGAACCCGACGAGGACCTGGGCTACCGCATTGAATTCATCAAGAGCGCCATTCCTCCCAACCCGGCCATCAGCCACCCCCTGCTGAGTTTTTCCACCGGCCAGCTCCTCTCCTTTTTAATGATATTCCTGGCCTGCGTCTGGCTCGTCATCGCCTCCCGCCTCCCCGATCGTGAACCTATTCGCGTCTATCCCATTGCCGCGGAAAACAGCCGCAGTAATGCTGCGAACAAGGCCGAGCGGGAGGAAGAACGGAAAAAGCAGCGGAAGCTGCGGAAGAAGCTGCGCTGATCAATTTACACCTGATTGCCGGGAAAAAATAATGGAAATAAATTATGCCGGAATATTTAAAAAAATTGATGATATACCTGATCTAAGAATTGAACTTGAAAACATATTTGACCGTAAAAGCCATGAAGAAATGGTAAAATATAGTGTATTATTGGGGCGGCATATTTTAGAAATAACAAATACGG
>BOAU01000216.1 GCA_026002025.1 Spirochaetia bacterium | reverse complement strand
CTCCCGTTCAACGTCGAGCAGGTTCTGCTGAATCTGGCACATGGTCCAATCGTAAAAGTCGAGGACCTGCTTGAAGGTTTCATACTGGCCGTGATAGGAATAGCCGACACCCCGTGATCCGCCGCGTAACGGATCATCTCGTAGGCCTTTTCCCGATCCACTTCGGAAAAGGGACCTGGGAAGATACCAAAAAAGAGAAGATCATTGAGGAATACGAAAAATTCCGTTCCGAAGGGCTTATCCGGGGTATCGGCTATTCCTATCACGGCCAGTATGAAACCTTCAAGCAGGTCCTCGACTTTTACGATTGGACCATGTGCCAGATTCAGCAGAACCTGCTCGACGTTGAACGGGAGGCCACCGAACAGGCCATCCATGACGCGGGGAAGAAAGGCACCGCCCTTGTTATCATGGAACCCCTCCGGGGCGGTAACCTTGCGGTTCCTCCCGCGCCGATTCAGGCCATTTATGATGAGTATAAAGAAAAAAGAACCGGGGTCGAATGGGCCTTCCGGCATGTGCTCAACTATCCTGAAGTCAGTACCATCCTCTCCGGGGTTACCACCCTGGAACAGCTCAAGGACAACCTCGAAATTTTCTCCAAACCCGAAAACGGTCCGAACTGTCTGAACGATGAGGAAAAGAAGATCATCGCCCGGGTGCGGGAAAAGTACAATTCCCTCAAGTCGATCCCCTGTACGGGCTGCGAATACTGTCTTCCCTGTCCCAGGGGGGTCAATATTCCCGGCGTATTCGGCAAGTACAACGAAGGAGTCATGTTCGGCACCTTTGAACCGGCCCGGCGGACCTACATGTTCCAGACCAGGGGTAATCAGGACGCATCCCTCTGCGTCGAATGCAAGGCCTGTGAAAAGAAATGCCCCCAGCATATTGAAATTGCCAAACAGCTCAAGGTTGCGCATGAGAAACTTAAGGGGTGGGTGGAATAACGCTCCACAAACAGGCAGGGGAGGGTGTCTCCATCCGTTCCCTGCCTTCATTGAATACCGGCCCGGTCCCGCGGACTTTGTCCGAATAGGCGGGGCTTTTTTGGAATACCGGTAGTCAATGCCTAGAGCTGTTCAATTTGATCAACCTAAACGTATGTTAGACGAAGTGTACCCGTACTTTATATTTTATCTCTTTCTTTAATATATTTAATAAAATCATTAAATGGTTTTATTATAGTTGTTGATATCTCCTTTGGCATTTCATTTATGTCAAACCATTTTAACTCAACAACCTCGCTTGTATCTATTTTTACATTACCCGTAAAATTTTCACAAATTAAAAATGTATTTATGAAATATACTTTATCCCATCAGGATATGTATATAACATACGGTTTGCGGTTCGAGGTCGCCTAAAGGCTCCCACGCCTCACTTCACCCACATTTTTGTGGCCCTGGTCGCAGACCTATGGTCTGATGCTTCGCAAAGCCCTTATTCGGGCCACAAAAACGTCGCAAACCTTTCACGTTAGGCGAAATTGGACAAAAATGGTATAAAA
>BOAU01000215.1 GCA_026002025.1 Spirochaetia bacterium | reverse complement strand
TTACATCGATTCAGAGGGGCGTAATACCGGACCAGTTCCCACTGATCGATGACGTCCAGTGTTTTGAAGACTTTTTTTGCAAGGGCTTTGACCTGGTGCTTTTCCATCTCCAGGGTCTCGGCAATCCAGGCTATGCTGAAACATTGCCGCAGCCAGAGGTAGATTTCGTGTTCCGCGGGCGTAAGACGGCTCACCAATGCGGCCCGGTCTGCGCTTGTGGTTCCCTGCTTCACCGGATTGCCTCTCCTTTTCGTTTCAAACTTGCGGAAATAATACGGGCGGAATGGCGGTTTGGAATCCTGTTAAATTTAGTAGGTTGGGGTATTTTTGGATTTTTTGGCGGTTTTTTTACCTACTAAATTTAGTAGGTAGGCGCTTTTGGGCCATTTCTTTCCAAAACCGCTTGACGAAATATGCTTTATAGTGCATATTATAATAGTGTGATTAATCAACTATACAAAACTTGATAAAACAGGCAGAAAGCCTGATTGAGACAAATCACTTATTTGAATAGGAGGACAGGATTTATGGATGCAATTGCAATGATGGAATCAAAAATGACTTCAGAATCTGTACGCAAATCCCGGATGATGGCGGAGCAGGAAATATTAACTATACGGCTTTCTCAACTCAGAGAAAAACTCGGGAAAAAACAAAATGATTTTCCTACCTTCAGCCAAACATCAATCTCTCGGCTTGAAAATCGGAAGGATATTCGAATTTCAACATTGATTGAATATTTGAATGATATGGAAATGGGTTTGGAAATAAAAACGTATCCTAAAAACAAACAATATACAATTAGTGAGGAAGTACTACTCAAAGTATAATTGCCGACAAACCAACGGCACATAACAAACAGTAGGCGGTTTCAGGCTATTTCTTCCCAAATTTCGCAAATAACTCCGTCCGGCTTTGTATGCCCAGCTTGCGATAGAGGTTCTTGGTGTGAAAATTGACGCCCGAGTAGCTTATTTTGAGGGTATGGGCGATCTGCTTGACAGGGGCTTCTGTCAGGAGCAGGGTAAAAACTTCGGTTTCCCGGGGGGAAAGGTCCAGATGTTTTTCGGCGTCTACCTTCGCCCAGGCCGTAGATGAAGGAACCGGAAAGAATCGTGGGCGGCGCGTCATACAGGAGCGCTCCCAGGCCCAGGAGTGAGAGGACGATGAACAGGAGCCAGCTATACAGGGCGCTCCGGTTGATGAGTATATGGAGGATCAAAACCAGGGCGATGGCGGCGAATTCTCCGGCCCCAAAAGCCCAACTGTTCACCCGTTTTTCCGCGTATTCGACATAATTGGTCATGCACATGACCAGGTAATACACGAGGTCCAGGCCGATGACCAGGGCAACGCCGGAGCCTTTGCCGTCCTTTGCCATGTCCGAAAGCCCCTCCTGGCCGGGCAGTTTTTTACGGCAGAGCAGAACCGTAACGAGGTACAGGGCCATGACGACAACGGCGCCCCAGGTTTTGCCCGCAGCCTGAACACTGGGGAAGGCCCGCCAGAA
>BOAU01000214.1 GCA_026002025.1 Spirochaetia bacterium | reverse complement strand
TATCCATGTATGTTCCGATATTCCCCAGGATGTGCTCCGCCGGGTGGTGACCGATTATGAACAATACACAGGGATTTTCAAAAGACTGGTAAGCATGAAGGTGGATCGGGCGGACGAAGGGGCCTATCTGGGCTGGCATATCAGGATAGGGTCCAATAATCTTTCTTATGATACAAAGTATACCACTTTGGCATCGGAGCAGCTCAACACCCGTGACAAATACCTGCTTTATTATTCCCATGTGTCTGATGACGGTTCGATAAAGGATGCCTGGGGGGGCTGGTATTTTGAAAATGTCATGGTTAACGGGAAGGAATGTACCTATGTCCGGTATATCACTTCCAATAAAACTTTCAGGAAATTTCTCATTCAACGGCTTGCGCTGAGTCTCGTTATCAAAAAGGAATATACGGATTTGATGGACCAGTTTTTGCGTGCCGCCAGAACGGCGCAGAACACGACCCAGACGGCGTTTTAGTTTTTCCGGTATGCCAGGGCCCGGAAGCCCTGGCGTTTGATATCCCCCAGCCGGGTAAAGTGTGGACCATGAGGTCCGCCGGCCGTTTTTTTCCGATCAAATTTTTCCGCCTCCGAAGAGGGGACTGCGATCAGGGCGATCCCGCCGGGCAGGAGCAGCCGCGCGAGATCTTCCCACAGTGCGGTAAACCGGTCTGTACCGGGAACCGTTTCCGGAAAGGCGGCGATAAGACTGTAGTATCCTGATTCAGCAGGATGTTCCACCGGAAGTTCTGTGCTGGGGATCACCTGAATTGACAGGGCCTCGGCGGCTAAAGCAGCGGCGGCCCTGGCAGCCGCAGTGTTATGCCGGGCCGCTTCCAGCGCGAGGATGTTTCTGCCGGAAAGGACCAGCCGATCCGTCATGAGTCCGTGCCGCAAAAGCCATGCGGGAAAGTGGCCCTGTCCGCATTCGTGGATCAGTATTGCTGCGCCGGGGGCCGCCTGGCCTTCTGCCATAGGGGGACATATTTTTTCCAGTCCCAGGCGGCTTACCAGTTTTGCCGCCGCCACGGCTGCGCCGCCGGGTCGGTCAAATTCGGCGGCCCCGTGAACCGCGTCGATATGATAGCGAATGCCTTCCATTTCGTAATCTTCACTGTTCCGCAGATAAAAGGGATTGTTCTGAATGAAGTGTTCACCCGCAATAACAGGCTCACCTGCCGCCTGCCCGACATGTTCCGCATCGCCGGTCCCTGTTTCAGCCGCCCGTTTCTGGTACACAAAAACGGTGTGCTCTTTGCCGGTTTCTTCCCGGACAAGGGCGCCGTTCTGATTTATCAAGGGGGGAACCTTCGCCCGTTGGGCTTGGTTGAGTATCAGTGACCGGAAAAAACAGCAGAGGGTATTAACCGCTACCATGATCACCCTGCCGCCGGGGTTGAGCAGTTCAATGGAACGGCGGACAAAATCTTCCAGCACGGGCTCTCCCGCCTTGGCGGGGATATTGGTCAGGATCAGGTCCAATAATCTTTCTTATGATACAAAGTATACCACTTTGGCATC
>BOAU01000213.1 GCA_026002025.1 Spirochaetia bacterium | reverse complement strand
AACTTCAATTCGTAGTCGCAAGCAAGAATCTTTTGACAAGGCGTGGGGAAAAGGGAAATAATGGAAGCTGCCCTTGGGAGGGGGTAGTCCATGATGAGTATAGTACAATCAAACAAGGAAGCGGTGTTAGAGCAGCTTAAGCTGGGGCGGATAGACGGGGCACAGATAGGCGAGCGGAATTTTGTAGAAACGATCATCAAAAAGATGCTTGAGATGGGGATTTTGGATGAATTAAGCCATGTGGTGAAGGATAAAAGGACGACGGGGCCGTTTTTAGCGGACGAAACTGGACTTATACCGATGAAATTATTGTTTACCCTGGCAATAACGGCGAAAATGAAGGTAAAAACGAGCATGACGGACATACCGGTAGCCATAGATGATGCCGAATTGCTGTCCCAGTTAGGGTATAACCTGATAAAAACGTCCTCTGGCGGTACGGAAACCCTCATGACCGAGGGTGAATACCGCTATGTATTCGAGAAATATACCCAAGAGGAGTTTGTTAAGGGATACAATGAGTGTGTCCAGCGGTGCCTATTGCCTAAGGCGGAGATAAACTGCGGCATACATCTTTTGGATTGTACGAAAATAGCGGTGAATTTCAAAAATGGTAATTACGAGGGATCCGGCGTGGTAAAAGATGATGAAGGAACAAAGCGCGGATATAAACTGTCGACCCTCCGGGGGATAGCGGGGGACGGCGGCGTTATAGAGGAGATTCGTTTCGGGTCAATCAAGGAGCATGATCTCAGTCTGAGCCGGGATATGATTTTGACCAGCGCCGTGCTGAAACCCGGGGATATACTGATAAACGACCGGGGATTCTTATCGCGGGAAGTGATGAACAAACTGAAAATGGAGCGGGGGGTTGATACGTATGTGCCGCTCAAAAAGAACATGAATGCCTATGATGAAGCGGTACGGATCGCAAAAATGCCTGAAACCAGATGGAATAATCATCCGAATAAGAAGCGGGACACACAAAAGATAGCGTTTGTAGGTGATTTAGGCGGGATGTGGGAGAGTGATGATGCTAAAAGTGATGTTCCGGTCAACGGATGTGTGGTTCATGACACAAAAGATGGCGAGTATTATGTGTTTATCACGACTGATACCACAAAAACTACTTCACAGATCATCAAAGCGTATGAAATGCGTCCCGAGATAGAGGAAGATTATCGGCAACTGAAGGATTTCTGGCGGTTGGAAGATTTCAAGAGTACAAAACTAAACCTGATTATGTTTCACATCCTGTGCGCCTTGTTGGGATACCTGCTATTTCAGATATATGTCGGGACGGAGGAAGGCAGGAAGTATTCGGGAAAATCACTGCCGGTGATACTCAAAAACTGGAAATACGAAGCGCAAAAAGAAAACTATCCTAAATCCGTTATAGTTTATGCGGGGGCCTACTTCGGTATCTTCCCGTTCGTAGAGTTTTTACACATCTACGCCTCCCTTGACCTGGCGCTCCGTGCGGAGCTCGATCCGATTTTGGCATTCGCTTAGCGGCTACGAATTGAAG
>BOAU01000212.1 GCA_026002025.1 Spirochaetia bacterium | reverse complement strand
TATCATGGCGTAGCCGACCAGCGCCTTGTCTACCAGTATGGGCATGACCATTTCTGTAGGACCCGCAAAGCATTGGTATACCAGCTCCCCATGGCTGCTCCGCCGACACATCTGCCGGTCCTGCTGTAAACAGCGGGGGAGGAATTTTTCACGGATCAGGGTACAAAAACCGGAAAGATCATAGGGAATCCCCACGGGAAATCCCTTAATCATACTTTCAATCACGGTGGAAAAGATGGTGATCCGTACCTTAAAGCAATAGGTAAAGCTGTCGATGAGACGCTGAACTTCTCCGTCAAAAAAAAGCCCTAATCCTTCATCCATAGATAAATCATACAACAAATTGCAGAATTGTCCATATTTTTTACCATCTTTTCTATATCGGGATACCGGAAACCGGGTTACCCTTATTCTAAGGAAGGCATGAAAATTGAAGGAATTTAAATTTGACGGGTTCTTTGCTTCGGGGGCCGATGTGGGCTGGCTGCCCCAGATGGAGCAGTCGGGGTTTGCGTTCCGTAACCGGGAGGGCAGGGAACAGGACCTGCTCATCACCCTGCGGGAATACGGCCTTAACGCCCTGCGGCTCCGTTCCTGGGTTAACCCGTCGGATGATCCCCACACCGGGCACTGTTCTGCGGCGGAGACCCTTGCCATGGGCCTGCGGGGAAAAGCCGCGGGATACCGCATCATGATCAATTTTCATTACGGCGATACCTGGTGCGATCCCGGAAAACAGGTAAAGCCCAAGGCATGGGCGGAGTATCCCTTCGACAAATTGGAGAATGCCGTATACGAATATACCCGTGATACGATGAAGGCCTTTGCGGAAGGGGGCCTTGTCCCCGAATGGGTGCAGCTGGGTAATGAAACAAACCCCGGCATGCTTCTGCCCGACGGCAGTACCGATGATTTTGCCAAACTTACCCGGCTGTATAATGCCGCTTATAAGGGGGTAAAGGAAATCGCCCCTTCGGTAAAAACAATCATTCATCTTGCCCAGGGTAATGATACGGCGTTTTGTCAGAATTACTTTGACAGCTTAACCGAATGCGGCTGTCACTATGACATGATTGGCCTTTCATACTATCCCTACTGGTTCAACAAACCCAACAGCGAAATCATTGATGATTTGGAAAAAACCCTGCGGCTGCTGCCCGATCGCTATGACAGGGATATCATGATTGTAGAGGTCGGCGGTATTGATGAAGAGGAAGAGCAGAGCTACGAGCTGCTGATGAGTGTGATTGAAAAGTGCAGCCTGGTTCCGCGCTGCCGGGGGTTGTTTTACTGGGAGCCCGAAGGCGCCAGGGTCTGGAGCGGATATGCCCTGAGCGCCTGGCGGGCCGATGGTACGCCCAGTAAGGCTATGGATGCATATCGCAGTATTAAGTATGTGTAAGGAGGAATGCTGCATGAAAAAAACAGGTTTTTTTGGTTTGCTGGTGAAGTACCGGATCTTCCTCCTGATGCTGCTGCCGGCGGTACTGTATACGGTGCTTTTTGCCTACCTCCCCATGGCGGGAATTGTGAT
>BOAU01000211.1 GCA_026002025.1 Spirochaetia bacterium | reverse complement strand
CGGGGGCCTACTTCGGTATCTTCCCGTTCGTAGAGTTTTTACACATCTACGCCTCCCTTGACCTGGCGCTCCGTGCGGAGCTCGATCCGATTTTGGCATTCGCTTAGCGGCTACGAATTGAAGTTAAAGAACTGCCACTGGGGGATTTCTTCCCAAAAGAGAATTCCTTCCCGGTCGCAGAGGTCCAGAAAAGTTTGGGCATTTGGATAGTGTGATCCGCGGATAGCGTTGCAGCCCGCCTCTTTAATAATATCCATGTCCTTGTATTGCAGGGCGAGGGGCAGGGCATAGCCGAAATCGGGATGATCCTCATGGCGGTTCACACCTTTTATGCGGATCGGGCAGCCGTTCAAAAAGATTTTCCCTTCCTGCGCCTTTACCTCACGGAACCCGGTCATGTCCGCTATGCCGTCATCGGCGATGCAATCGCCCGCAGCGCCTGTGCCGCCTGCGATCTCCGCATCGAAGCGGTACAGTGCGGGAGAAGCGGGGCTCCAGAGATTCACCTGTTCCGCGCGAAAAGAAATTTTCGTCTCCCCGTCACCTGTCAGCGATACTGCGGACTCGGTAACGGCCTTGCCGTTCATGAAAATTTTCACGGTACGCCGGATGGTATCAGATGTATTCGTGGAAAAACGCAGGGTACATTCGATATCCGCATCGGCGGTTTTACCATTCATGTTGGAAAGGGTATAACGGATTGCAAAATGATTTATCCGCACACCAGTATGGCTGTGGAGTTCAACCCCCCGCGAGATGCCGCCGTGATGATACCAGTCCACCTTATAAAGGGGAATCGTATCCGTAGCGGTATGGGTGCTGTCCACCCTGAGGGCGAGAAAATGTTCCCCTTCAGATAAATTTTTCAGCAAAATCTGAAAACCCGTAAAGCCGCCGTAATGCTGCCCCGCATGAAGGCCGTCCACATACACATCGGCAAGTCCGGTTACCCCGTGAAACACAAGGGCCTTGAAGCCGCCGCCGGAAAACGTGCGGAAGTACCAGCCAACCCCTTCATAATGGTAGTAACCGTGGGTACAGGTCCAGAGGGAAGGCACGGAAACATCACGGCAAGCTGCGCAGTCCGAGGACAGCGCTACGCAATCCGGGGGCAGCGCTTTGGCCCAGCCCTTTTCGACACCTTCCCTGTTTTCATCGGTCCTGAATTGCCAGACGCCGTCCAGTGACTGAATTCGGCGCTTGTCGTTTTCTGCGAATAAACGGTTCATGTTGTTTCCCTTAAGATGAATAAATTATACGGATGCGAACCTGTGTGTTCTACCCCTATTCCTTAACCGCCCCAATGAGCACGCCCTTTACAAAATGCTTTTGAATGAAGGGATACACCACGAGTATCGGAATTGTAGAAACCATTATCGTGGCGTACTTAATGGTAACGGCAATATCATTTGCCTCGGAAGCATCGGCAGCGCCGCCGGTCATTGCCTTTAAATCATTCTGAATCAATATTTTGCGCAAGAATAACTGTAAGGGATGAAGCTGTACGTCCCGGAGATAAATCATGGCGTTAAACCAGCTGTTCCAATGATGCACACCGTAGAA
>BOAU01000210.1 GCA_026002025.1 Spirochaetia bacterium | reverse complement strand
GACGGCGCCCATAGACCGGTGCATCCGTAAAACCGCCATTCCCAACCTTTCGGTAATTCCCGCCGGCATCGACCTTTCCGGGGCGGCGGTGGAGCTTATCGAACAGGAGGAGCGGGACTTTTTCCTGAAAAAAGCCCTGGAACCGGTCCGCAGCCGCTACGATTATATCCTGATAGACTGCCCCCCCAGCCTGGGGGTGCTTACCCTGAACGGCATGTCCGCCGCCGATGCGGTGCTTATCCCCATGCAGTGCGAATATTTTGCCCTGGAAGGGCTTACCCTGCTCATCCAGACCATCAGCCGGATTCAAAAAAGCCTGAACCCCAGCCTGACCATCGGGGGAATTTTCTTTACCATGTACGATCCCCGGATCCGGCTTGCCCAGGACGTGGTCAAACAGGTAAGCGCCTACTTTAAAAGCAAGGTCTTTACCACGATTATTCCCCGGAACGTCCGCCTTTCCGAAGCGCCCTCCTACGGGAAGCCCATTTCGATCTACGATCCCAATTGCAGCGGCGCCAAGGCCTACAAAAGCCTTGCCCAGGAACTGATCCGCCGTGGCTGCTAAACGCGGTCTGGGCAAAGGCCTTGAGGCCCTGTTCCCCGTAAATGATGATGATGGAGGGCTCTCCTCGGCAGGCCTGTCTTTGGGCTATTCCGAAGGGCAGAGCGCCCCTGGTGAAGCGGTCCAAACCCCGGCGGCGCATGGGGGCCAAGGCGGCGGGGAGCAAAGAATCTCTGGAGAGCTTCTGCTTCCCCTGGACAGGCTTCGGCCCAACCCGGATCAGCCCCGTAAATATTTTGATGAGGCGGAACTGCAGGAACTGGCGGACTCCATCCGGGAACATGGGATCATTGAGCCCATCATTGCCGGTGACGCCGGGGACGGCACCTACATCATCGTTGCCGGTGAACGGCGCTGCCGGGCCGCCGCCCTTGCGGGCCTCACGGAAGCGCCGGTCATCATACGGGACTATACCGGCGAAAAGCGGATGGAAGTTGCCCTTATCGAAAATGTCCAGCGCTCTGACCTGAATCCCATTGAAGAAGCGGCGGCCTACAAAAATTTAATGGACCTTACGGGCCTTTCCCAGGATGAAATTGCCGCAAAGGTTGGTAAAAACCGCTCCACCGTGGCAAATGCCCTGCGCCTTCTCCGTTTACCGGCAGATGTCCAACAAAGCCTTGAAAAGGGGGAACTTTCCTCCGGCCACGCACGGGCTATCCTTTCGGTGACCGCCCCCCAGGACCAGACCCTGCTCTACAGGGAAATCCTCAAAGCGGGCCTTTCAGTGCGGGAAGCGGAAAAACGGGCCGCTGCCCTGAACAGCGGCGGAGATGGGGCCGAAAAAACCAGGGCAAAGCCGCCCCGTAAGCGGGATGCCGAGATAGCGGCCATGGAGCAGAAGTTCATCGACACCCTGGGCACCAAGGTGGTAATCAACGGGGATCTTCAAAAGGGCAGCATTCAGATCGACTATTATTCTATGGAAGATTTGGATCGACTCTACGGGATTTTTGGGGGACTAAAAGGTTAACATTGAAGAAACCTTGCTAATCACAA
>BOAU01000209.1 GCA_026002025.1 Spirochaetia bacterium | reverse complement strand
AGGAGAGCAAATAGATACAAGAAAAGGCGCCCGGCGTCATAGGCGTTTACCCCAACGGGAATACAGGTATCCGATCTTCACTCCGCAGTTTCCTCTCCTCGCTTGACAGTCCAATCTTTATCCATTATTTTCTAGTTACGGTGGTAACTGTTACAGCGGTAACTGTTATATTGATAACTGGAATAAGGATATCGGAACCATGCAATTCTACAACAGAACAAGGGAAATCGAAGAGTTAAGCCGTATTCGGGAACTGGCATTCACCGATCATTCCCGGATGACCGTCATAACCGGGCGGCGGCGTATCGGTAAGACCAGCCTTATTATGAAAGCGAATGAGAAAACACCCACGGCCTATCTTTTTGTGGGACGCAAGGACGAAGCCTCCATCTGCGGGGAATTCTCGGTTACCATTTCCAAGGCCGGGGTACGAGATTAAGGGGCGGTGTTTATCGCTGGAGGATATGTAAGATCAAATAATGGGTAGTCACCGAACCGCCTGTGCAATTCCCCTGCGTTTACCTGCAGAACCACCTCACCGCGGCTTTCTGCTTCAGAAAACAATTTGTCTAATTCCGCATTGAAATTCATCATTCATCTTTTCAAGAAACCACGGGAGGGGTATAGCCCCAGGGGCCGTTCCCCTCCCACCAAAAACGGTCTTAGCCGCCTAGTTATGCCCCGTAAGGGTGTCGTCGGTATATGTTCCCAGTAAAATATACGAACCGTTGCCATACTTTGCATTATTATTCGTCGCGGCATATAGGGACACACCCTGCTTTGTTCCGATCCCTTCCAGCTTGTTGGCATTTGCACCCCCATCGCTGCCATATACGGTACCACCTATCATGGTAAACGTGTCGCTGGAGTACACCCCGCCGCCATTGGAGGAGGCAGTATTACCCGATACCGTAGTGCTGTCGTTCATGGTAAACGTACCGTAGGAGACATACACCCCGCCGCCGTAGGATGCAGTATTACCCGATACTGTAGCGCTATCGTTCATGGTAAACGTGCCACCGCCACCGGAGGACACCCCGCCGCCGCCGCCGTAGGAGGCAGTATTACCCGATACTGTAGCGCTGTCGTTCATGGTAAACGTGCCACTGGAGGACACCCCGCCGCCGTTGCCATCGCCGCCGTAGGAGGTAATATTACCCGATACTGTAGCGCTGTCGTTCATGGTAAATGTGCCATCGGAGTGCACTCCACCGCCGCTGCCGTAGGAGGTAATATTACCCGATACTGTAGCGCTGTCGTTCATGATAAACGTGCCACCGACATAGACCCACACCCCGCCGCCGTAGGATGCAGTATTACCCGATACTGTAGCGCTGTCGTTCATGGTAAACGTGCCATCGAAGACCCACACCCCGCTGCCACCGACGGAGGCAGTATTACCGGTAATTTTCGCATTTTCCCGCATCTCAAGGCTCCCACACGACAAACGCATGAAAGAAAAGTGATATACTTTTTCATAAGACCTTGGGAGGGGTTGAAGGTGTGGAAGAGGTATTATCATTTCTTGAGGAATTAGAAGACGACCGGCAGCAGTGGAAAATAGT
>BOAU01000208.1 GCA_026002025.1 Spirochaetia bacterium | reverse complement strand
ACTATAGACTGGCGGGAACAGATCTGAAAAGGCGTTTACTTAAGAAGAATTTAACCACGGACCACACTAACAACACGGACAAAAAGGCAATAAATCAAAGCAAAAGTCCGTGCTGTCCGTGTGGTCCGTGGTTTTTTTTCTTATGATGTTGTGACTGGGTTTTCCGTGTTCCTTACCCCAGCACCCCCCGCACCAGTTTGGTAAATAACTTCGCCATATCGTGAACACTCGTGTTCATGCCGTTTTTAAGCCATTCCTGTATAATGCCGGTACAGCCGTCCCTGATAAAAACAGAACAATAGTTCAAAGTCTCCTCGTCAGTCAGGCTGCTGTTTATGGCATTCTTTAGTTGCCCCACATGTACGGTAATATATTTTGAAAACTTTTTTTGAAAGTCGCTTGCGCCGTTTTCACTTAAGAATACCTGTACCGAATTGCTGTTACTTGCGATGTACTGCATGGCATCCTCCAGCAGCAGGGCAAGTTCCTTGGCCGGCGGCATATCACCCGTTGGGGCGTGGCGTTGAATTAATTTATTCAGTTCATCGAGGATCTCTTCTTCCATTTGCCCCAGAAGTTCGTATTGGTCTTTGCAGTAGGTGTAAAAAGTCGAGCGGCTCACACCTGCGGCCTCGCATATCTCCCTAACGGAAATGTTGAGGATTGATTTCGTCTTCATAAGGGCCACGAGGCTTTCCCGCAGCACTTTGCGGGTAACCTGAACCCGTATGTCCGTCTTTTTCATGGTTTTCTCCTTACATTTTTCACGACCTTGTAAGGCTATCGAACAAAATAAGACATAGTGTCCAATAACCATACGAAACAGTAAAAATTTGTACTTCAAATCCAATATGTAGTCTATGTATATTTTTACCGTAAATGCAAGCACATTAAGGAGTGTCACATGGAAAAGTTTTTTAAGTATCCCCGGGTGATTGTGGGCATTGTCGCGCTTATCACGGTATTTTTTGCTTTGCAGCTGCCAAAGGTGCAAATGGACAACAACATCATGGCGTTTATTCCCGACACTCTGCCGGAGCATATCACCGCCAGGCATCTTGAGGACGAATACGGCGACTCAATCACCATCATGGTAGGACTCGAACGTCCCTACGGTACGGTCTTTGAAAGCGCTTTTCTTTCGCGCATAAAAGAGTTTGGCGAAGCGGTCGAAGCAAAGGCTCTTGTCAAGAGCGTGGAATCGATCATGTCAACAGAGTACATCACCTCGGACAGCGAAAGCATCATGGTGACCGGTCTGGTAAGCGAAGACTTTGCGGGGACAGAAGAGGAAATAGCGGAATTAAAGCGCCGCATTGCCTCCTGGGATATGTATGAGGGCGCGCTTATATCGGAGGACCTCCGGGCCGCACAGATTGTGGTACAACTTAACGCTGCATCCGACCGTGCGGGGGATCGCGATGTTGTGGCGGTTCTCATGGAAATCCGCGAAATGGCAAAAGAAATGTTTGCCCCTTACGCCGCTGTTTACACCGCGGGACAAGCTGTGATAACGGCAACCCTGACCGAATCGGCATTTGCCGACCTCGTGTACCTTATACCCTTTACCATACTGGTACTGCT
>BOAU01000207.1 GCA_026002025.1 Spirochaetia bacterium | reverse complement strand
GTAATCTCCGGGTCTTGGGTGTTTTTCAGTTCCTTGTAATAGCCCGCTTCCAGGGCCTGGAGCAAAAGCCGGGCCTCTTTCTTAAATTGGCCCTGGGTATAATCTTGTAATAGGGCGTTACACCGGGCGCTGTTGTCCAAAAGCGCTATACCATGATCTTTAATGAGTTTGCTCAAGACATCCTGAAACGATTCAGCCATTGCCCTATCTCCCCCTACCGATGTATTTTATTCAAATCACGGTTGCATATCAAGATGTATTGTATAATCATTTACATGCACTATATATAGTGTATATAAAGTATCATAATACCATATATAGGGCCATATTAGAGATACGGTTATTTCATTAGAGATATAGACAACTTCCCTTTTCTATAATAAAATAACTCATACTTTTCATAGAAATATACATAGGATAGGCATTATGGACAGAAATATCGATGGAATAGCGGGAAAAACAAGTCGGCGCACATTGCACTTCTTTTGGCTGATTGACTGGTCCGGGTCAATGGCAGGTGAGCGGATTCAGAAGGTCAATTATGCAATACGAAGCGTTTTGCCGGAAATTCGTAAGGTCGAGGAAAGTGAGCGGATTGATATCTTTATGCGGGCCATCAAATTCGGCTCCGTTGCCCAGTGGCACATCGGCCCGGAGCCGGTTCCCATAAGCCAGTTTAACTGGATAGACATGGATGCCTCCGGGGGCGCAACTTCAACGACCCATGCGCTGGATCTTTTAACCACCGAGCTTGATATCGCCAAAATCGGTAAACGGAATGTACCCCCGGTTGTTATCCTGCTTTCCGATGGCATGTGTACCGATGAACCGGAAAGCCTCTATTATGAGGCTATCAACCGGCTAAACCAATCGCCCTGGGGTAAAAAGGCGGTCAGGATTTCCATCGGCATTGGGGATCAATCCAACGATTATAATAAGGAACAGCTTGATTCGTTCATATCCCCCTATCTGCGGATGAAGCAGGGAGTAGAAACCTTCCCCGCCTCGGATGTACGGATGTTGACCCGGTATATCCAGGCCGTCAGTCTGGTTGCGACCCAGGCTTCTTCCCAATCACAAGGCGAGGGGGATGATCCAAATTCACCGGTGATACTGCCCAAGATAGATATTGGCGAAGAAGATGACGGCCCGGATTTCAGCAGTTTAAGCTCAGGCGACGTTTTCTAAGGACGGTATCCTTGGACAAAGAAGTAAACCATAGCAGATTTATTACCGCATCGGTGAAGGGCGCCAACCATGCCGATAAGGGAATCTCCTGTGAAGATGCGGGGATGAGCGCCACCCTGTATCATAAGGGATATCAATTTTACTTTATGGCGGTTGCGGATGGTCATGGCGGAGAAAGCTATATCCGGAGTGATATTGGCTCCTTTTTGGCAATACAGGCCGCCAGCGAAAGCGCCAACAGGTTCATCATGTTTGTTATTGATGCCTATGAAAAGTATCCCGATTCTTGGGTTGAAATGGTAAAAGAAGACTTCACAACCCGCTTTGGGAAAATATTGGTGAACAACTGGATTAGAATGGTAGAAGCCCATGCCAATGATCCAAATACAGAAACCGATGAGATTAT
>BOAU01000206.1 GCA_026002025.1 Spirochaetia bacterium | reverse complement strand
TGCCTCATAGGTATCAAAAGAAACTTTACTGTTAATGTCCCCCAGAACCCGCGCGGCCTCGGCTGCCTTGGTTTCCGCATCCCGGGCCTTTTCCTGGGCCAGTTCCCGCACCTGCGCGGCCTTTTCCACGGGGAAAAGTTTTCCCAGTACTTTCTGCCGTTCGCTGGTATTCTGCCGCAGGAATTCTGCGAATTCCCCCTGGGGTAAAAGGACGATCTTGAAAAATTCCTCCGCGTCAAGGCCGATGAGTTCCCGGATTTTCTGATCCGCCTCGGATTTTTTTGAGGAGGGATTGGTTTTTTCTCCATCGATGATTTCGTACAGAACTACTGTTTCTTCCGCAATGGTGGTACCGGCTCCCTTCTTTTTTTTCTTTTCCTGTTTGGGGCTCCGCTCCGCAAAATAATGTTTTTCCCCTAAAGAAAATTCCAGGGACACCAGGCATTCATCATCTTCGGCAACGCCATCCATACCATTGGCGCCGCCTGCGAAGCCGGCGCTATGATCGCTGCGCAGACGGTTCGTATAATTTCCCCGGCTGCCCGGCACTTTTCCGTAAAGGGCAAAACAGATGGCATCGAAGATCGTTGTTTTGCCCGAACCGGTTTTTCCGGTTATGAGGAAAATATCTTCCAGCCGGGAAAAATCAAGTTCCGCATGGCCGGCGAAGGGCCCGAAATTTTCCATCACCAGTTTTTCGGGTCTCATAATTGCTCCTCCGTTTCAATCTCCGTAAGGAGTTCCCGGAAAAGCGCAAGCTCCTCGTCATTCGTCTGTCCGTAGAGGCCGGTGAGGAATTCCGCAAAATCATCGGCGGTGTTCCGCCTTTCCCCACTGCCCGCGGCGGGGGCTTTGAGCCCCGCATGACCGATGAGGAGGCCGGAGAATGCCTCATCCTGTTTTATTGAAAGGAGATTGGGGAAACGCCTCTGCAAAAGGGCCAGGGGATTTTCCGTAAGGGCGCTGTCCGTAAGGGAAATCTCCAGAAAATCTTTTTCCGCGGCGCAGACTTCGTTATCCTTTGCGGATTCCCGAAAGAACCAGTCAAAGGAACCGGAGAGCCGGCTCACCCGCCGCAGGGGTTTGATGGGAATGGGCGTCACATGGATTTCTTTTTTTAAGTCTGCATTTTCACAATTAAGTTCCACCGAAAGAAAAGATTTATTGGTCCCCGCTCCACCTGGAGCGGAAGCCTCCGCGAAGGAGTAGGCCAGCGGGCTTCCGCTATACCAGCCGTTTTTTCCAACCTCTTGCAGGCGGTGGAGATGCCCCAGCGCGATGTAATCAAAGCCTGAAAAAAGATCAATGTCCGCCCGTTCGGCGCTGCCCAAGAAGATACGTTCCGAATCAGACTCCAGTCCACCGGCCGCAAAGAGATGGGCCGCCAGAACAGAATAGGTCACGCCCTTATCGGCGCATTGCTGCCGGGCTCGCTCAAGCCGCGCTGCCGCTGCGGCGGCCAGTTTCGATTGTGAGCGCAGGGGTTCCCCTTTTTCCGCTCCGCCGTCACTGTTCGCCGCGGCAGAACCGTCATCCTTCAGGCTGCCTGCGTTGAGGAAAGGGAGCAGAAAAAAGGCGCAGCTTTCATCATCCGTAGTATTACT
>BOAU01000205.1 GCA_026002025.1 Spirochaetia bacterium | reverse complement strand
TGTGGTATACATTAATGTAATGGCTAATCGCAGAATCAGATTTTTCAATACCACCGGTCCTTGTAATCCGGAGGATCACTACATGCTGCCCCCTGAGGAACGGCTCGTAGGCGCTCAATTGGCCCGGTATATCGGCGACAAGCTCTATTGGGTACTTCATTCCCCCCGGCAGACAGGAAAAACAACCTTTTTACAAAGCTGGATGCGGGAGATAAACGCCCCCCGCAACGGGGCCGATGGGAGTGAACCTATCGCCTGTTATGTGAGCCTTGAAAGCTGTCAGGGGATAACCGACCCGGAACGGGCAATGCATAACATTTACCGTTCCATATGTGATTTTGCCACCCTGTTTGAGATTCCTGTTCCTCAGGTTGAAGAAACGGATATTGAAAGCCTACGAGCCGTTCCTCAGGGGGCAGCATGTAGTGATCCTCCGGATTACAAGGACCGGTGGTATTGAAAAAT
The DNA here is from genome assembly GCA_026002025.1 of Spirochaetia bacterium. The sequence continues at coordinate 1,142 of BOAU01000205.1, read as the reverse complement.
CTGATTCTGCGATTAGCCATTACATTAATGTATACCACAGAAAGGGCACAAAGGGAAACGGCGGTCAAAAACAAAATGAGAACAATTCCAAATTAGGAAAAACCACAAGCCGCCTACTGGCGGTATTAATCCAATACCGCCAATACTGCGAAATTACCTCATTTACCAGCGGCCGAATCCTCCGGCGGTGTCCGGAAAGTCGTAGGTTTTACCGTTGAAGGTAAGTTTGGTTATCCGTAAAAATTTTGCGTTGGAATTAAGGGGTACCGCGCTTGCGGAGCCTTCAAGCCTGACGGTAGCGCCTTCCTTCAAACCGTCAATAAATCCGATGAGCCTTTGGATGCCGCTTGTGTAATAGGTTTTACCATCGGCGACCACGGCAATGCGGCCTTCAACAAGCTGCAATGTACCGTTGATGGTAACCGCTTCCGCGGCGGCCGCAGTACGGGCAGAACTTTTCCGGCCATCGGATCCGCGATCCCGGCCGCCGGCCCATAATGAACCGGCGCAGAGCAGTCCAATAAGGGCGATCATAAAAATACCTCTTGTCTTTTTCATACAAACTCCTGAACAAAAAAATAAGTCATGGCCAACGGCCGTTTATTATTAAGCAAGAACTGTGCCAAGTATTTTTTGGGGAATAGGGGGAGAAAGTCAGCCATTTGAGCCGGTTCCAAAATGCAAGAATTTTTAACCACAAAGGCGAATAAGGCGAAAAAGTAGGAAGAATTCCTTTTATTATCTCTTTCCTTCTTCGCCTTTTGCGCCTTCGCGGTTAATTAATTTCTATTTTAGAACCGGCTCATTTCTTTATAATCAGAGATCGCCGCCGGGAAAAAGATTCCCGGTCTGCGCATTATTTACACGTTTTATGCCTTTGAATACCACCCAATCCGTACTGCCAGTATTGGAGGTGTCCGAATTCGAAAAAACCACAGACCACACTGACCACCCGGACAGGAAGAAAAAAACAGGAAAGAACGAGTCCGTGAGGGTCAGTGAGGTCCGTGGTTTTTTTGTCCGTGGTTTTTTCATGCGTTTGTAGGAACTGCCCGGAATAAAAGCTGAAAAGATTAAAGAAACGCGAAAAAGTGCCGAAGAGTAATAGGAATGCTTGAAAAATACACTGGAACAATATATAA
>BOAU01000204.1 GCA_026002025.1 Spirochaetia bacterium | reverse complement strand
GACCTTGAAAATGTCATCAACCTCAAGGCAGATGTGGTTAAACCCGCGGAGTGTCCCCTCCCAGGGATTATCCTTTGTGCCGTTGTAAAAAAGCTCGATAAACTGGTTCCCACTGATATGCAGATAATTTATCCAGGGCGACCCGTCTTTCGGATTCGGAATTTCAAATACCTTTTTAAAACCGAGAATCCTGGTGTAAAAATCAAGCGATTTTTCCATGTCCCTGGCGGTCACCGCCAGATGTGCGATACCTGTAATACGACCCATGTTTTCCTCCTATCAGCTTTGTTGGATGTTCCTAATATCCTGTTGTCCCGCCGCCTGCCAAAAGGCTCACGGCGGAACTGGTTCCGATCCGGCTTGCACCGGCTTCAATAAATTGTACCAGATCATCCCGGGTTTTGACTCCCCCCGCGGCCTTGATCTTTACCCTGGGGCCGATGTGCTTCTTAAAGAGCGCCACATCCTCAAGGCTTGCCCCGGCGGTCCCGAAGCCGGTACTGGTCTTGATGTAATCCGCTTCCGCGTCGGTGACGATTTCACAGAGCCGGATCTTTTCATCCTCCGTAAGGTAGCAGGCCTCGATAATCACCTTGAGTATCTTCCCTGTTGCGGCCTTACGCAGAAGAACTATCTCTTCCCGGACCCAGTCAAAATGGCCGCCCTTTGCATCCCCGATATTGATCACCATATCGATCTCATTTGCGCCGCTCAGGATTGCCCGCTCCGCCTCCAGGACCTTGGCCGCGGTAATACTGTAGCCCAGGGGGAAGCCGATGACGGTGCAGATATTCACCTTATTGCCGTATTCTTCGTGAACCGGTTTTACAAAGCAGGGAGGTATGCACACCGATGCGGTTTTATACTGAACCGCCTCATCGCAGAGTTTTGCAATCCCCTCCCATGTTGAAGCCGCCTTGAGCAGGGTATGATCGATGCGGCTGAAAATTTCCTGATCGGTCATTGGACACCCATTTATTTGGGCAGAAACGCGGGACTGATCCCCGACCAATCGTTGTCGATTTTAAGGGAATCCAGAATCTGGGAAACCTGTCCCCGGTGGTGGGTTCCATGGGCCTCAACACTCTGAAGCATAAAGTAAAGGGGCGCCGCCGGGGGCTTGCCATTGTACCATTCCACCTTAACCGGGGCGCTAAAATCCTTTTCATCCAGGGCGTCAACAAAATTGATATAGGCCTTGTCGGCGGCCTTAAGGCCCGCGGCAACGGTCTTCCACTGTTCTTCGCTCAGCTTCTTGACCTCGGGGATATCGATCTTTGCCAGGGACGCAAGGGCCTTTGACGCGGCGGCGTTACCCGCGGCCGCGTCTTTAAACAGCCCCAGGATATACACCTGGCCCTCCAGGATATGCCGGACAAGCCCCGACAGGCTCCCGTAATAACTCTTGCGGGACTTTTCCCGGTCATCGTTGGACAGGGTATTCAGGATGGAAACAACGGCCTTGTTTGCGGCTTCGTTGTATTTCGCGAAGGTAAGAAAAATTTCTTTCATGTTTGTTCCTCTCTGCATATAGTGTACCATACAAATCCTGATTAATAAAGAGAGAAATCCTTATGGGGAAATTTGAAGATATTTAACCACGGACAGCACGGACAGTACG
>BOAU01000203.1 GCA_026002025.1 Spirochaetia bacterium | reverse complement strand
TGGTTTTTTACCAGGTAATAAATGTCCCCGATGAGAGCAGGGCCAAAGCCGAGGCGTTCCATGAATTTCCGGGCCTGCCGGGCGCCAATTTCGGCGTGGCCTTCAAAACGGTGGCCCCCGGATGATTCCGAGATGGGCTTACCCACATCGTGGAGGAGAAGTGCCAGGGACAGGCGGAAGTCGTATGCTGCCCTCTGGGCAGCCGTCGTTCTGCTGTTGATTGCGGTTTTTCGGTAGCGGAAAGTTTCCAGGGTATGCTTCCACACATTGCCTTCGGGATGAAATTCTTTGGAATGGTCCACATCGTCCAGCAGGGCAAGCTCGGGCCAGAGCTCCCCAATAAAGCCCGAAGCCTTGAGGAGTTCCAGGCCGAAGCCGGGGTGAGGGGAACTCAAAAGGCCCATGAGCAGGGTCCGCTGCTCCTCTTCGTTGGGGGGTGGGCCTTTGGAAAGCTGCTGTATCAGGGCGGCGATTTGATTTATTTCCCGGAGCCGGGGATCTTCGCCAAGGCTATACCGGGCCAGGATCAGGGCGCCGTCCATGACGGTCCGCCAGTATCCGGCCGCCCGATCCAGCCCTTCCCAAAAAGGCGGCGGCGGGTCCAAAGTGAGGCCCCTGTTGAAAATGCTGTTTGAGCTATTTCCACGGGGTTTAACCGGATCAGTGCTATTCGGCAGTGCAATGCCGTAAGGCATCGTCACATCACCGTCACGGAGTTGGCGGAGCAGGGGATAAAAGCCCCAGGGGTCCCGGAAGCGCCGGGTCTTCCAGTCCTGACTGAAGCCGAGGAGTTTGAAAGAAGGGCTGCGGTTTTGAGAGTCGGCGGGAACCTCTTCGGAATCGATACAGCGGAACAGGTAACAGCGGCCCCCCTGCTCCACCGCGCCGTCCGCAAGGCTTGCGCCGGGGAAGCGGAGCCCTTCGAAATGGCGGGCAAGATCGGAAAGGCCGGCGTCGGTTTCTATCAGCACAAAGGGCAGAGAATCCCAGCCCAGATAGCGGTCGATGGCGCTGAAACCGCAGAGGGTTACGGCGTAGCCCTGGGCGGCCAGGATTTCAGGGGGGGAACCTCGATCTTCGATCCCGGCCCTGCCAATTCCTGCTTCTGCGGTATGTTCATCGCCCATGGCTTCATATCCTTGTGATCAGGATAACAATAAATTTTGATTTATGCTATCCACTAAAATCTATTCTTAAAATCATTTTCCCAATAATCATATATTGTATGCAAATATTCGTTATGCATTTCATTATCCCCGGACTGTATTTCTGTAATCTTATTATAAATATTTGCAATATCTGGATATTGTTCAAAGACTTCGCCCCATGTTGTTGCAGGATTATTAATTATTAAAGTCATAAATCGTAACATATACTTTCTGAATGTTGACAAAACGATATAGTCTGCAAAATAATTGATTTGATTTAACGGATCATCGCTTTCATATTTTTTAATATTACTATTTCCCCTGTCAATAATATCTTTTAACAATTTTTCCTGTTCTTTATTATCATTTCTATAGGATTCTTCCATCCTGTTAAAATAAAAGAATGTCTCCATGCTTTCTCTTTTATGTATTATCGAAATTGAATCAAGGTTATCGGCAATAAAACTCTTTAACAGATAATTTT
>BOAU01000202.1 GCA_026002025.1 Spirochaetia bacterium | reverse complement strand
CGCTGGTCCGCCAGTTATTACGTTTCCAGGAATGAATCCACTGGGTGATGCCTTTTTGGACATACTGGGAGTCGGTGTAGACCGTAACCTGCTCAGGGGCCTGAGGAAAGAGGGACAGAGCTTCAAGGGCAGCAATAACCGCGCCCAGTTCCATCCGGTTATTGGTGGTGTTCTTTTCGGCGCCCCATTTTTCAGTGATGACTGCCGATCCACTACCCTGAGCTCTGTCCCCCAAATTTCTCACATCCTCGACAATCACATAAGCCCATCCCCCTGGGCCGGGGTTCCCGGAGCAGCCCCCATCAGTATAAACACTTAAGCGCATAGCCCATCCTTAATTTTTGGATTATATCACATTTTTACTATTGCCGTTGTCGCTTCAATTTAGTATTTTAGATAAGAGCCCTTCCAAAGGGCACAATCCATTTCATATCATACCGGATCTTCATATATCTGATTCCGGTAATACAAAGAGGAGAAAGAACATGGCGAAACAGTTGTTGTTCAACGAAGATGCCCGCCGCAAGCTGCTTGCGGGGGTTGAGCAAATTTCCCAGGCCGTTAAGGTTACCCTGGGCCCCAAGGGGCGGAATGTCCTGCTGGACAAGAAATTCGGCGCCCCTACGGTGACAAAGGACGGAGTTTCCGTTGCGAAAGAGGTCGAGCTTGCGGACCCCTACGAAAACATGGGCGCCCAGCTCCTGAAAGAAGTGGCCACCAAGACCAACGACGTGGCCGGTGACGGTACCACCACCGCTACGGTGCTTGCCTACTCCCTCGTAAAAGAGGGGCTCAAGTCCGTGGCCGCCGGGATGACCCCCATCGAGTTGAAGCGGGGCATCGACAAGGCGGTTGAAATCGCCGTGGATGAAATCAAGAAAAATTCCAAGGAAATCAAGGACAAGGAAGAAATTTCCCATGTCGCATCGGTTTCCGCCAATAACGACAGCGAAATCGGCAATACCATCGCCGATGCCATGGAAAAAGTCGGGAAAGACGGGGTTATCACCGTGGAAGAGTCCAAAACCATGGACACCACCATCGAATTTGTGGAAGGTATGCAGTTTGACCGGGGCTATATCAGCGCCTACTTTGTGACCGACCGGGATACCATGACCAGCGTCTACGAGGACGCCTACATTCTCATCCATGACAAGAAGATCTCTTCGATGAAGGATATGCTGCCCCTACTGGAAAAAATCGCCCAGAGCGGCAAGCCCCTGCTCATCATCGCCGAGGATGTGGACGGCGAGGCCCTTTCCACCCTGGTGGTGAACAGCCTCCGCGGCACCCTGCGGACCTGCGCGGTCAAGGCCCCCGGCTTCGGGGATCGCCGCAAGGCCATGCTGGAAGACATCGCCATCCTCACCGGCGGCGAAGTTATCAGCGAAGAGTTGGGACTCAAGCTCGAAAACACCGAAATCACCCAGCTCGGCAAAGCCAAGACCATCAAGATTGACAAGGATAACACTACGGTCATCAACGGCGCTGGTAAGCCTAAGGAAATCCAGGACAGGATCGCCCAGATCAAGGCCCAGATTGAGGACACCACCAGTGATTATGACCGGGAAAAGCTCCAGGAACGGCTTGCCAAGCTCGCCGGCGGGGTTGCGGTCATCAATGTCGGGGCCGCCACCGAAGTGG
>BOAU01000201.1 GCA_026002025.1 Spirochaetia bacterium | reverse complement strand
GGTCTATGGGCGCCGTCCCTGAGATGAGATCATATACCCCCGGTTTGGGCGGTTTTGCGCCGACACCGCTGGAAAGGTTGCCCTGGGAATCGAAATCCACCAGAAGCACCGATTTCCCCTCCTCCGCGAGATAAGCGCCGATGTTCACCGCGGAAGTGGTCTTGCCAACCCCCCCCTTCTGGTTCACAAAAACGTAAGTTTTTCCCATGATTTATTATACAAAATCTGTTTTAAAATTTCTATTGAATTGTGGGGTGTTTGCGGTTATTCTATAACAATGGAATCCATTAAAATGCTTGCCCTGGACCTGGATGACACCCTCCTCCGGTCTGACTTGACTATCTCTTACCGCACCCGGAATGTCATTAAACGGGCCGAGGCGCAGGGAGTGGTGGTGGTACTGGCCTCGGGGCGCGTCCCGGCGGCCATGGACAAATTTGCCCGTCTTTTGGGGATGAACAAGCGGTCCGGCTATCTCATCTGCAATAACGGTACGATTATCCAGGAAAGCCATACGGGAAAGCGGATTTTTGAGAGCATGATCGATATTGACGCGGCCCTTACCGCCTATGATCTGGCGGTTGCCGAGGGTTTTCCGGTTCAGATCTACGAAGATGATGTGATGTACGTGTCTCGCTCCAACGAATTCGCCAATTATGATCAAAAATTGACCGGCCTCAGGCAGGTGGTGGTGGAGAATTTCAGGGCCATGGTGGCGGAAGGCTGCCATAAGCTCCTTATCCCCGGGGACCCTATGCTGCTTAACCCCCTGGAAAGCATTATCAGGACCTATGTAGGGGACGATATCACCCTTTTTACCAGCAAACCCTATTTTCTGGAAATTTTACCCGCTGAAACCGACAAGGGAACCGCCCTGGAAAAGGTGGCGGGGCTTTTGGGAATCAAACAGGAAAACGTGCTGGCCATCGGGGATTCCATGAACGATGAGGCCATGCTCCGCTGGGCGGGAACGGCGGTTGCCATGGCGAACGGCGACGAGCGGATCAAGGATATTGCCGCTCTGGTGACGGAAAAGTCCAATGATGACGACGGGGTTGCCGAGATAATAGAAAAGTACATTCTGGGAAAAAATCCATGAGCGGCGAGGCTCCCCCGGCAAAAGAAGACATACCTATCAGCACCGTCGATTCACCTTCGGCGGTGCTGGAACTTATCTATCAGCTTAAAATCAAGGATGTAATGGTCGGGGCGGTGGTTACCGCGAAAAAAACCGACACCATGCGCCACATTCAGGCGCTTATGCGGGAAAATTACATTACCGGGGTGCCCATTGTGGAGGAGGAGGATCGCCGTCTTGCGGGGATCGTTTCCATGGACGACATCGTCACCGCCCTGGACAAGGGCTTTATCGAGCGCCCCGCGGAGGAGCGGATGACCAAGAATGTCATCGTTCTGGAAGACGATATGCCCCTGTCCTTTGCTATTTCATACCTCAACAAGTACCGCCACGGTGTTTTTATGGGCCTGGATAGTGATCAGGGCGCCGCCATCCTTGGCATTAGCCATCACATCCGAGAGCAGATCTGAGGTGTAGGCTCCTTCAAGATTGCTGTCTTCAAATTCGGCCTGGACAATTTCGGCCCCCAGACTGGCGGCGGCTTCCCGAATGGTCATGTTTCTTCCTTTATAG
>BOAU01000200.1 GCA_026002025.1 Spirochaetia bacterium | reverse complement strand
CCTTTTACCGTTCCACCATCAGGCGGGGTTTTTTTTGGTACTACTTTGCGGCAAGCGATTTAAAGCCTGAAGTCCGGGAAGAATACAAGCCCCCCTGCGCGCCCCTCTACGGGGTGAACCGGAACAACCTGCTTTTTGAAGTTACCTTTTACCGTTCCCGGATCAACCTTGAAATTTACCACGCCCTTTCCGACGGAATAGGTGCATTGCAGTTTTTAAAAACCATTGTTTCCTATTATTTGCGGGAAAAACATTCGGATGTCATCGGGGATGATGTTTTGCTCCGCAGCGATGACGCTTCCGGTGAACAGCGCAGTGATGACGCCTTTGATAAATATTATTCCAAAAAAAAGTCGCCCAAAATTCTCAGACTGACCCGCGGTCAGCAGCTGCCCCGCGCCTACCGGATACGGGGTGAAAAATTTTCCGAATCCCGGCTGGGGCTTATTGAGGGCCGTGTTTCAGCCGCTTCGCTGCTTGAAAAGGCCCATGAGCAAAAGGCCACCATAAGCGAACTGCTTACGAGCCTGCTCATCTGTGCCTTTCACGAGGGAATGAAGATCCGGGATGAAGAAAGGCCGGTGTCCATTTCCATTCCTGTGGATCTCCGTAAATTTTTTGCCACCTCATCGGCGCGGAATTTTTTCAGTGTCATCAATGTGTCCCATAATTTTTCAACCCAGGGTAAAACCTTTGAAGATGTACTGGCCCAGGTAAAAAAATCTTTACGGGAACAGCTTTCGGCTGAAAAAATCTTTGAACGGATCAACCAGCTTTCATCTTTTGAACATGCCCTGCCCATCAAAATAGTTCCCCTGGCGGTGAAGGTTCCGGTTTTGAAAAAGGCCGCGGGGAACGCGGAAAAGGCGAACAGCGCTGCCTTTTCAAACCTCGGAAAAATCACCATGCCCCTTGCATTGGTCCCCTATATCAGGCTCTTTGATGTTTTTACCAGCACCACCCGGCCCCAGATATGCATCTGTTCCTTTGAAGATACCATGGTGATTAGTTTTACATCCCCCTTTATCAGCAGTGATGTGGAGCGTTCTTTTTTCCGTTCCCTTGGCAGTTTGGGGCTCGACATAGAAATTGTTTCCAATACTGAAGGATTGGGGGGGGCAGAATGCTTTACTGTCATAGATGCAGGGTCAGTGTTTCAGGAAGCCCCCGCCGCTGTCCCCTCTGTCAGGGCGATTTAGCCGGGGACGCCGAACCGGATCGCAATGTGTTCCCGGTGATTCCGCCGCCATCGGCTTCCTTCAAACGGCTCATCCGTTTTATCGCCCTGGGAACCATTGCGGTGGCGGTCATCTCCGTGGCGGTGGACATCTCGGTTCCCACCGGGAATGTCTGGTGGTCCCTCTTTGTCATTGCGGGACTTGCCAGTCTCTGGCTTTCCTTCCTGACCATTAACCGCCAGTGGTGGAACATACCAAAGAATATTTTTCTCCAGCTCTTTGTTATTTCGATTCTGGTGCTCCTCTGGGATTTTTTTACGGGCTTTAATAAATGGTCCATCGATTTTGTCATCCCCATCCTCTTTAGCTGTTCCATGATCGCCCTGGCGGTATTTGCAAAAGTGCGGAAACTCAAGGTGGAGGACTATATCATTTTTCTGGTTATCATCAGTGTGATCAGTATTTTTTCTCTGCTGCTCATCATC
>BOAU01000199.1 GCA_026002025.1 Spirochaetia bacterium | reverse complement strand
GGGTGGTAAATTCTTCCTTTGATGTAAATGGGATGAAGCGGTAATAGTCTTTTTTGGACTTGAGACTCACCGAGGAGTGCCATCCCGCCAGTTCCCGGCCCGAGATACTGGCCCCTTTGCGGCGCCAGGAGCCCTTGCCGTCCTCTTTCCGCCGTTCCAGTACGTCGATCAGGGCAAGCTCGATACATAAGCCGGGGGTCCTGGCCAGCTCCGGGGCGTAGAGGAGGTTTTTGAAGAGGTCCCATTCAGAGCCCTTCCGGGGGCTTTTCCGTTTGCGGAGGACCTCTCCTTCCATATTAAGGGTTTCTATATACTTGTTGATGATGATCGGGTGGATGATCCGTACCGGGCCAAGGGCGGCCAGCTCACGGGCCTTGTCCCTGAGGGGGCCGAAGCTGCCGGTTTGGACTTCGATGATCTCCCCGTCTTCCGTAATCCCGTCGCAGACGTAATCCCCCATGGATTTTTCGGTTTCCCCGTCGATCCCGGCATAGCGGAATTTCAGCGCATTATGGAGGCTGCTTTCCTTCCGGGTCCCGATAAGGCTACCGGGCATAGGGCGCAAGCTCCCGGGCGCTCAAAAGTTCCAGAAAGTGAAAGGTTTCATTGCCCCCCTTGTTTTCATTTACCTTTATTTTGGCAACCCGGAAGGCGATGGTTTTGACACCGGGGAGGGGCAGGGAAAGACTTTGGCCGTTGATATCCACAATTTCGTTCAGGGGGAGCCGTCCGGAAATCTCCTGAACATCCCCCTCGGGAAAAACGACGAAGTATTCATTCATAAACATATCCGCATCATAACGAAGGGATTCCGTAAAATGCAAGCTCTAAATGAACCTATACAGCTGTATAGGTATAAAAGAAACTTTTTTTTACTATTTATAACATTTTCTGTATTGGGTGATTGACGGGAATTCTTTATAGGTAAATAATAAAAATACGTGGGGATTCGTGGGGAATCCGTGAAAAATTTAGGAAAGTGTGGGAATGGAACTAAAAACCGGTACTGTTGAGAGTACCCTTGATGACAAAGGCCGTGTAAGTATTCCTCTCCGCTTTCGGGATCGCTACCCGGTGAATTGGTTATTACCTGGGGTATGCAGCCCAGCGCCTGGATTATGACCCCCGAGGTGTGGGGCCACGTATCGGCAAAGCTGACCAATTTGGACTTTACCGTGGAAGAGCGGCTTTTCATTGAGCATAGGTACATCAATCAGGCCCAGGTGATGGAGCTTGATAAGGCGGGGCGTATTGCCATACCGCCGACTGTCCGCAGGTGGGCACGGCTGACCAAGGAATGTACGGTGGTCAGCGCCGAGAATCATCTGGAAATTTGGGATACGGAGTCCTACTTTGCCTATCTGACGGAAAAGGAGCCCCTGTTTCAGGGGACTCTGGCCCAGGGTGCGATGAATAAAATGGGTTCGATACGGCTTTTTAAGCTGGATTAATAAAGTTACTGACTTTGGAGAAAATTTTTTCTGATGGAAATTGTTCACACACCGGTACTGCCGGAAGAGACAATTCAATTTCTCGGTCCCCGGGGCGCGGGGGAACTTATGGTTGACGCCACAGTGGGGGAGGGCGGCCATAGTTACGCCTTCCTGTCCCGGTTCCCGGATCTGCATATCATCGGCATTGACGCGGACAGCGAAATACAGAAGATCGCCCGGGAGCGGCTTAAGGAATTCGGGGACCGGATTCAATTTTATTTAGGAT
>BOAU01000198.1 GCA_026002025.1 Spirochaetia bacterium | reverse complement strand
CCTTTTGGATTAACAAGCGCCTACCATTGCCGGGGGGCAAATCCCTCAGGCGCTCTTGCCAGACACACACTGTCCCCGGTCAATTCCAGTACGAACAAGCCAACGCTATGGGCATAAGAGCAAACATCGGTATCAACCGCGCCGCCCGCCATTGCCCCCAGCAGTTTTTTGCCGCCACACTGATTCGGGGGAAATTGCCGTATCAGGTCCATACGCTTAAGATGGTGGTCAACATCATCCTTTGCGTCTAAATGCCGCTTTACTTCAACCGCCATAACATATTCCCCATTGGTAAGCAAAATATCGACATCGGTAAGCTTGCGGTTAGTATCATCGAACAACTCGACACGCCGGTACGCGCGAAGGAAATTATAGGGATAAGCGTCAAATTTCTCCCATAATCTGGCGGCAATGAGTGTTTCGATGAGTTCGCCCATAGACTGGTTCACTCCGCCGATATTTTCAGACACCCGGTCAACTTTTGCAGACATTTTATCAATATTTGCCACCATTCTGTTGACAGCTTCTTCAGTTCTCTGATGCGCTTCCTCGACTTTCTGATGTGCTTCTTCGATTTTCCGGAGCTGTTCACGATCTTCCATAAGCGCCGCCCACACATGTTCAAAAGTAAGTCCCATTTGCGGTTGTTGTGTTGCCATAGAGTACCTCTTGTTTTTAATATAACACAAAAATCGGCATGTTTTGGTTTCAATGAAGAAAAGAGAAGAATTTTAACCACGGACCGCACGGACACTCACAGACAGAAGAAAAAGATAGGAAAGCAGGAGTCTGTGTGGTCCGTGGTTTTATTCTTCCCTCACGGACTCCTGCTTTCCTTAGGCCCTTACCTTAAATACAGTTCCCGCGGCACATACCTGGTATGCAGGAGCTCGTGGGCCTTGTGGCCATTGGGCTCGCCGAGGAATTCCTTGTACACCTGCTGGATATACGGATTCTGGTGGGAACAGCGGATGGCCGATTTCTCGTCATCGCTGTAGATGCCCCTGGTGCGCTTGGCGCGGACTTCGTCGGTGACGCCGTAGGGCTGGCCGCCCCCGGAGACGCAGCCACCCCGGCAGGCCATAACTTCCACAAAGTGGTAGGGCGTTTCCTGTCCCGCGTCCCGCGCGGCCCGGATTTTGTCCAGCACCGTGGCGATGTTCCCCATCTGGTGGGCTACCGCGATGCGTATCTTCGTACCGTTACCGAAATCCACTTCCGCTTCCTTGACCCCGTCAAGGCCCCGGACGGGTTTGAAGTTCACATCCGCCAGTTCCTTTTTGGTGACGAGGAAATAGGCGCTGCGGACCGCAGCTTCCATGACGCCCCCAGTGACGCCGAAGATGGTTCCCGCCCCGGTGTAGGGGCCCAGGGGGCTATCCGCTTCTTCATCATCAAGCTTGAGGATTTCGATACCCGCCTGCTTGATCATCCGGGCAAGTTCCCGGGTAGTGATCACGGTATCCACGTCCTGACCGACCCCGGCGCTCTTCATGTCGTCGTTCCGCTGGGTTTCCCACTTCTTGGCGGTACAGGGCATGACCGACACGGAATAAACCTTCTTGGGGTCAATCCCGGCCTTGCCGGCCCAGTAGGCCTTGATCATGGCGCCCATCATCTGCTGGGGGGATTTCGCCGTGGAGAAGTTGGGGATCATGTCGGCGTAGTATTTCTCCATATAATCGACCCAGGCCGGGCAGCAGCTGGTGATCAAAGGGATATCCTTCGACTTTTCG
>BOAU01000197.1 GCA_026002025.1 Spirochaetia bacterium | reverse complement strand
GCGGGTGCGGATAGCCTTTTCAATTTCTTCCTGGGATGCGATATCTTCAATTTTGATAATTTTGTTCGGATTGGGCAGCTGCAGCCGCGCGGCGATCTTGTTCACCATCTTTTCGGATGTTCCCAAAATCAGCACCTTCCGGATCTTTTCACTCTGAAGCTTCCGGGCCACCTCATCCCGCTGGGCCTTTTCATCAAAGAGGGCCACCTTCACCGCGGCAAGAAAGGTCTTTTCTTTTTTGGCCGAATGCCCCGCGAGGATACGGTTATCCCGGATCAAAAGCCCGTCGTCGATGATGTCGTCGATCCCGTACTTTTGGGCCACCAGCTTTGCCCGGAAACTCTTTCCCGTGCCGCTTTCGCCCACGAGGGCATACACTTTTATCCTTTTGAGGGGCCGCAAAAAGTCCAGAAACATGGGGCAAGTATAGTATAGAACCCGGTCCCCATACAACCGTACCGACGCGGCGGGCAGCAATTCTCATTTTATTTAACCACGGACCTCACGGACAACACGGACAAAGACGGTAACAGAGTATGGATACAGAAAAGCTATGAATTATTTGGTGGCAACCGGGCTTAAATTGGGTTTTCTGATAAATTTTTATACGTTCCCAAGGCGGAAATCATAAGGATTGTCCGTTAATCTGTCGGTGAGGGTCTGTGTGGAAGAGCCCGCTTGCGCGGGGGAGGCCAGTAGGCGGCTTGTGGTTTTTTTAAAATGAGAATTACTGGCCTACTGGCGGCACCACACAAATGAGAGTTGCTGCGCGGCGGGAGTTTTTTAAAGGGGCGATCTTAAAAAACTACTTGACATAGAAAGCAGATACGGGTAGATTGTGCTAAACATTGCTGATTAAAGGGGTATTGCTTTGGTGACGCACATATTAGAATACAACAACGCAGTTACCCCCATTCCCCCGCAAGCGGTAAATAATGACTTAGTAAGTTTTCCGGTTTTTGATGTGAAAGGACATCCGGGGCGTAGTTCCAGGTAAATAAATGAGCATTAGCTTATGAGGCCAAAATGAAAAGAAAGTTATCGGCGTTATTTGGAATAGCCCTTATCTCAATTATATTATTTGGCTGTGCAAGCACGAACACGATTTACGAATCCTCGAATCCTCCGTCTGAAAACGAGATAGAAAAAATTGAGCCGAGTATTCGTTATAAATTATTGGCAAGTCTTATAAAAAGTATGGATGGAAAATCAATATGGGGCCGGGATGCGGAGCATATGACTGAATATTTTGATAATTTTGATCAAAGTAAAAGACTGATTGTTCCCAAAAAAATAAAAAACAGATTTAATGTAACTGAAACAGAACTAAACGGCCAATCCTGTTATTTTGTAGAACCAAAATCAAACGGGCGTAACGATAAGGTTGTTTTATTTCTTCATGGGGGAGGTTTTCTGTTTGAGATTGATTTCTACCATTGGGATGTTGTAAAAAGCATCGTGGACAACCTGTCCGTACCGGTATTTGTTCCCATGTATCCTGTTTATCCTGATAACAATCCTGATGTTTTAATGCAATTTGTTATAGATTCATATACAAAATTGCGGATGGATTTTCCCTATGCTGAAATAAGTGTACTCGGGGATTCTTCCGGCGCGGATTTGGCATTAAGTTTATGTCATTATTTAAGCGGCAACAACATTGGTATTCCTTTCCCGGATAAAATTATATGTGTTTCACCGGCAATGCTCTTTGAGCTTGATGATGATATAATAAGGGAAATGAAAAAAATTGAACCGG
>BOAU01000196.1 GCA_026002025.1 Spirochaetia bacterium | reverse complement strand
GCTTTTGCTTGGGCTGCACCGGCCTGCGCCGCTTTGGGGAAGGGAATTTCCTCCATGAGGAATTCGGCGAAGCCCGCGCAGCCTGCGGTAACGGAAAGGAGCCCCTGTACCTTAAGGGACCGGGCGATATCCCGCAGTTCACCGGCGGTTTCGCAGTCATAGATCAGAATTTCTTTTTTTTGAGGCGGCGAGTTTGGAGTGGCGCCCTTCGCCGGGATAAGCCGGACCGGGATGTCCGATTCTTCGCCAATGATGTCGGGAATAAAACTGTGCCGGATCGGGTTGAGGGCGTCCGCGGCCATATCGGTCTTGTCGATGGGGACGCCCTTGAGGAGTTGATGCCCGCCAAAGGTGGTCCGGCCCAGGCCGGGATAGGCCGGCGCGAAGGGCAGCCGCGGTATGCGCCGCGCTGTCATCAGCGCCTCAAGTTCCGCGCCGATATTTCCCCTCAGGGTGGAATCGGTTTTTTTGTAAACATAGGGAACATCCCGGTAACGCTCAAGGCAGGCGGTGATAATTTTTCCCGCGTCCGCAGGAGAACTGTGCCGGGTGTCGGTGTTGATCACCAGAACCGCTGCGGGTTCTGCATGTTCAGTTCCGCCGCCCGAAAGCTCACCGTCAGCAAGAAAACCGGGGGACAGGAGGACCCGGGTCGCTATGCCTTTTTGGGCAAACTGGACGCCCGTATCAAGGGCGCCGGTTAAGTCATCCGCCAGGATCAGCAGGGTAAACATCCTCCTATTATTGCACACCCCGCTTTTCAATGCTATCCTCGTGATAAAAGGAAGGTATATGAGCGGTATCATTAGTCAATTATGCGCAGAAGTTGAACTTCCCCGGATGATCCAGATTAAACAGCTTTTTGATCAAGACCATATCGAGAGCGAAGACATACCCCAGGCGGTATTTGCCCAGCTTTCCCGCTCCGCTTTGGGGGACCCGATTAAACCGGGCAAGCGGATCGCCATTACCTGCGGCAGCCGGGGAGTTGCCAATATCGCAATCATTATTAAAGCGATTGCGGACTTTGTTAAATCGAAGGGGGCAAAGCCCTTTGTGATCCCCGCCATGGGAAGCCACGGGGGCGCCACCGGTGAGGGACAGAAGGCCCTCATCGCCGGATACGGGGTCACCGAAGAATTCGTGGGCTGCCCCATCGTGTCCTCCATGGAGACCGTGGTCATCGGACAGAGTGAAGCGGATGTGAACGGCATCAGTTACGGGGTCCGCATCGACAAAAACGCCGCTGAATCTGACGGGATCATCGTGGCAGGCCGGATCAAACCCCACACGGATTTTCACGGCCCCTACGAAAGCGGGATCATGAAGATGATGGCAATCGGCCTGGGCAAGCGGGAAGGGGCGGACATCTGCCACCAGAACGGCTTCGGCGACATGGCCCGCATGGTTCCCCTTTTCGGCAAAACGATCATCAAACATGCCCCGGTCATTCTGGGCTTCGGCATTCTGGAAAACGCCTATTGCCAGACCTGCAAATTCGCTGCCCTCCGTCCCGATGAAATTGCGGAGAAGGAGCCGCCTCTATTGGAAGAGGCCCGCAGTCATCTGCCCATCATCCTGTTTGATAAAACCGATGTGCTCGTGGTGGATCGGATCGGCAAGGATATTTCCGGGGATGGTATGGACCCCAACATCACCGGGGCCAGCCCCTGTTCGCCCTGGGTTTCCGGGGGCATCCAGGCCCTGCGGACCGCCATACTGGACCTGACCTTTGAAACGCACGGTACCGCCATTGGCATGGGGGCCGCCCATACCATTAC
>BOAU01000195.1 GCA_026002025.1 Spirochaetia bacterium | reverse complement strand
CGCTCATTTTTAACCCCATTTTGGCCTCCGTAAGCTCGCACCTTACAGAATAGCCCGTTTATTTGAGGTACATTTTCTAAATGAGGCAAACCTTTGTTTGGGGTACATTTTTCATGAGGCACTGCGGTGTCTTGAAAGCCTCTCAGTTATGGCTTATAATCGTTCAAAAGGCAATGGGAGCATATGATACTTTATCATTATTTCCCTTTTTACCCGATATGATGTTCTTGATTATATCATTGACTGCGCGGGAGCCTTACATACCACAGGAGAGCAATACATCATACAAGATATTGATGAGTATATTGCCGCAAGAACTGAATAAAAGCATATTTTCGCAAAACAGAACTACCCATTCATCTGTCCTCCCGGAATCGTGATAATCACCTTTGTCCCGTAACCGGGGCGGGATTCTATGGAAAAATTCATGGCTTCGCCGTACTCAAGGTAGAGGCACCGGTACACATTATCAATACCGATTTACATGAATTTTTTATCCACTTTTATTTATCCGCTTGACAAAATGGTTTTTTATGAGACAATGATAAACGATTCAGGGAATAACAGTGAATATAGAAAAAATACTTCCCTATAAAAATCCCCCCGCAATTGCTGTTATCGGCGATATTTGCCTTGATCTCTATTACTTTGCCGGAACCGAAGGGGCTGAGGTTTCCGTAGAAACGGAGCTTCAAAGTTATTCTGTTTTTAAAACCAAAGAAGACCTTGGGGGCGCGGGCAATACCGCCGCCAACTGCGCGAGCCTTGGGGGCAAAGAAGGTGGATCTTTACGGCCTGGTGGGAAACGATTGTTGGGGAAAGATAGTCTGGGATCTTCTGGAAAAATACGGCATCGGTTCCGGGGGAGTTCTGGTTCAGGATGAAAACTGGCAGACCCATGTTTATCACAAAATTTATGCGGGCCGGGAGGAAAGCCCCTGCTACGATATGGGAAACAAAAACCTCCCTGCGGACGAACGGGCCGGAACTCTTCTTTCCCTGTTTGAATCCCGTCTGGACGAATACGACTGCGTCATCATCAACGAGCAGGTTCCCTCCGAGGCATTGATCTTTGAAAAGGCCCTGTCCATGGCCCGGAATGTTTCCGGCGGCGGAATCCGGGACTGCGATATTCATGTGGTGGATTTACATGAATCAAATTGGGACTGGTCAAAGGGAGAACCCCCCATGGATAATCCCGCCTATTACCTCCGGTTTATGAAAACCTTTAACCGCATGGGCATGAGGGCCGATTACACCCGGGCCGACAACCGGGATTTTTTCACCGCCCTCTATCGGGCTTTGCGGAGAATGGATCAAGGAAACCCAAATTTAAGGAGAACATAGTATGAATACCATTTGGCTCACCCTTTCAGAAACAGTGTTAATTGAGCTCGAACAAAGTGCGGATGAAGGCCGGGATGTACGGGGCTTTGCCGATGAGGCCCGGCTGATCTTTGAAGCCTGTCGCGAGGGCCATCTTCGGGAAGATGACGCGAAAAACCTGATCGACCGGATCCGCTCTGCGCCAATCGCCGGAGATTATCCCTACAGCGAGAGCGGATCACTTGAGGAAATCAGGAAAGAGCGGCCAAAAAACAATGCCCCAGGCGGGGCGGTGCCGAAAAAAACCGCTTCCTATGACAAGGTTTACGGGGCCTGGCACAACATCATAAACTTAAGAAAAAAGAAGCGAAAATGAGCTATCCTGAACAAGGGGCCTATGGAGCAATGGGAGGGGAGCAGGCGGTTTGGGAGATTGCAGGAACACATTGAGGACGAATGGCTGA
>BOAU01000194.1 GCA_026002025.1 Spirochaetia bacterium | reverse complement strand
GGATTCAAGGAGCCGGAAGAATTCTTCATCCTTGTCCAAAACAGCGGTCTTGATAAGTTCCGCCATGCCGGATTTCCATTCTTTCTGGGGGAGGGTTTTAAGGTTTTCGATGGGCAGATAGATGCGGGCGGCGGGAAAAAAAGTTCCGGCAAAGTTCTTTGCGCCGAAAAGGTCAAAACCCGTCTTGCCCCCCACGGCTGCGTCTACCATTCCCAGAAGGGTGGTGGACACAATACAGAGCCGCGCCCCCCGCATGTAAATCGACGCCGCAAAGGCGGTCAAATCGCTGACTACCCCGCCGCCTACGGCGATGAAAACACCGTCCCGTCCCAGCCCCGCCTCTTTGGCGCTTCTGAGTATCTGTTCCACCGACTGCCAGGTCTTGTACTCTTCCCCAGCTTTAAGCACACAGAGGGGGGTGAGCCGACCGTCCTGTCTTTTGACTGCCATACCGCGGGCAATGGGATCGGTATTTTCATCGCAAATCAAAAGGCTTGCAGGACAAGGCATACCCGCGTCCATATCTTCAAATATGGCGTCAATGGCGGGTATTTTGTCCTGGATATGCACTTTTGAGATTGTGCCGGCAAAGCTAAAGGCAAAAGTTTTGGTATTGTTTGATTCGCTGTTCATAAAAAATAGGCATGAAGGGGCATTCCGGTTTAGGCCCCGGAAAATTTTTTTGACTCATTACCACCCGCAGATGCGGGGGCGCGCATCCGGGATGCACAGGCGGCCGAAACACGCTCCATGATGCCGTATGGTTGTTCACTCATTGAACAACATAGCACATCAGGAGCCTAATCCGCAAGGTTTAGGATAAGTGATTCAATAAACTTAAGGATTTCGGAACGGACAATAAGGGTGGGGCTGTCCAGTGCGGAAAGGCAGGTTTTCCAGTGTTCCACAAAGTCAAGGGCGTCCCGGCGGTTTAGGGGGAGCCTCTTGCCGATAAGCAGGGTTTCACTGTTCTTGTCCCGCAGAATTCCTTCCCCCGCAAAGACAATGCGGATATCGGTAAGGATATTTTTGGGATTTTTGATGATAAAGATCAGGGCGCCCCCGGCCCTCCCCGCGTCCCGGCTGCCGAATTTCCGGTATACCGTATAGTTCCACTGATCCAGGGGGATGCGGATCCGGGTGAGCAGTTCCTGGGGATTAAAGGCCAGAGGGCCGGGGAGCACGGAAAAACGGGAGGCGGAAATCCACCGGGCCGATTGGGCGCTCCGCAGTTCATAGGTTGCGTCCAGGGCGATCATGGGGGCGGATGCGTCCAGCCGGCGGTCTGCGGTGCAGATATTGCCGCCGATGGTGGCGAGGCAGCGCAGCTGGGGGCCGCCGATGCCCTCAAGGCAGAGCCTGAGCGCCTTGGGGACTACTTTCCCCATTTTGATAATGTCGCCGAGTTTTACCATGGCCCCTATTTCCAGGTACCGCTCTGTCCGGGTGATCCGTTGGAGTTCATCAATTTTGTCCAGGGAAATGATATTTTGGGGCAGGGCGAGGGTCTTGAGCCCCTGATACCGGATAAGTTCCGTGCCCCCCGCAAATGGTGCCGCATCGGGGAAGCGGGTCCAGGCGGCAAAGAGTTCCTGAAAGGATGAGGGGGAAAAGACCTGGGTGAGCTGGCTTTGATCAGGCGCGGCCATAGAGCCTCCGCTGCCGTATTTCCGCCACCGCCTGCACGGCCTCCACCAGGCTTTCCGGGTCGGTGCAGCGGCATTTGATCCCGTCAAAACCGGCAAGAATTTCTTCCCGGTTGGGCCGGGAATTCCGTTCCAGCAGGGCCTCGGCGGCCAGGATTTTCCCCGTATT
>BOAU01000193.1 GCA_026002025.1 Spirochaetia bacterium | reverse complement strand
TCAATATGCTGCTGACTCATGCGTCCCTCCGGGGTCACGCCGTTTTACAGTGATCCAAAGAGGGCGGTGTAAAATTTGACGCCCCCGGCAAAATTCTCCAGGGAGACCCGTTCATCGTGGCCGTGGATGAGGCTCAATTCCGCCGGGTTCAGTTTGAGGGGGTTGAACCGGAAAATTCCTTTTGCAAGGTGCTGATAATGCCGGGAATCGGTGGTGGCGGTCATGATGAAGGGGAGGATCGCCGCATCGGGGAAGGCCGAATGTACCGCGGCCTCCATCTCCTGCCAGCCGGGGCCCCGGAGTTTCGCGTGATCCGGGTTCGCCGGGACCGGCCCCGAACTGTGACCGTGGATCTTCACCTCCACCCGCTCATCCTTTACCGCCTTTTTGATGAAGCCGATGGCCTTTTCCACAGTCCAGGGCTGAAGGAGCCGCAGGTTGAGCACTGCCCGTACCTCCGAAGGCATCACATTGTCGGCGGAACTCCCCGCAAGCTGGGTCATGGCAATGGTGGTGTGAAGCATGGAGTTTGTGGTGGGATTGCCGGAAACCAGTTTGAAAAAGAGGGGCCCCAGGAGCCGGGCATGGGCCAGGGCGAAGGACTGCACACCGCCGGTCAATTTCGCCAGTTGAGAGAAAAAACCTTCCACCGTGGGGATAAGGCGGCAGGGGAAGGATGTCCGGCTGATCCGCAGCAGGGCACGGGCCAGCACCGCCGCAGCCTGCACCCTCGGGGGATTGGAAGCATGCCCCGGTTTTTGGGCAACGGTTAAATCCAGACTGAGAAAGCCCTTCTCTTCAATGCCGAAAAGGGCCAGGGGCCTTGTTACTCCCCTGAAAAAATCCACCGCAAGGGGAGACCCCTCATCCAAAATCCATGAAAAGCTGATATTTTTCCCGGCAAACCATTTGGCAGTTTCCCGGGCCCCAAAAACCCCGGCCCGTTCTTCGTCGCCGCCAAAGGCAAACCAGATGTCCCGCTGCGGCTTAAAGCCCTGTCCGCAGAGCGCCTCCGCCCCTTCCATGATGCCCACGAGGATGTTCTTCATGTCCAGGGTTCCCCGGCCATACACAAAGCCGTCCTTAATCTCCGCCCCAAAGGGGTCCGCGGTCCACTTTTCCTTTTCCACAGGCACCACATCGTAGTGGGCCAGAATCAAGGCCGGTTTTTCCCCGCCGCTATTGCTGCCAAGGCTGCCATTGCTGCCAGGCCAGCGGTACACCACGGAATAGGGACTCAGCACGAAACGTTCTGCGGTCCTGTGAAAAAGGGGGTAGGCTTCGGCAAGAAAATCCTGAAAATGCCCCAGGGGCGCCTCCGCTTCAGTATCGCCCTTAAGGGCGCCGACGGGCCAATCGGTCTTGATCCTGACGGCTTTGCGAAATCGTTCAATCTGTTCGTTTTGTTCCATAAGATAAAAGTATAGTATACTTGGAGAAAATAAGAAAAGGAATTTTCCGCTGGCTGTCCCTACCCCTCGAACACTTCCGCCAAATGGATTTCGCAGCCCTGCAGAACCGTAACCGGTACGGTATCGGTATCGTCATACATGGTAACCTGATACCGGTCTTTCAAGCTTCCCTTTTTCTTTACAGCCCTTTTGTAGTATAGTAAGAGCCAGCAAAAGATTTGGAGGATCCATGGCCCATTGTGTTGTTCCCGAGGCGGAGGCGATTTTAGACAAGGAATACCCGGTTCTGGACAAGGGCTTTATCCGTCTGGTGGATTATCTGGGCGGGGACGAGCGGGTGGTGCAGTCCGCACGGGTGTCCTACGGGGAAGGGACCAAGAGCTACCGGGAGGACGCGGGGCTTATCGACTACC
>BOAU01000192.1 GCA_026002025.1 Spirochaetia bacterium | reverse complement strand
CTGGCTGGACCGGGCCCTGCCCCCGGTGGTCATCGGCTCGGTGATTGTGGTCATCGGCCTCAACCTGGCCCCCACCGCCATGGCCATGGCCATGTACACAGGCGGCAGTGCCGCAGGGGATTACAGCCTGGTCCTCCTTTCCATCGCCGCCGTGACCCTGGGGGTAACCGTGGCGGCAAACATCTTTTTGAAGGGATTTTTCAGCGTTATCCCGATCCTGATCGGCCTGGTTGTGGGCTATATGTTTACCCTTATCATGGGTATCTTTTTTCCCGCCTACCACATCATCGATTTCCAGGTGGTACGGGACGCGCCCTGGTTTGGGCTGCCCACATTTCAGGCGCCCAGCTTTAACTTTGTGGCGGTCCTCACCTTTATCATCGTGTCCCTGGCCACGATCTGCGAGCACCTTGGGGACACCCTGGTAACCAGCAAAGTGGTGGGCCAGGATTTTTACAAGAACCCCGGACTCCACCGCACCCTTGCAGGGGACGGCCTGGCAACCGCCTGGGCCGCATTCTGGGGCGGCCCGCCCAACACCACCTACGGCGAAAACATCGGGGTCATGGCAATTACCCGGGTCTACTCGGTGTGGGTCATCGGCGGGGCTGCGGTGTTCGCAGTCATACTGTCACTGTTCAGGAAATTCGGCGCACTGATCCAGACCATCCCTACCCCGGTTCTCGGGGGCATCTCCATGCTCCTCTTCGGAATAATCGCCTCCAGCGGCCTGCGCACCATTGTGGAAAGCGGGGTGGATTACAAGGACAAGCGGAACCTTACGATATCCTCGGTGATCTTTGTGATCGGCATCGGCGGAGGACGGCTTGCCTTCGCCATCACCAAGGATGTGCAGTTTGAACTCGCCGGCGTCGCATTGGCTACGGTGGTGGGGATCATCCTGAATCTGATCTTCCCGAAAAGCAGGGGAACGGTAACGGAGAAAAAGTAAAACCGTACAGGGCGCGCTTTCCTTTTGGAATCCGCGCCCTTTTTTTACAAAGAGTTTTTATATACTTCCCACATGAAGATACTGCCTGCGGATGCGACATTCAGGGAATTGACTTCCCCGGATATGGGGATGCTGATAATGCCATCGCAGAGGCCCTTTAATGCCAGGCTCATTCCCTTTGCTTCATTTCCGATTACGATCATGAGCGGGCGGCGCAATTCACCGTTCATGATCAATATGTCCCCGGTTGAATCGGTCCCCAATACCTTTATGTTGTTTTTTGTCTTTTCCTCTCTGATAAATTCTTCAATTTCGTTTAAGGATTGCAGCATTACTATTTGTGTAAAGAAGATAGCCCCCAGGCTTGCCCTGATAACCTTTGGATCATACACATCAACCCCGTGACCAATGATAAACAGCGCGTCCGCATTAAATGAATTGGCGGATCTGATAATTGACCCCAAATTGCCCGTATCGCTCGGCCGGTCGAACAAGAGTATAAAGGGCTTTTCCGGGAGCTTTACATCGCTTAATGCCAATAAATCAACCTTTGCGGTTATCAGCATTTCCGATGGGTTGTTCCGGTCGCATAACTGATTGTATAAGTCCGCCGACATCTCAATGATTTTTGTTCCGCCGCTGTTTTTTATAAGATCCCTGGCCCAATCGGATATGATTTCAAAGTTTGTTATAATAATCCGGGTTATTTCCAGATTCGCCCTGAGGGCCTGTTTTATTGATTCAATGCCTTCGATAAATATCTCGTGCGTTTTTGCGCGTTTTGTCCGGTTTGTTTTAAGGGACTCGATGATCTGAAATTCGGCATTTGGGGCGCTGATTATCATAAATACTTCTTTCCTGCTATTTCCATCCTT
>BOAU01000191.1 GCA_026002025.1 Spirochaetia bacterium | reverse complement strand
GGGTAATTGTAGAAGGGCTGGGGATCGTATTCGGCGGCCCTGTCCCGCAGTTCCTCCGGCAGAATCCGCCCTTCGGCATAGTAGTACCAGACCCCGCGGACCGGGACCGCCCAATCGCCGTTCCGGTAGGCCGCCTGTCCCACCCGGTCAGGATAGGCCGCCGCCAGGGCCTTCATCACCGCCTCTGCCCGTAAAGGCGAGGTCTGCGCCGGCGAAGTCTGGGCAAGGGCTGTGGAAACCCCGGTAAAAAGAAAAAAACAACCCAGGCAGAGCATTTTCTTGAAAAGCAAGATACGAATTTCCTTTTTTAAGGCAGAATTATTCCCCTTCATAATAGCAGACTCCGGGCGCCGGGCACAATGCCTTCTTTACACAATGCGGAATTCCAAATTAGGAAAAACCACGGACCTCACGGACCTTCACCGACTCCTGCTTTCCTATCTCTTTCCTCTTTGTCCGTGCTGTCCGTGCTGTCCGTGGTTAAATTTGGAATGGCTATACACAATGCGGATTGGTATGGTATATTCAATCAGCCCTTGATGGGTTGCTGTTATTGGAGCGGTGTCCGAGCGGTTGAAGCAAGGAAGGCTCCTTGCGGAGCCATCTAGAAGGTTTCGAAAACCGTTGAACTCGTAAGGGTTCCGGGGGTTCGAATCCCCGCGTGGATTTGTTACTATGTTTCTTGTTTGGAGCGGTGTCCGAGCGGTTGAAGGAGACGGTTTCGAAAACCGTTGAACTCGTAAGGGTTCCGGGGGTTCGAATCCCCCCTGCTCCGGGTTTCTATATTTGGAGAGGTGTCCGAGTGGTTTAAGGTCCACGCTTGGAAAGCGTGCGTGCTTGAAAGAGCACCGGGGGTTCGAATCCCCCCTTCTCCGTAGGTTTTTATAAGAAAATGATGATGGGGGATTCGAACCGGAGCCTTCGCCGACCGAAGGGAGGAAAAGGCGGCAGGATGCCGCCGACAGAAGGCGTAGGCGGGTCGTAAGGAGCGGACAGGAGGTCCGCGACTGGAGACCGAATCCCCCCTTCTCCGTAGGTTTTTTCTTGGGTAAAAAAGGGAATCTTTGTGCCGTATGATATTAGTGAAGAAAAAGAAGAGCTAACCAATAAACTTTCCCAACAGTATTCCCGGAATGTTATTGATATCGAAGAATATGAACGAATCGTGGAATATATCAATAAAGTAGAAACATCAAAAGAAATGAGCATTATAAAGAAGGTAATACAGGAACATGATCTCAAAAATAATGATGCCTTGATATTCCCGCAAAATACGGAAACACATTTAGCCCTGTTCTCGTGGAGAAGTTCAAATGTAGTATCGTTAAACGGGAACGGGGGGAGCTACCTCAGCCTGTTCGGCACAAACAAAATAATCATAGATAATTTGCCCAAAGGCAGAACAATTATCCAGGTTGATTCAATATTTGGATTAACCGAAATCGTGGTTTCACGGAATATCAAAATAGTTAACAAAACAATACCGGTATTTTCAGGAATTTTTGCCCCGGACGAAATAAACAAAGAAAATGAGGATTTGCCGGAACTGTATATAACGGGAATGGCTGTTTTTGGAAATATCACCATCAAAAGGGTATAATAATGCGGGGCTTGAAGAATTTAACCACGAATTACACGAACCAAAGAGGGGAATTGGGTAGTCTGGGTTCGTGCTGTTTGTGAGGTTCTTGGTTAAATTTCTTAATTTTTCTTATTTTTTTATGATTTTTAGTTGAAATAAAATAATGACAGTGATATATTATTAATCAGATACTTTCTTGGCGCCGATAAGGCCAATTTTGATGAACCGGGAGATGAAGGGTTAGCAGATGACGGATTCACGTAATTCCTTATATA
>BOAU01000190.1 GCA_026002025.1 Spirochaetia bacterium | reverse complement strand
ATAGAAAGAGCGGTCAGAATGATGGAAGAAAGCTTGAAAAACTGGTAGAACCAGAGAGGCAAAAAATGAAAAGGATTTTTACGGCGGTAGTCCTGGTAATGCTGCTTTGCACAGCCTGTGTGACAAGCAGAGCCAGGGGAGACGCCACTTTGCTGCTGGAGCGCGGCATTTCTTTTGCCAGTAACCAGGATTATGATACGGCAATAGCGGACTTCACCGAAGCCATTAAGCATGACCGCAAATTTGCCGCCGCTTATACCCAGCGCGGTCTTGCGTATACCTATAGGGGCGACTATAAGAAGGCCATAAAGGACTATACCAGGGTAGTCCGTCTTGAGCCCAAATCTGCCGCGGCTTATAACAGCCTCGGTGACGCATATTACATCGATGGTTCGTATGCCAAGGCGGTAAAAAATTATACCAAGGCAATCAAAATTTACCCCAATTCTGCTATTTACTACAATCGCGGTAATGCGTATTCCGCCACAGGCAAGTATGACAAGGCCATAAGTGACTACACCCGGGTAATCAGCATGGGGAATATGGGGACCGCCCATATAAAAAATGTGTTTGACGGTATCATACCGGATATGGAACTTGCGGCGGTGGCGGATCGACTGCCGGCGCGGAGGGAATGGGCCAAGGGGATTTTGCCCGCGGGATTCCCCATTTTTGAGGACGGCAGCGAGCTTATCAAGAGCGGAAAGGCCAATGCGGTGCTTATCGCGGTGCCCCATTACCAGCATCCGCCCCTGGCTATCGAGGCCTTTAAGGCGGGGCTCCATGTGCTCTGCGAAAAACCCGCCGGTGTGTATACCAAACAGGTCCGGGAGATGAACAAGGCTGCCGCCGACTCAGGCCTGGTCTTTGCCATGATGTTCAACCAGCGAACCAACAGCTACTTCAAGAAGATGCGGGAATTGGTCCAGGGCGGGAGTCTTGGGGCCGTCAAGCGGACAAGCTGGATCATCACCAACTGGTACCGTACCCAAGCTTACTACGATTCCGGAGACTGGCGCGCCACCTGGGACGGCGAAGGGGGGGGCGTGCTCCTCAACCAGTGTCCCCATCAACTGGACCTTTTCCAGTGGATCTGCGGCATGCCCAGCGCGGTGCGGGCCTTCTGCCACAACGGCAAATGGCATAATATCGAGGTTGAAGACGATGTGACCGCCTACCTGGAATACCCCAACGGCGCTACCGGCACCTTTATCACCTCCACCGCCGATGCCCCCGGAACAAACCGCTTCGAAATCACCCTGGAATGGGGAAAACTGGTCAACGACGAGAACACCAACCTGACCCTCTACAAGCTGGAAAAAAACGAACGGGAATTCAACAAAACCGCCGCCGGCGGCTTCGACAGCCCCAAATTTACGGTGGAAAAGATCGAAACCGACGGCAGCAATGAACAGCATGTGGGGGTCGTCAAGGCCTTTGCGGGAAAAATCGTACACGGGACGCCCCTCATAGCCGACGGGCAGGAGGGGATCAACGGCCTTACCCTTTCAAACGCCATGCACCTTTCAAGCTGGCTGGAGACCACGGTTAAAGTCCCCTTTGACGAGGATCTCTTCTTGGCGGAACTGAACAAACGCCGGGCCACCTCCAAGATCAAAAAGGGAACCGGGGTGGTATTTCAGTCCGGGAAAAGTTACAACGAAAAATGAAGAATATAAACCACGAAGGACACAAAGGGCACGAAGGATAGGACAAAAAACCTTTGAGTACTTTGTGTCCTTTGTGGTTAGTCAAATACCACCGGCATAGCCGGTGGCTTGAGGAAGCCCCCTTAAAGGGGGCTATAAAATTTGAGCTCCGTCTAAATTGAGCTCACCTTGTTTCCCATTATCAAGATCCTCTTGGTTCTTGATA
>BOAU01000189.1 GCA_026002025.1 Spirochaetia bacterium | reverse complement strand
CTCTTAAAGCCGGAGTACAAGGGTGTGCTTTCCATGCCCAACCCCAAGTCTTCCAGTACGGGTTACTATTTCCTCAAGAACCTCGTGAACACCCGGGGAGAAGCTGCGGCCTTTGCCTACTTTGACGGCTTTGCCCAAAACGTGCTGCAGTTTACCTCTTCCGGTTCCGGGCCGGTTAACGCCTTACTGCAGGGGGAAGCCGGTATCGGCCTGGGGATGACCTATCAGGTGGTGTCTACTATTAATAAGGGCGTCCCCTTAAAAATTATCTATTTTGAGGAAGGGTCCCCCTATTCGATCTACGGGCTTGGCATTGTCAAGGGGAAGGAAACCCGGAAGGCGGTACGGGATGTATTTGATTTTTATGTGACCACCCTGAACCGCGAGGACAAGGAACTTTTTGTTCCCGAGCCGGTTTTCAAGAATCAGGTTAATACCATGCCCAACTATCCGCAGAATGTCCGGATTGCCGATATGAAGGGTATAGCGGATCTGGCGGAAAAACAGCGGCTTTTGGAAAAGTGGCAATACTGATGGCGGCAGTAATCGGCGACAAACTGGAAGTACTTGATCTAACTCACAGCTTTAACCGGCAGGAAATATTACACCACGTCAATTTTACCGTCCGGGATGGGGAGTTCCTCTCCATCCTGGGGCCTTCGGGCTGCGGCAAAACAACGATACTGCGGATACTGATAGGACTTTTGTCACCATCCGGCGGCACTATCCGTAAAGACGGCGTTGACATTACCGCCGCAAAACCATCGGAACGCAACATGGGGATCGTGTTCCAGAACTACGCACTGTTTCAGAACATGACCGTTTTGGGCAATGTGGAATATGCCCTGCAATTCAATGCCGGCCTAAAATCCAGGGCCCGTTCTATTGCGGAAAACATCATCGAACAGGTGGGGCTTACCGAGCATGTGAACAAGAAACCCTACAAACTTTCAGGCGGCCAGCAGCAGCGGGTGGCCATAGCCCGCACCCTGGCGCTGAACCCGGAGATCATCCTTTTTGATGAACCCATGTCCGCCCTGGACGCGGCAACCCGGCTTTCGCTGCGGGACGAAATTAAAAAGATACAGCGGAATTTTAAATCCACCATGATTTACATCACCCACGATCAGGAAGAAGCCTTTGCCCTTTCGGATCGTATCATGGTGATGAATGCGGGTAACATTGAACAGCTCGACACCCCGGAGAATATTATTCAGCATCCGGCGAATCAGTATGTCGATGAATTTGTCATTCAGAATCTCCGGCTAAAAATTGATTCCCTGATTAAATACGTGGGGGGGAAGGTTTGAACTCTCACGGCCTCCGCCGCATTACGGGAATAAAATTACTCATCATTGCCTTTCTTCTGGTAACGGTTATCTTCCCCCTCTTTGCCATGCTGGCGTATATACCGGGGACCAATATCGCCGGTATTGTTACTGCGCCCCAGTTTAAGCAGGCCCTGGGCAATTCATTTGCCACCGCCGGAACCGGGACGATCATTTCCATTGTGCTGGCCTATATGTTTGCGTACTGCATCGCCCGGACGACCATGCGGAAGCAGGAAGTGTTTACGGTCCTCGCCGCCGTGCCCATGCTTATCCCTTCCATATCCCACGGCATGGGGCTGCTGATTTTATTGGGGAGCAACGGTGTCATAACCCGGCTCTTTAGGCTTAGTACATCAATTTACGGATTCAAGGGGATAGTATTGGGATCGGTGCTTTACGCCTTTCCGGTGGCCTTTCTCATGATCGTAGATATTCTGAAATACGAGGACGGCTCCCCCTACGAAGCGGCGGAAGTGCTCGGCATACCCCGTAAAAACCGTTTCTTTGCCATCACTTTCCCCTATCTGCGAAAGCCCCTTATTTCAG
>BOAU01000188.1 GCA_026002025.1 Spirochaetia bacterium | reverse complement strand
TTGGCTGGCCTACGGCCTGGAATTGGAAACCAGGCCGCCGTATTACCGGAACCCCGAACGGCAGCAGATTGAATATCTGCTGTCCATTATAAAAGAAGCGGAATACCCGCTGGTTATTGTGGCAATGGAACCGAAAAAAAAGCGGGAACCACTATTGGCGCGAACGGAACACTCACCATGGCCGCGGACGAGGCGCTTACCAGCCTGACGGTAAAGGCGGTCTCCACCGTGGACGCTAGCAAGAGCGGCACGGCCACCGTAACCATTACCGGCACCGCCACCGTTACCAGCGTTACGGTAAATCCCGCAACTGCAAGCGTCGCCAAGGGCGGCAATACAACCTTTACCGCCAGCGTAATCGGGACCAATAACCCGGCGCAGACCGTTATCTGGTCTATCAATGAAACCGGCAAAAATGCGGGAACTACTATTGACACGACCGGAAAACTTACCGTGGCTGCGGGCGAATCCCTTACCAGCCTGACCGTGAAAGCGACCTCCACCGTGGACACCACCAAGAGCGGCACAGCCACCGTAACCGTTACGGGCGACGGTGACACTTCTCTTGTGGGAACATGGGTTAAATCAGGCGGTAGTATTACATTTACCAACGATGGTAATTTTACATACAGTATAAGCGGAGGTAGTATGCCTGGAACTTACACATATTCAGGCACTACTCTTAACCTTACTATTACTTCGGGCGGATCATCATTAACAGGTTCAGGAACGGCAGTAATCAGCGGAAATATACTTACCATAACTGGATTTAATACCTTTCTTCTCAACAACGTACCCGGCACATACACGCTCAGTAACTAAAAAACCATGCCCCTTCACTGTCGTTTAGGGACGTTTTGGTCGCCAACCCCGCCTATCTGAATGCGGTGGACATAAATTTTTGATGGTGGAAAGTACCGCAAAGGAGAGCAAAGATGCCAAACATAAAAAATATAATTGATGGAAATGAATAACCGCAGGGCAAGCCCTGCGGTATCTTTAACCTTCATGCTTTATTCATAACCTGCGCCTTGGATTCACCGGCAAGCCTGGTTAGAGCCTTTATTTCTATCGTCTTTGTCCGTGTTGTCCGTGTGGTCAATGGTTAAATTTGGAATTACTGCAGTTTAGCAACGCAGGGTTGGCAGAAATTTCCCCTAGACAATAATTCCTACAGAGCTTAGACTTTCCCCATGAACATTTCAACATACACGGTTAAACCGAAACTCCCCCCGGTTCTTAAGCCCCTGGAGGAGATTGCCCGCAATCTCTGGCTTTCATGGAATTATGACGCTATTCAGCTTTTTATCCGCCTGGATTATGACGCCTGGGTTCAGTCCCACCAGAGTCCCATACGGACCCTGGGTATGGTCAGCCAGGAACGGCTTGCCCGTGTGGCCAAGGATGATTCATATTTAGCGGCTTTAAAAGAGACCTACGACCGGTTTCAGCGCTATAAAAAAGGCGATACCTGGTACAAGGGTTCCAAAAAGGACGTGGTGGCTTATTTCTCCATGGAATACGGCATGGACGTGTCCCTCCCCATTTATTCAGGGGGCTTGGGCATCCTTTCCGGGGACCATATGAAGACCTCCTCCGACATGGGGCTGCCCCTGGTGGGTGTCGGCCTCCTGTACCGGCAGGGCTATTTCAAGCAGAACCTCAATGCCGACGGATTCCAGCAGGAAACCTACCCTGAAAACGACTGGTACAACATGCCGGTTGAGCGGAAAATCGGCAAAGACGGTGCCATCAAAATTTCCGTGGATTTGGCGGGCCGTCAGGCCGTTGCCCAGATATGGGAAGTCAAGGTTGGCCGCAGTTCCCTCTACCTTTTGGATACCAATATCGAAGAAAACGCCCCGGATATCCGTAATATAACCGCCGCCCTTTACGGCGG
>BOAU01000187.1 GCA_026002025.1 Spirochaetia bacterium | reverse complement strand
ATCCCCTGAGGATGGGGATGGGATGGAAGCTTGAGGATTTGGTGAAGCCGCAGATTTTGGTTGAAAGCACCGCCGGGGACAGCCATCCGGGGAGCGCCCATCTGCTGGAGCTTGCGGGCCGGGTGGTGACGGCGGTGAATGAAAGCGGCGGCAAGGGCGCCCGGTATTTTGCCACCGATATCTGCGACGGCATGGCCCAGGGCCACGACGGCATCAACTATTCCCTGGCAAGCCGGGACACGATTTGCAGTCTGATCGAAATCCACGCAAAGGCCACCACCTTTGACGCGGGGGTGTTCCTGTCAAGCTGCGACAAGGCGGTTCCCGCCCACCTCATGGCGATTGGGCGGCTCAACATTCCCAGCATCGTGGTGTGCGGCGGGGTGATGGACGCGGGGCCGGATCTGCTCACCCTGGAACAGATCGGCATGTACAGCGCCATGCGGAAGCGCGGCGAAATTACCGAAGAAAAACTCAGCTACTACAAACAGCACGCCTGCCCGTCCTGCGGGGCATGCAGTTTTATGGGCACCGCTTCCACCATGCAGATCATGGCGGAGGCCCTGGGGCTGGCCCTCCCCGGCAGCGCGCTGCTGCCTTCCACATCGGAGGATTTGCAGAACATGGCGGCTCAGGCGGGGAAGCAGGCGGTGGAACTGGTCAGGCTCGGGCTGCGTTCTTGTGACATGGTCACCATGAAAAGTTTTGAAAACGCCATCATGGTCCATGCGGCAATTTCGGGGTCCGCCAATAGCCTGATCCACATCCCCGCCATTGCCCGTGAATTCGCCATCGGCCTTGATGCGGAAATTTTTGACCGGATGCACCGGGGCGCCCATTACCTGCTGGACATACGCTCCTCGGGACGCTGGCCCGCGCAGTATTTCTGCGCAGCCGGGGGCCTTCCCCGCGTCATGGAAGAGATCAAAAGCAGCCTGCATCTGGATGTCATGACCGTAACCGGCAAAACCCTGGGTGAAAATCTTGAGGACTTAAAAAAACAGGGATACTACGAAAAGTGTGATGCGTACCTGAAAAAACTGGGCATTAAGCGCGGCGATGTGATCCGCAGTTTTGATAATCCCATCGGGGCTGACGGCACCATGGCTGTGCTCAAGGGGAACCTTGCCCCCGGCGGCGCGGTGATCAAACATTCGGCTGCACCCAGGGAAATGTTTAACGCAATACTGCGGGCGCGGCCCTTTGACAGTGAGGAAGCGGCCATCGACGCGGTGCTGAACCACCGCATAAAACCCGGCGATGCGGTGATCATCCGCTACGAGGGCCCGAAAGGAAGCGGTATGCCGGAGATGTTCTACACCTCCGAGGCCATTTCATCGGACCCGGAACTGGCAAAAACCATCGCCCTGATTACCGACGGGCGTTTCTCCGGCGCGTCCCGGGGACCTGCCATAGGGCACGTGTCCCCCGAAGCGGCCCGGGGCGGCCCCATCGCCCTGCTTGAAGAAGGGGACCTGATCGAACTGGATATTCCGGGCCGTGTTCTGCGTATCGCGGGGATTCACGGAAAACCCATGGAAGACAGCGAAATCGACAAGGTCCTTGCGGAACGGAGAAAAGCCTGGAAAACGCCGGCATCAAAATATACCCGCGGGATTCTGAAGGTATTTACGGAAAACGCCGCCGCTCCCATGAACGGCGCGTACATGGATTAAGTTCCATTTTAATATATTTTTCAGCTTAAAATGATTTGGATGTCCCGGTCTCCAGGCTGTTTGAGGAAACCGCCGTTAAAATGAACCCTGTGGCGGATCTATCCGGCATTGACCCCCGGAGCGTTAAAAAACTCAGGGACATCCTTTCCCTGCCTGCCGAAGACCGTAATGTCTGTATCGTATTTTGAACAAGATGCTCAGAAAAAATCAGCTTGAAAAGCAAAGTT
>BOAU01000186.1 GCA_026002025.1 Spirochaetia bacterium | reverse complement strand
TCTAAACTGCGGTTTTAAAAGCCGCCCTTCGTCGCTCGTTGACACTTCAAGCATTACGCTATCACTTGTTGAAAAATAAGGAGTTTTTACAGCACCAACGACACCGTAATCACGGTGCATATCGCTATTTGTTTCCATCATATGAGATGGATTTGGATCATTAACCGTTCTTGCTTGAATAATAGGTGCGTTTCCTGTAAATACGTTATGCGCTAAAGATCCAGAGTAGGTGTTACAAGCACCTGTTGCACCAGTATAAACATTACTATCAAACTGTATTGCCGCTTCAGTAAGCAATCCTTCTGAACCGCCATATAAGTTTAACATATCTTGATAATAAGCAGAATTTTCTACCTCGTTTTCTGATTGTAACGTATACCAGTTTTCATATTCTTTACCTGTTCCTAATAATATTTTTGTTGGAAACCAAGCATAAATATTAGCTGGAAATTTAGAACTGGTATATTTTTGCCTGAAAGCAGCTTCATCCCAAAAATATTGTTCTCTGTTTAAGCAATAACCATCAAGATTTCTACCATCAATAGAAGATCCTTGTTTTCTGTGGTATTCAGAAATATCATGTCTCGGAAGAGAAATAGATTTATTACTATTACGCGAACCTTCTGGTGTCGCAGAAGTAGGTGTTCCGCCAGTTACTATTTCTCTGTTTCCCCACTTTGAGAAGGAAGAGCCAGTAAGAAGAACCATAATTGCGTGGCGCATCCAATCGCTTACTACGTTAGAACCAGAATCTTTATAAACAAGTTCACCGTCTTTGTAACCTTCTACATCTACCCACCCTTCTATATCAATACTATTAAGATGGTTCATTAATGGTGCTGTTAGTTTATTTTTTTTACTTCTACCAAACATTACTTCTCTCCTTTCTTTTGCTCAACAAGTTTACCGTCTTTATACAATTTTACTTCAACCTCACCATCGCTAATAGAACTATTTATCTTATCTTCAGCCATTTCTTTTTCTTTATTAAGAAAAAACTTATCAACTATGTCCTTTAGCATTCTCCCTATCCTTTGTTTCAATCTTTGTAATAAGTAATACGTCACTTATATGCTTAAAAGTTTGTTCGGTTTTATCTCCAACCGAACAAACAAATTTGGTTTCCTTGAATTTACCATTCTCATCATAAACGTGTATTGTTTTTTTAACATATAACCGCGCACTATCCACAATAATAATCCTTACGGAACCGCATAAGTTGGAACCATATTCATGGTGAGTTTTATTTCGTTAAAGTTGAACTTATTACCGTTATTAATTCTCTGTGGAAACAGAAGTCTCTTTATTATAAGAGTTTCGCCCCTTACGTATTCTCTATTAATACCAACGATACCAGCTGCGTTAGTTACTTGATGAGCAGCTAACTTATTTGTAAAAAGAGGGTTAGTTGCTCCACTGGCAGTAGTCGTCAGAAACGACAATCTGTAAAAATGTGCCGTGTCGTGGGCGCTTGTTTCTGTTGGTAGTAATTTATATTCAACAAGTGTTTTATCATACGATACATCAGAGAATTTTAAATATCCACTTCCTGTATCGTCCATTCCTTTTACAAGTTCTGTTGCTATAATATTCTCATATAAACCATCACCACTTCCATCAGATGGAATAGCACTAAGTTCAGTCCTAAACCCAGTAATACCAAGAATAAACCCTTGATCATCGAGTAATTCTATAAGAAAATTGTTATTACTAGCAAGATCAATAGTTACCGAATTTGCTATTCCAACTTCAGAATCAGTACTGCTACCACCCGTAACACCAGACGTATGCGGGTATTTCAAAAACTTAAGTCCGTGAATGTATATAAGTGGATTAATAAATTCTGGATTTGATGCGCCGGATTTCCAATACCCACCACCAGCTGTTGGAGTTCCTCTACTACTA
>BOAU01000185.1 GCA_026002025.1 Spirochaetia bacterium | reverse complement strand
ACCCCCAAGGAAGTGGGCGACCTTCTGGACGCGGTCGGCGGGGCCGACAAGTTCAACACCGGCGAAATCGAAAAGTCCATGGTCAACATGTACGGCCATTTGCAGGGGCACATCCAGCGGGGCGTCAATGAGCTGGAAACCCACACCAACAGCATCCTGCGGCAAAAAACCGATACCGGCGCCTTTGTCCGGGGCGAGAACGCCTATTCCATCGTAAAATGCGCCTTTAAGGACAACCTTCGCAAGCCGAAAACCGTTACGGACGTTAAACTTTCGGTGAATATTCTGGATTCGGAACTTATCAGCCCCATTTTCCACTACCAGGTGACGGTGGAATACCTGATCAAAGACCTGCTTTCCAAGCAGCTGGTGGATAACATCGATCGTACCATCGAAAAGCTCAAGGATGACCGGATCGATGCGGGGCTGGAAGAATTTTCCGACAGTGAAATCATCTTCAACAAGATAAACCAGGTTGAAAACTACACCGACGACAAGCCGGAAGATCCCAAATCAAAGCGCTATGCCCAGATTGCCAAGGCGGTGTTTGAACGGATCAGCGATCTTCGGGCCGAAATCGATCCCGCGGCCTTTGATCAGCAGAATGTCCGGGAAAACATCAAGAAGATCGTGGATATTGAAAACATCCGGAACCGGGGCTTCAATACCGCCATCAATTCCATCACTTCTATCCTGGATACTTCCCGGATGGGCTACCAGTACATCGAAAACCTTAAAAACGCCCGTGAAGTTATCATCCGGGAGTATGAGGACACCGATGCGTCGAACCTTCCCGATGAACGGTATGAGATCAAGCTGCGGTATTTTGATAATGCCCAGCTTATCGAGGATCGCAAGGCCTACGATGTACAGATGAAGAGCTTTGAAACTGAAGTGCAGCACCTCTGGGACGTCTTGCAGGTGCTCTATCTGGGCAAAAAATCCCCCTTCAAGGTGCAGGATTATAATGATCTGGCAAATAAAAATCGGGCCAGGATCCGCAAGATCCTCAGGGAGAAGGACGGGCAGCCTGAGTACGAAGCTATTGAAAAAGCCTGGGACGGGATTTCCTTTGTCCGCCCTGCCGAAACCGAAGTGGAAGCTTCAAACCGTACCTACATCTACGAGAAAGACAAAATCCGCGCCAAGCTCATCCTGATGCGTGAGCGGATAAAGACCATGTACGATTACCTCTTCCCCATTGAACGGCGGGTTATGGAAAATCAGCTTGCCTTCCTGGAAAGTAAGTACCTTGAATTTGATTATTCGATCAATCCCTATCACCTCCAGCCCGGTATCCTGCTGGATGTGAATATCACCTCCGTTAAACGGAAGAAGTCCACCCTGGACGCCATGGCGAATGTGCTCAATGAATTCCTCCAGGGGGTAAGCAAGGGCTTTACCGATGCGGCCTTTGCGTCCTTCAGCCGCCGCCGCTCAACGGTGCGGGAAGATATCACCCAGACCTTTGGTGATGACAATGAGGCTTCCGCCCCCAAAGCAGATACCGCTTCGGCCTATCTGGACCTTATCAACTCCGATGGTCCTGAAAGTGTTGCCGATGTGGTGGAGACGAAGCCCAGGGCAATAGCGGCGCCCAAGAAGCCCAAGGCCGGTGTGGTGGATGCCAAGCCCCGGCGCGCAGCTGCGCAGAAGCAGAAAGTCACCAGCCGCAGCGGGGGACGCAGCCCTGTCAGGGGCCGCTAAATTGGGGCGAAGGCCTTAAGTTTAGAATGAATTGTTAATTGTATTGAAACGCCCCCATTCCGGGGGCGTTTTTTGTTGGAGGAGCGATGTCTGAGGATTTCACCCTTATTGCGGATTCCCTGGGGAAAAATGCCAATCTTGGGGATCTGCTCTATGAATCAAGGGATTCAGGTCTAACCGGGGAACGGATAGCCCTCTTATTGCGGGCGATCCTGGTAGATAAGCGGGG
>BOAU01000184.1 GCA_026002025.1 Spirochaetia bacterium | reverse complement strand
GAGGATATGACACGCAACATAGTTCCAGTCCGGGTATTGCCGAACAAACATCGTAAATGGAATTATTTTAACAAGTACAAATGCAACCAAAAACCGAGCTTTTGAGGCTTAAGTTTATGATGTTGTGTCAGGCACCCCTGCGCTCCCTAACGATTTTTTACCGTTTGCAAGATGTATCACTTCTTGATATTGCGATTGTCTATTCAACATTGCAGTTTCTGTGCCCGTAACAATGCCATCTGTTTCCAAATAACGACTATCTGGCAACAGCAAGCGCGTTGTAAAGTTAGCATTACCAACCATAACAGTTCTTATCTTATCAATATCATCATCAGTATTATTAACCCACATCAAGGGATATCTATTCAATGGTTGAAAACTATGATTGGTCTGATTATCCGCTAAAATAATATTCAATGCATCTAACCGAGCTGCAGCTGCATCATTATCGGCAATTGTAACATCTTTAAATATTGCAACGATGGATTTGTCCAACTTGAACTTCACCGCAGAGCCATCTGATTTTACACGCGACGGAACGACGCCGGCTTTCACTATAAACAATGTCGCTTGTTTATTAGCAGAATCAGCAGCCGAATTCCGAGCCGTAATAGTCGAAGCCTCAGGAACCGTGAACGACAGCGATACTCCGTTTGCCGGGTTAACCCAACCGGTAATCCCCGCCGCTTGTTCAGCGCTTGCAATGTCGAACACGCCATTTCTGACACCACCATTAACAGGAACATCAACATTGGCAAAGGAAACAGCATACGTCTGACCGGATGGTAATGTAAGATCGATTACTGTTTTGACACCACCCAATTGCGCCTTGGCCGCATTGATTTCTGCATCAATATTCCAGCTGCCATCTTCAAATGAACCCGCCGCCGGCACCACCGTCAAATTCACATAAACCGTGTCTTTGCGTTTTCCAGCCGCATTAACGCCCGACGAATTATAACCGTCAACATCATAACCATTAACGTCATAGCCAAATTTATCATAGCCTGCCGCGTTATATCCATTCACATCATATCCGCCCTTATCATAACCCGCCGGATTGTATTTCGTTCCGGTGTCTCTGTGATTGCCATCCGCATCAAAGCCATTCGCATCATACACAGGTCCTTGTTGTTCCTGTTCTTTCTGTTCATTGCCAGTCGGGCATCCGGTCAGGACCAATCCGGTAAAGATCAATCCAAATACCAGCGCGGTGATTACCATCGCTTTGCCGAGCATTCCCATTAAAAACTGTTTCTTTTGCATACACTACTCCTTTTGTTTGTATGGACATATAAAAAAGCCGCTATTCCTCCGTACGGAGGACATGTGCGGCGTTTTTACCAATACACCGCTCCTACCTCGCGGCCATCATCACCGCCGCGGCCACTCCCGCGCTAATCACCGCCGTCACCGGTATCCCTATCAGCGTAAAGCTCTTCCAAAACCTTGAGCTGCGCTCGTATTTCGCGGATAAGTCCGATTGCTTCTGAAAGGTTTCTGACATTCCGGTCAGCTGAGTCCGTAAGTCCGTCAATAATTGTTCGCGCTCGTGCAGTATTTGTTCGTTCTCGGTCAAGGTCCTGTTCAAGTCTTCCAACTGTCTGCTCTGCTGCTCGCTGTTGGAGAGCGTATCGAGCAGCAAGCTCTCCAGTTTGTCCAGATTGTCGTAGATGGAAGGCGGTTCCTGAGAGTAAAGCGGAAATGAGAGCAGTAAGGATATAAGGCAAAATACGGCGGAGCAATGGCGCGGCTTCATGGTGCATCAAAGCCTCCGGGATGAGAAAATTGTTTTGGGTAAAAGCTTACATTAACGCGGAGTACACGGTTTATGTGAATTTGACGGTGGTGCCGGCGGCGGGTTCATTTGAAGATGGCAGCTGGAATATTGATGCAGAAATCAATGCGGCCAAGGCGCAATTGGGTGGTGTCAAAACAG
>BOAU01000183.1 GCA_026002025.1 Spirochaetia bacterium | reverse complement strand
TGACTACTTCCCAAGGCGCCGTTATGCCTAATATGGCCTGATAAAAATCCTCTATTTTTTCTGGTTGGTTCATGCCTCATTATACTACTTTTTGGGGTTTTCCACTATATTCCCGGATGCCCCTTTTTTGTTAAATACTTCATTTATCATATAAAATTAGTGTATCAAAATATAAATCCTTTTGTCTTACTTTACGCTTACATAACACCCAAGGAGATACAAAATGGCTCATGGGCTTGGACGTTATGATTGGATGTTGAGTTCAAACGGGATTCATCCTTGGCATGGCATAGGGACGATAGTTCAGGATGCACCGACTTCTGAGGAGGCCATCAGGATAGCCAAACTGGATTGGTCAGTGGATCAAATGCCCATCAGTGCTGCCAGGAAAGAAATCCCCAACTACTTTGCAAATATCAGGAGTGATACTCAAGAAGCCCTTGGTATCGTGCAGGGTAGGTATCAGGTTCAGCAAAATGCCGAATCCTTTGCCTTTGTTGATGACATAATCCACAACAGCCAAGGGGGTCAATGTCGGTATGAGACTGCCGGTTCCCTGTTCAATGGCCGGAGGGTATTCCTTCTCGTAAGGCTTCCTGAACAGAGCATTCTTGGTGATAAAATCGAAAACTTCCTTTACTTCACTAACAGCCACGATGGTTCAACCGGGCTTATGGCCGGTATATCCAATGTCAGAATTTGTTGCAATAATACTCTCCAGATTGCTATTCGTAATGCTCAACGAACCTGGACTTGTAGGCATACGGCGGTGATGAATAGCCGGAAAGAAGAGGCTGCCTACAATCTTGGTCTTGCAGTCAAGTATGTGGGGTCTGTAAGCATTGAGGCTGAAAAAATGGCGAGTAAGAAAATCAGTAAGGTTGCTTTTATCAGGGACTTTAAGAAGGAACTGGTAAAGATTGCTTCTGAAAGGTCGGCTGATGAATATGTCGAAAGGGTCAACGTCATCCACGCCAAGAAGGATGACCTTGCAAATTTTAAGAATACAGCCTGGGGATGGTATAACAGCGTTGCCGATTTAACCTCCAACGCCAGACCCCTCCGGCAGACCGAAAATTACCAAGTCAATAAGCTGGTAGATTTCTTTGATGGAAATAAAATCCTTCAGACTGCACAGAAGGTTTTACAGGCGGCGTAATTTACAAAAACATCTTAACCATAAAAGTCTGTAGACTCAAAGGAGTCTACAGAAATAGGCGGCTAAACATCTTCTGGTTAAAGCCTTTTTCGTAACCAAAGCCTATCACCATCTTTTTCATTGTAAGAAATTGTAAAATCAACAAAAAACCTGTTTTTAATCCATTCTCTCCTTTTGCTCATTACCAATTGACGAATAAAACGTGCTGTTATACGAAGCCAATAATCGATTTCATCACTTTTGGTCTTTTCAAGCAATAATTTTGCGGTGGGGTATGAAACTTGTAATTCATTCTGGACTTTAACTACAGACGGTTTTTCGCTTTCTTGCATAATCATAAAAAATAGCAAAAACCACTTATCCAGAGGAACACGGGTTTTTTCCATAATGGTTCCGGAAGTTATTGATTTTTGATAGCCGCAATTTTTACATTCAACTAATCCACGTTTGCTTGGTTCATAAAACTCATTAGAATTACATTTGGGACATTTTGTATCTTTTCTGTTATTAGATAAATAACTAAAGCATTCGTCATGCGTCAGATTCAATAATCGAAAATCTTCAATGGTGAGCCTATAGTCTTTTTTCAAACCATAATTCAGCAATTTCATACCCCGGTCAGAGTATAATTACTTGGTTTTTTTATGTCAATTACCGGAGCTAACTTTAATTTTCAATATATTACTCTTTTAATAATGTTAAAAAATATCAACCTAATTCCTTACTATACAAGGAATTAGCGAAATTTCAGAACTTTTACGAGATTTTCAGGGTTTAGCGTACA
>BOAU01000182.1 GCA_026002025.1 Spirochaetia bacterium | reverse complement strand
AACCCGGCAACCTTAAATAACTGGGTGAGAGAAGCCGAGGGGCCCCAGGATTTTGTGGAAATAAAGCCCCCAATGCCCGTTCCAATGGGATGCGTGCCGGAAATCCTCATAGAAAAAGGGGACATCAGGGTTCATATCCCGGTAGCCATCAACCGGCAGGATTTGCGTGCGGTTATCCAAAGTCTGGGGTGGCAACTATGACCATAGATTTAAGCAAGGTAAAGATCTACATCCGGCCCGGACACACGGATATGAGGAAGGCAGTCAACGGGCTGACCCTGCTGGTGAAAGAAAAGATGGAACAAGACCCCTTCAGCGGGAGTGTATATCTCTTTTGCAGCCGGAACGGGAAACTGCTGAAAGCGGTGTGGTGGGACGAGACCGGGTTCTGGATGAGCCAGAAAAGGCTAGAGAAGGATCGGTTTCCCTGGCCGTCTACGGCGGAAGAAGCCCTGGAGATAACGAGCGAAGAAATCCAGATGCTGTTGCAGGGTATCGATTTTTTCAAAGCGCATAAAGCGGTAAAATATAAACGGGCAAGTTAAATCGAACCAAAGGTTTACAAGGATCGCCTATTGTGGTAGAATAACTGTCATGGAAATGGCAGCCGCAATAGGCGATGAAATAAAAAATTATATCCTGCGAATTGAAAACGAAA
Organism: Spirochaetia bacterium; assembly: GCA_026002025.1. The sequence continues at coordinate 1,304 of BOAU01000182.1, read as the reverse complement.
ATAAAGAATTAAAACGAACTACGAAACAATATAACGAACGAGTAATAGCCTTAGAAGCGGAAAACCAGCGGCTTGAAGAAAAGTTACGGCTGGCCCTGTACCGACAATTTGGCCGGGCAAGCGAACGGTTCATCGGGAAAGGGCAGCAATTCCTGTTTGGAAATGAAGAAATCCCGGAGGGTAAAGCAGAACTACTTGATCCTGTAGGCACACCGGTAAAAGCCCACACTCGGAACGCTAAAGGGCGGAAACCGATTGACGCCAAAATTCCCCGGGTAGCAATACCGGTAGATATACCAGAAGAAGATAAACACTGCGCTTGCGGGCATGACTTGGTCTGCATTGGCGAAGACATAACGGAACGATTAGTAATAATACCGGAACAAGTGTATGTTGAGCAGTATCACATAAAAAAATATGCGTGTCATCATTGCGAAGGGTCCGGAGATGAGGATAAACCAGCAGTGCGAACCGGGAAAGTTCCGGAAACTATCATGCCGGGAAGCATAGCGACTGCGGGATTGTTAAGTTATATATTTGTGAAGAAATATGACGATTATGTACCGTATTATCGCCAGGAAGCGGGTTTTGAACGAATCAGGGTGAATATATCCCGACAGGATATGAGTAACTGGCAAATGAAAACAGGAAAACGGCTGGAACCCCTGATAGAAAAACTAAAAACCCATGTAAAAAGCGGCGAAGTGATACAGATGGATGAAACCCCCATGGAGGTAATGCGTGAACCGGATCGAAACAATACCAGCAAATCGTATATGTGGCTTGCAAGAGGAGGCCCACCTGACAAACCGGCGCTTTTCTATGAATACCATGAAACCCGTGCGAGCGAAAATGTGCTCCCGTTTCTTGAGGGGTTCAAGGGATACCTACAAACGGATGGATGGGGCAGTTACAATACTGCGCTTAAAGGATATCCTGATGTTGTTCATGTCGGCTGTTTTGCCCATGCCCGGCGGAAATTTTTTGAAGCGATGAAAGCGGCGGAGGCAGCAGGGTCTCAGAAAACATGCGGCGCAGCAGAGGCGATCTCATACATAAAGGGATTGTACACCGTTGAAAAAGAATTGCGGGAAAAGGTGAAGGAACACGTCATATCATTGGAGGAGTTCCTTGAAGAACGGCTTCTGAGATGCACACCGATAATAACAAGTTTTCATACGTGGCTTGAAAAACAATCGGAAGAAGTATTGCCCAGCTCTGCCTTAGGAGCAGCGATAAAATACACACTCAACCGATGGCCCACCCTGATCAAATATCTCTGCCATGCGGAACTGACCCCGGAC
>BOAU01000181.1 GCA_026002025.1 Spirochaetia bacterium | reverse complement strand
ATGTCATCTGAACCTGCGATCTTTTTATTATAAACCAGGCTGCATACGAAGTCAATAAAAATAAACTAACTTTTATGTTTTAGTTGACACACCGGTTTATCCCGGTCAAAATAGTAAAGCAAGGGGTATACTATGAAAACACGGTTTCGAATCGCACTGCTGCCCTTCATTTTCATGGGTATACTGGCATATCTGCCGCAAAGTTTGTACGCCCTGCCTTCCGCGGATACCGGGGCAAAGCGCAAAACCACGGCGGCCGCGGAAAAACCCGCGCTCCCCGAAAAGGTGGAGATCTATTTCTTTTATGAAGAAGTATGCGAGCTCTGCAGTGTACTGACGGAATACTACGCCATTCTGGGTGAACAAATTCCCGGGGATGTCCGGGAACGCTATCCCCATGATTTCCGTACCTATAATGTGTTCCAAACCGTCGGCAAGGCGGAATATGAACGGATAACCGATGAAATGGGCTTTGACCGGGACAGTCTTTCCCTGCCCTTTATGATCGCCGGGGGCCGGGTGTTTCAGGGGCTTGATACCATCAAGAGCAATGTCCAGGAAGCATATCTGACCGTTGGTGAGGAACTTTTTGTGTACAAGCGGGTATACACCCCCGCAACCAAGAAAACCGGTTCCCGGCTTTTTGAGGATTACCCGGTCAGCGCGGATCATGCCAACATCGTATTTTTTTACCGGACTACCTGCCCTCAATGCGCCCAGATAACCCCCATTATTGATGAATTGGCCCCATCGGTCACCGCCGGCGGCCTTACCTACCCCCTGGACATTACCCGGTTCAATACCCGCGCGGGTAACAACAACGAGCGTATCTCCGCCTTTTTTGAAGCCTATAACGTGCCCGATGAGGACAGACTGGTTCCCATCATCTTTTTTGGGGATTCCTATCTGACAGGAGTGGAGCCGATCAAGGCGGAACTGCAAAGCCGTCTGGAAAAAGCCCCGGACCCCTCAAACAAAATTCTGAAACTGCTGCCGGCCCGGTGAAAAACAACTCAAATCTTCTAAGGGGGCATTTATGGAGTATCATATCAAAACCACATATTGACAGATCTTAAACTTTACGTGAATGGATATCGAAAACTACTGACCATTCACGTAAAGTTTGGTATACTGACGGCATGATAAATCAGATCACAAAAGATAGAATTCAAAGATTAGCCGCGCACTATCAGGCGCTGATTGGTGATAAAAAAGAGGCGGTTCGTGAAATTGCCTTGGCCGAAATACCTGAAATGGTATATAACTCAAACGCCATTGAAAATTCTACCCTTACCCTCGAAGACACCGAGGATATTATCCTGCGTGATATGATTAAGCGCGATCATGATGTCCGCGAAATTTACGAGGCAAAAAACCTGGCAAAGGTCACCGAATATTTATTGGAAAACCCAAAGGAGAAACTGTCCACAGGGTTGATCCTTTCTTTGCACAAAACCCTGCTCACCGATATCAATGACCCTATCGCCGGGCGTTTTCGTATGAACAGGGAATGGGTCAGGATTGGCGCACACCTCGGCGCGAATCCGGATTTCGTATCGGGGCTGATGAGTGAGCTGGTCGGGGAATACAGTACGGAAGGCGGCGGCTATTTCCTGGATAAAATTGCCCATTTCCACGCTGAATTTGAAACGATTCATCCCTTTGGTGATGGTAACGGACGAATAGGGCGCATGCTCATAAACCAACAGTTACAGGCTCTCGGGTTTCCGCCAATCATTATCCAGAGCAAAAGTAAGTTTACGGATTATTATCCCCTATTCGATACATACCTGTCCACCACAAAATACGGCGGATTTACGGAGCTGTTCGCTTTGCTGCTTACTGAATCACTTTACCGGCAGATTGCACTGCTTACCAGTCCGAAAATCATCCCCCTTATTGAGTGGGCAAAGAAAAACAACATTGCCGGTAACAGCGCATTAAACAAGGCGGCTCGCCAAACCATCCCGGCGTTTCGTCTGCGGGGGCGCTGGATGATCGCGGGGGAATATACGG
>BOAU01000180.1 GCA_026002025.1 Spirochaetia bacterium | reverse complement strand
TGCTAATATAGCATAAACATACAATACTGAAGACAGTGCTCATTTAGCCAATTTGAAAAGGAGAATCATTATGACCATTCAGAACCATTTACCGGCTTCGGTAAATCCGTCAATTTTTATAGTAATTTCCAATAAATGTTTTACCCCATAATAAATAGGGTGGCATTGCCGCCCCACCATATTTTTATGGCACAATCATTTCACCCAATGGCCCTTTGTCCCCTTTGTTATTTTCCCAACGGGGACAAATGTATAAAGCCTTACCCCTTTCTTCCGTAGAACGCTACCAAACTTCGGTAGTATTCTACGGGACCTTGATGGTAATACCAGCATTACGCATACATTTTATGAAGTAAACCCAATTACACTCTTCTTCGCCGTAATCACGGAAACCGCCGCTGTTACGCTTAACCGGCGGCAATAGCCCTATCCGCTCATAATAACGGAGCGTATCAACGGAAAGATCATATTTTTTGCCGACCTCTGCAATGGTCATAGTAACTGTCTCCTATTCGGGTGTGGACTCGCGGGCTATAGCCATCAACTCGTGGGCTTAGCCCGCATCTGTTTCGGCTTCTTTGCCTTTATTCTTGATCATTAAAATCAATAGGCGCTCCGAAAGAGAAATTCGGCTGATCACCCATATTGCTAAAGTCAAAGGAGCCGCTTCCCGTATCCAAAGCGCTTATCCTCCGCATCTCTTCATCCGTTAATGCAAAATCAAATATTGAGATGTTTTCCAGAATGTGAGCCGGATTGGTTGAGCCCGGTATGGCAATGTTCCCTATCTGAAGATGCCATCTTAAAATTACCTGCGCCGAGGTTTTGTTGTGCGCCGAGGCAATTTCCACGATTGTTTCATCATTAAACAGACGAGTCTGCGTATTGTTGAATTCATCAATACGACCGCCAAGCGGGAACCACGCATTTATCACGGTTCCGTAAGATTTCACATATTCCCTCATCACGGTCTGATGAAAATATGGATTTGATTCAACTTGTAAAACCGCAGGCGGTATGGAGGCTATACTCATTATCTCGTCAAACCTGTTCGCATAGAAGTTAGAGAGACCAATCGACCGGACTTTACCCTGACGCATCGCGGCCTCCATACCCTTATAACCTTCTACATAATTACCGTATGGCTGGTGAAGCAATAGAAGGTCGATGTACTCCAAATTCAGCCTCACAAGCGTATCGTTGATTGCCCTTTCTACATCTTCGTAGTTAGCCGGCCACAATTTTGTCGTAACAAATATATCTTCTCTGGGTACGCCCGATCTTTGAATCCCCCGTCCGACGGCTCGCTCGTTCATATATACATTAGCCGTATCAATCAATCGGTAACCGTCCGTAAGAGCGTGATATACGGACTCTTCGGTTTGCTCCGGCGTCAATCTGAAGGTGCCTAGTCCCAATATGGGCATTTCCAATCCATTGTTCAATTTGACGGTTGGTACATTCACAACCTGTAGCGGTTTTTCTTCTTTACCGCCTTTTGTGCTTGTGCAAGCCGCAAACAAAATACCCGCCAATAAAACAATGCATACTATCAACTTCTTCATCATTACTCCTTCGTGTTTAAAGTCCACGGAACTATAATAAATTCTTGTTCAACGAACAAGTTAATTGTTTTCCTTCTCTCACCGCATATAGTTTGTTATGTGCCTTTCCCAAAACTGCACGGCATTACGAACCCAACCTTCTGCGGAAGTACCAACACCAAGGCCGAAACCATGGGGCGCGTTGGGGAACACATGAAATTCAACGTCAATGCCGGCGGCTTTCATGGCGTTTACACGCCGTTCCATTGTTCGGGGAGGAGCAATACCGTCCCGCTCTCCCGCAACGGTGAAAGTCGGCGGATCGTTGTTGGTATAATCACTGTGGGCGGTATAGGCTATGACCGCCGTTACGGATTTCGGATATGCCTTCTCACCATAAGCCGCCCTATTCTTTCAACACACGTCAGAAACATGGCGGAGTACGACACTATTTTCTTAGGCTATCCAATATGGTGG
>BOAU01000179.1 GCA_026002025.1 Spirochaetia bacterium | reverse complement strand
GACTACTTCCCAAGGCGCCGTTATGCCTAATATGGCCTGATAAAAATCCTCTATTTTTTCTGGTTGGTTCATGCCTCATTATACTACTTTTTGGGGTTTTCCACTATATTCCCGGATGCCCCAAAAAATGTTGGGGTACAAATTTCTATCCAGAGGTCTTTCATGCAAGAAAAAACCAATCTCTTATCCTACGAAGACGCAGCCGCCAGGCTTGGCGTTGCCACTATTACCGTAAAGCGTATGGCCGCAGACGGTAAAATCCCTGTTATCCGTTTTTCAAGAAAGCTGGTGAGAATCCCTGAGTCTTCCCTTGAAAGCGCCTTATCCCTTATGACCACCGGCGGACCGCTTCCGGGACAGGAGACGGTATAACATGACGGCGACCAACGAAAAAGCAGACGCCATCATGAGCGTTTTAACCCCTGAATTAAAAAAACTGGCTGAAAATGCTCCGCCTTATGGCGAGTTGATTTTACGTGCCAAGGTAGCGAATTTTCAGATCGGTACCATCAGCCTGGGAATTGAAACTGCCCGACGGGTAACGGCCCGGCCGGCGCTGAAAGGTGGTGAAGTATGAGGGCCGCAGAAAAAAGCGCCGCCCCCTTGGCGGGGGTTATGGGGCCTTAAATTTTTTCAAAAAATAGTTGACAAGGTATGACAAAAGTATTACATTATAGATATGGAAGTGTTGCATATAGTTTGGGATCCCCAGAAAGAAATTGACAATATGGCAAAGCACCATGTAAGTCTTGAGGATGCCCAATTTATTTTTGCAGACCCCTTCCGCATTGACCGCCGGGATGATTCAGAGGAAAACACCTCCGGGGAGGACCGGCGGCAGTCTGTGGGAAAAGTAGATGAAACCTACTTTGTCGTTTATACCGAGCGCGATTTTGGAGATCATGAACAGGTGCGCTTAATCATGGCCCGTCTGGCTACGCCGGCGGAAAGGAAAAGTTACAATGGAAATGATAGAAAGAACAATAAGGGTTGGTCAAAAGCCGACTAAAGAGGAATTGAAGCGGATACGGAAAAACGCCAAGGAGGCAAAGAAGTATCCCCTGAATCTCAAGGATTTTCCGGAGGCATCTCCCGAAGCCCTGGATGAATTCGCCGCCATGGCCCGTGAACTCCGCAGAAATTCAGGCGAAAATAAACCCGTTGTTGCCCTCCGGATAGATCCTGAAACTCTTAAAAAGTTCAAATCCCTGGGGAAGGGGTATACCGGTGTCATGGCCGATGTGCTGAATCATGCCGTCAATAATCCTGAAATCTTTGCCAAGGCACGGTAGGGGGCAGCGGGGAAGGATGGCAAGGATTATCGACAGCGAAGACATTAGCGACATCCGTTATGACAAGGCCAAAGAGATAACGGTGGAAATATTGCAGGCGGTTGTCTCCGGGGAGATAGAGCCAGGGGAGGGCTACCGCCAACTTTTGGGAGCCCTTCATTTTTTTTATAAGAGGCTGTTATCCAATACCTTATGGGACATGGCTCAATTTGATGCTAACGCAAAAATAGAGGGGACAGAAGGCGGAGACGAAACAATATTTGACGGCGTGGTAATAAAGAATGCCAAGGGAAAATTGAGAGATATACAGGCGGTTATGAACACACAAGCTATGATATCAAGGGCCGTCTTTGATTTTTCTTACTCAATGGAAGAAGCCGAAGGCAAGAGTCCAATTAAAATAGATGGCGCCGGTATAGCCTCCGGAAACCTTTTTATTTTTTATCCACAATTCAAAAAGGATTATGAATTATTGAAAAATAAAAAATTTATCGAGGAAACCCCTGATGGAATAAGGCGTTGCCGGGGAAGGTCAAAGAAGTTTCTCGCTGATTATTTTGGGGACCAGAAACCAAAAGGGGCGTGGGGTTGGGATTGGATAGAGACGGCGTTTGACGAAAAAGATTTGAGGAATAGTTATAGCAGAAACGGCAACGCTCATAAAAGAAGAAAATCCCAGGATTATCAGGCTTGGTTAAAAATCAAAAAAAATACATAGGATTGTGTATATAATACAT
>BOAU01000178.1 GCA_026002025.1 Spirochaetia bacterium | reverse complement strand
ACCGGCGTAGCCGGTGGTTTACGCTATCCAATTATTCTTCGTGAGGCTCGTGGTTAAATTCAGGACAGGGCCGAGACGTACATTCTGCGGGATTCCACCAGGGATTGCAGTTCCGCGAACATGGCCTTGTCCACGCTTTCCGCGATGGGGAAGATGTAGCGGACCGTTTCTTCGGTATAGCGGCTGATAAATTCGGTGTTCACCACAAAGCCCAATGAGATCATATTGGAGATCCGGTCCGCCACTTTGAGTACCCTGGCGTTTTGGGAGCCGGTTTCCAGGATGCGGGTAAGGAATTCGGCCTTGGTTTCCCAGGAAAAACGGGTTACCTCAAGGACCAGATCGTAGACCGCGTGGCTTTCAAAGTCGATGGAGAGGAGCAGGTTGTGGTTAAAGTCGGGGATGTCCTCGATAACGTCATGGACTATGGACGCCTTGAGGAGCACCGAATCGATGTAACCGTAATCGATGAGGGTCGCCATGGTGTCAATCTGGTGCCGGAACATGTTCCCCCCGCCCTCCCGGACTTTTCCAATCAGGGCGGTGGCAAGCTGCATGTACGGGGCTAAGTGGGTCCCCTTAAGCCGGAGCATCTCCTCGGTGGTCATGGCTGCCCCAGGTCCCTGATATAGGACTCAAGCTTTTCCGTCCTTTTCAGGGCTTCCGCAAGTTTTTCCTTCTCCCCCTGCACCAGTTCCGGCGGGGCATTTTGAATGAATTTTTCATTCTCCAACTTTGATTTAAGACCCTCAATAAATTTACGGTCCCTGTCAATGTCTTTGGTGAATTTCTGCTTTAAGGAAGCCAGGTCCGCCGCTTCCGCAATAAACACAAAGGTCTCAAACCCGGCGCCAACCACGGCGATGGAGCCCTCGGGCCGCCTTCCCTCCCCGTCCGCAAGGACGGTTTTTGTTCTTGTTCTTGCAAGTTCAAGTTCTCCGATGCCCGCAAGGAGTTTTACCAGTTCAGCGTTGGCTTCCAGTATCCCGGCCTGTCCCTCATCGGGCCGAACCAGAACCCGAAGCTTCCGGTCCGGGGTGATGGTACACTCGCTCCTCAGGGTCCGCACGCCCCGGACCAGTTCCTGCAAAAAGGCGAATTCCGCTTCCCCCCTGGGATTGGCCCGTTTTTCATCGTATTCAGGATAGGGGGCGGTGATGAGGAGTTCCCCCTCAATATTGGGGAGTTTACCGTAAATTTCCTCGGTGACAAAAGGCAGCAGGGGATGGAGGAGCCGCAGGGATTCCGCAAGCACATCCAGGAGCACCGTGGCTGCCCGGTCCTTTTCATCATCCGGGCCGGAACGGAGGGAAAGCTTGGTGGCTTCCACGTACCAGTCGCAGAAATCGTTCCAGAAGTACTCATAGGCGCACTGGGCGGCGTCATTGTAGCGGTAGGAGAGAAGGGCCTCGGTCATGGCCTTTGCCGCGCCGTTGAGCCGGGAATAGATCCAGGCATCCACCGGGAGGAGCGCCGGGGCCTTGACCAGGTCCCGGCCTTCCAGATTCATCAATATATAACGGCTGGCGTTCCAGATTTTATTGGCAAATTTGGAGCCCAGTTTGAAGGATTCCTTGTCCACCAGGAGGTCCTGTCCCTGGGCGCACATAAAGGCCAGGGTGAACTTGAGGGCGTCCGCGCCGAATTCGTCCACCAGTTCCAGGGGGTCAAGGCCGTTCCCCAGGCTCTTGCTCATCTTGCGGCCCTGCTTGTCCCGAATAAGTCCGTGGAGGTAGATGTCCCGGAAGGGGGCCCTGCCGGTAAACTCAAGCCCCGCCATGATCATCCGGGACACCCAGAAAAAGATGATGTCATAGGCGGTGACCAAGGCGGTTGTCGGGTAAAAAGTTTTAAGATCGACCGTCTCCTCAGGCCATCCCAAAGTACTGAAAGGCCAGAGCCAGCTGGAGAACCAGGTATCAAGCACATCCGGGTCCTGCTCAATATTTTTCGAGCCGCAGTGGGGACACACTGAAACATCCGTCCGGGAGACGATGATCTTGCCGCAGTCCTTACAGTACCATGCGGGAA
>BOAU01000177.1 GCA_026002025.1 Spirochaetia bacterium | reverse complement strand
CCCTTTTTTTCGATCGGGAGATCACCCGGATTTTTCCGCCGAAAAAGGGCCGGCGGCATATTCTGGGCATTTTGGGAAACGCCGCGGCGATTCAGGCCGGCGATCGCGGAAGCGCACTGGGAACGGCCCTGGCCGGGGCAGGGCGGCTCCTCAAGCGGCGGAGCCTGGTGGTGCTGATTTCGGACTTTTTTGCAGACGCCAATGCCGGCGTCAACCATACTGCCGGCGCCGGCTGGGAAGATGAACTGGCCGTACTGGCCCGGAAGCACGATGTGATCGCCGTGAATATCACCGACCCCCTGGACACCGATTTTCCCGATGCGGGGTTTATCCCCATCGAAGACCCCGAAACGGGGATAAAGTTCCATGCGGCCTCGGGTTTTCCCTCCTTTGGTTCCGCATGGTCCCGGTGGCATGAAGATCGGGTCAAGTACTGGGAAGGGGTCTGCCGCCACGCCGGGGCCGCCCCCCTTTCCCTTTCCATCGCCGATGACGCCCCGGCTGTCCTGGTCCGCTTCTTCCGGGGGCGTGCATGAAGGGAAAAATCGCGTTATTACTCTTTCTTTCTATTTTATCGTCTGATTTTTACCTTGAGGCCCAGCAGGGCAATAGCCCGGCCCGGCGGAGCGGACAGCCCTACCTCATACCCCAGACCGTTTTTGTGGGGGACAAGGCGCGGCTGGTGGTTCCCCTGGGGACCGCCTTTACGGGCGCATCTGCCTTTGTGCTGGACAATTCGGCGCAGCTTCCCCCTGCCGGGGATATTCGTGTCCACCGGCTGGAACTGGAACACCGGGGCGGCTCTCCCCAGCTTCTGATTGATTTTACCGCCTTTGCGCCCGGGGACCTGGAGCTTCCCCCCTTTCCCACATTGGGAATTGCGGGACTGACGGTGAACATCGCCTCGATCCTCGATTCCGGGGGCGAGGCACTGGTCCTTTCCAACCCGGCGCCGCCCCTGGCCGCGCCGGGCACCCTGTTTATCATCTATGGAACCGTGACGGGGATCATCCTTATTCTTTTTGCCGCCATCGGGGGGCGTATTTGGGGCAAACGGCATCTGGGGGCCTTCCGGGAAAAATGGCGCAGGCGGCGGCTTATCAGGGCGATGGGAAAAATTGAAGGGCGGATCCGCCTGAATCTGCTTAAGGGCAATCCCGGCTCAGAAAATTATGCTGAAACTTTGGCCCTCTTGTCAGGTGAATTCAGGGCTTTTCTTGGGTATTTTTCAGGGTTGAACTGCCGTGCCATGACTGCGGGGGAATTTTTTGATTTCCCGCCCTTGGTTCCGATCGCAGAAGGTGAAACCGGCGATAAAACCATTAATGAAATGGGCCCGCAATCAATACCCCTTGCACCGGTTCTGACCGGGGAATATCTGGGGACCCTGTTCCGTGGTTTTGACCGGCTCCGGTTCAGCGGGGAAGGGATTGAAAGGGAAGATGTCATTGGGATTCTCGACGGGGTAAAGCTTTTTACCGATACATTAGGCCAGGCGGTACAAAGTACAGCCGCTGTGCAAACGGTGCCTGGCACCATTTCGACCGGCAGCGCTTCCGCTTTATCTACAAAAAAGATGACAGGCGCCATTTTGGGGGCGCGGTCATGATCGGCTTTGAACACCCCCTGATGCTGCTCCTGGGCGCGGTCTGCATTCCCCTGATTATTTTTCTGTCCCGCCGGTTCAGGAACCCCTTTGCCATGTCGCTGCCCCTGGGGGCGCCCGGCGGAATTCCCTTTAAGCCGCCCTTCAAGGGGGAAGCCCTTATCAAAATATTGAAAATTCTGGAACTCTGCGGCGTTTTTCTTTTGTTTCTTGTCGCCGCCGGGCCGGTGAGTAAAACTTCCGAGCGGGTTTGGCTGAACCGGGGGGCGGACATCCTCTTTGTGCTGGATATCAGTCCCAGCATGGCGGGGATCGACATGGACGGCCGCAGCCGCTTTGATGCCGCCCGGGAACTGGTCCGATCCTTTGCGGAGAACCGGCCCTCCGATGCGGTGGGGCTGGCGGCGGTGGGCTATGATGCGGCCCTGCTGGTGC
>BOAU01000176.1 GCA_026002025.1 Spirochaetia bacterium | reverse complement strand
GTGATCACACAGTCCAGATTCGAGAGACGCCAGCCCTGTTCTTTGACCTTGCCAAAGGCGGTCCGCAAAAGTTCCATGGAATCCGCATCCTTCCACTTTGGGTCGGAAGGGGGAAAAAAGGCGCCGATGTCCCCCAGAGCGGCGGCACCCAAAACGGCGTCGGTTACCGCATGGGCCAGCACATCCCCATCGGAATGGCCCAGTTCCCCCCGGTCGGACGCAAGCTCCACCCCCGCCAGGAGGAAGCGCCGTCCCGGAACCAGGGGGTGTAAATCCCGCCCCAGACCGATGCGGATCATGTAAGCAGGTCCTCAGGATAGGTGATTTTCCGGTTTTCCGGGGAACCCGAAACCACCGCCACGGAGCCGCAGAACTCGCCCCAGACTTCGGCGTCATCGGTGTACTCATGGGACCCTTGGTCCCCATTATTACGGAGTTCCTGTTCGGCGGCCCTTTCGTGGGCGCGGAGGATTTTCGGGAAGGCGAAGGCCTGCGGCGTCTGGGCCGCGCCGACATTGGCCCGGCGGAGGTGGCGTTTTACAAAGCCGTCTTCACCAATTTCCTTGGGGGTTTCCGAAAGGGGTAGCAGGGGGACCACGGCCCGGTGTTTTTTTACCGCCGCGATGACCCTTTCGATGAGGCCGCGGTCTACCCAGGGCCGGGCGCCGTCGTGGATAAGCACATAGGCCGCGCATGGGGTATTGATTGCGGCAAGGAAGGAAAGGGCGTGATGCACCGAGGCCCGCCGGGTTGGCCCGCCGGGGACAAAGAAAATTGCAGGCCCCCCATGGGCGGCTGCAAGGAACCGGGCGGGTATCGCCTGTTGGGCGGCAAATTCACCATCCGCAGGGACGGTGATAATGATGGTTTTTATTTCAGGAAAAGCGGCAAAGGCAATAAGGGACGCCCCCAGCACCGTGAGGGGCTTGCCGTCACCGTCAAGGATATCAGGCCCAAGCGGAAGGTACTCTTTTTTTACCCCGCCCTTGATTTTCCCCGCATTCATGCGGGAGGATGAGCCCCCTGCGGTGATAATTGCCGCTAAAGCGGCTTGGGCAGACGCGGTTTGAGCGCCCATAGGGTGCTATTTAGACTCCAAGCGGGTGAAGATCAGGTTTTCCACTTCTTCACGGGACTTCCGGAGGGAGTAGGAGACCTCATCTTCCAGCAGCTTAAGGGCCGATTCATAGAGCTTCCGCTCCAGAATGGGCAGTTCCTTAACCTTGCTCCGGTGATAGAGGGACCGGACAATACTAGCGATGTCGGTGACGCTGCCCTTTTTTAAAAGGTCCAGGTTCATCTGATACCGCAGTTTCCAGTCCGAAGGGATGGGTTCGTAATCTTCGCTGATAAGTTCCAGCGCCCGCTGGGCCTCTTCCTTGGGGACAATGGCGCGAATCCCCAGCCCTTCGGCCTTATCCACCGGAACCATGATGGTCATATCCGTTACTTCAAGGTAAATGACATAGTAAGGAACTTTTTTATCCTTAAAGTTCTTCTCCACAATGGAATTAATGATACCCACACCCTGGCTGGGATATACCACCTTTTGGTTGACCTGGAAACCCTTTACCGCCTTACTCATGGGGATAGTGTATCACAAAAAAAGGAATTGGTGAATGGCTCGCCGGTTCATTCCACTTCCGTATAGCCGTCGTAATCATCTTCCTGGGTGGGGACCGCGTCCTCCGGAGCCGGGCGGGGGCCAATGAAGGAAAGAAGGTACTGCTGATCAAAGAGTTTGACCAGTTCCTCCGCCTGGGCGCGGGTAAAATAGGTAATGATAGCCATGGATTTTTCTTTTTCACTGTCCGTACTCTTAATATTCTCCGCGGACTGATAATAAACGGTGAAATAAGGACTGTTCTGCTTGAACTGATAGCCAAGCTCCATTTTGGGCCGAGATTCGGCATTCATGAAAATATTATTGGAAACCTGCCCCCAAATCATTCTGCCTTCCAGGGCGCCGTATGCGCGGTAGGCACGGTTACCCTTCAGGTTCAAATTTTTGGTTTCATAATCCTTTTTGTACTTTTCCAGGG
>BOAU01000175.1 GCA_026002025.1 Spirochaetia bacterium | reverse complement strand
AAATGAATTGTAACTATTAATATACCAATACCTACGATTTTTTCTATAATCTCTGCCTTTAGAAAATAATCAGAACGTCCTTTTACATTCAGCATCTGATTATTAATAACCATTACTGGAAATAATAGATAAGCAGCACACAATATAGAAAGCAATTCTGCTGCCGGCATCCATTTTTCCGTTAGCAATAATAATATAACCGGTTTTGAAAGAACTGCTAATCCAGCCATTAACGGGAAAATAATATAGCATGAAATGCGGATATATTGAATAAAAATGACGTTAAGGCGGTCATCATCGTCTTGCAAGCGGCACTGTATCGGATACATTACCCGGGTAATTATATTTACAATATTTACAGAAGGGAACGAAGCAAAACCGTATGCACGATTATAATAGCCGACATTTGTTGCCGAATAAACACGTCCAATCACCAAGCTATATAGATTGATATAAATAGTATACATTAACCTACTTACTAAAAGTTTTGAACCAAACGAAAACAGTATTTTAAATGATTTCCATGAAAAAACGAGAGATGGCTTCCATTTTAAAGCCACCCACAACAGCAATGTATTTAAAAAATTATTAGCTAAAGCTTGGACAACTAATGCCCAAACACCATATCCGCTATACGCTAAAAAAAGCCCCGCCGCTCCGCTTATTACAACAGAGAGCAATGAAACATTCATTTGCGTCTTGAAATCTAATTGAATAGTCAGTTTTGAACGCTGTACAATCGAAAAAGCACTGATAACTATATTCAACCCAACCCATTTGCTAATTATTTCCAGTAACGGCTCTTTATAAAACCGTGCAATAGAGGGGGATGCTAAAAAAAGAAGCAGATAGATGATACAGGATACAGCTATATTAAAGTAGAACACCGTGGCATAATCGGTTTCCGTTCTGTCTTTCTTCTGTATTAATGCATTAGAAAACCCACTATCTACAAATGATTGGGCGATAGCCATGAAAATGCCCAACATCGCTATTAACCCATATTCAGAAGGCGCAACCAAACGGGCTAAAATAATACCTAAAACAAACTGTATTCCCTGAACCGAAAAACGTTCAACGGCACTCCATACTACTCCTTTTATTGTTTTACTTTTTAATGATTCCTCCATTTCATACCTTTTACGACAGTACGCTACGCCACAAACTCCCAGGCCGGCGCCACCGTAATAGTCTTCCCTTCTTTAACGATACGATCCCGGCTATTCCGGGTTAAAATCATCCCTTCTTGCATTTCTCTTTGGTTAAGACCGGCATATTCAATTGCTGTTTGTTTCATTGGATATTAATTCAAAATCATGATCGTGAGGTACTGGTTTGACCGCAGGTGACATGGATGTGCAACTTTTAAGCTTGCGGTTCTTCAAGAGCCTTCTTTTGCAGAACCACATAGGCTGTTTGAGCAATGGGGCAGGTTTGTATCCGTTTTTCCTGGAATGACCTTTCCAACGGATCTATGCCAATTTGCTTGAGGGTATTCTGCAAACGTGTCCGATGGCCGATATAGGCGACATGAAAAGCATCCTTGGGACATCCGTTGTGCCGGTAATCACCTTTGCGCGGAAAGGCTTTTTCAACACCCTGATAAATAGATGGGGCTTTTACCACTTCCAAGGCCCGAAAAGCGTCATCAAAAGCGGCTATGGCGGCGCGGTAACTGGCAAGGGCATCCTTTTCTTCGGGGTAGCCGCTTTCAAGCTCCTGAGTAACAAAGGCATACTCGGCAAGGAGCATGAGATACGGATCGGCGGATGAAGCCGCTTCGGTAAAGGCATCCATAGCTAATGCGATACCTTTCTCAAAATCTACCAACCCCTGTTCTGTTTTGCCTCTGATACGCCGGGCGATACGACCTTCGGCAATCAGATAGACCGCGTCACTGATGCTATTTATCAAGCCAGCCGGGGCCAAACTCTGCCTCCGCTTCGCTCAGGTTGTACCCCTGGCTTCGTAAAAAATCAGCCCCGACTCTTTCTTTCATGAGTTTTGCCAGCCAGGGGTACATGGGGAATTTCGCCCGATGCCATGCACTGGCTTCTTCTTTATCGCCCGTCTCCCGCCTAACGATGAATTCATGGTTAATCGCAAGGCGTTCTTCCAAACTCATCTTC
>BOAU01000174.1 GCA_026002025.1 Spirochaetia bacterium | reverse complement strand
AGCGGGAGTTGAAGCAGGTTGAGCTGAGCAGGCTCAAGCAGTCGATTTCCTCCCTGGAAAACGAACTGCGGGGTAGTTCAGGCGCAGAAGGCCTTATCAAGCCCCGGCTTATCAACCGGTATTTCTGGCTGATCGACCATTTTGAAAATACCCGGGAATCTCCCGAGATTATAGAAGAGACCCTGTTGAAGATAAAGATCATCGACAGGTCCATACATGACCGGTATATTAGATAGGAGTACGAGATGTCTGAACTTGCCTTGGCAGAAGATTCAACGGAAAATTCAGCGGCGGTTCCCGCAGAGGGGACCGTGCTGACGGAAAATTCCGCGCCTCTTCTTAAGAATGTGCAGGAAATGCTGAATGAGGAAAAGTGGACCAGGGCTACCCTGAGCAATTATTCCACCAATCAGTTCAAGGAACTGGACATTGTCTTGAAGGAAGGCCGGGAAGCCCATCTCTATGATGAGCTCAAAACCCTCTGCGATGAACACCTGGTCCATACCAAGAACAGCATTATCGCCCTGTATATTTCGGGGATGATTGCCCTTTCCCGGCAGCTTATCGACGATGCGGCGCTTATCAACCTGGTAAGCATCTTTGTGGACAACCACAAATGGGCCATCGTAAAGTACCTCTGCGAACGGATCCTCGACTACGGTGAATCCAAATTCGCCCTGCGGACCCTGGCTGAGTGTTACAAGAACGAAAACGAAGAGGACTCCATCTACGGCATCTGGGAACGGCTGGTCAAGGTTGATTACGAAGAGGCGGACCTTGCCAGGGCACTGGCGGAACACTTTGACAAGAACGGGGACACCGAATCCGCCGTTGACTACTATAAGAAGGCCCTGCACCGGTACATCAACAAACAGGTCTTTACCAATGTCCGGGAAATATGGGAAAAGCTTATTATCTACTGCCCCGAAGATATCGACTTTTTCCTCCATGTGCAGAAGAAGATCGCCAAAAACATCAGCGAGGACAAGGCGGTACTGCTTTTGCAGGACGTATACCAATCCTGCAGGAAGCGGGACGACATCGAAACTTCCCTATCCCTCCTCAAGCTCATCCTTGAATATGATGAAAAGGACAGCCAGGCCCGGAAGGAAATTGTGGAGTGCTTCCAGGAAAAGTACGCCGGTCACAGCCAGCTTGAGGAATACATCCGCATTTCAAACCTGTCCCAGAGCTGGCGCAATGTCCACGAGGCCATCACGGACTTTGAAAAGCACATCGCCTTTGACAAGGGGAACTATGTGTACCACCGTACCTGGGGGGTCGGCCGCATTGCCGGGGTCCAGGGGGACGAGATCGTTATTGACTTCGCCAAAAAGCGGGGCCACGCCATGGGCCTTAAGATGGCGGTCAACGCCCTGCAAACCCTGTCGAAGGAACATATCTGGGTGCTAAAGGCCACCAAAAAGAAGGAAGATCTCCGCGACAAAATCAAGACCGATTTTGTCTGGGCCCTGCAGACGGTGATCCGGAGCTTCGGCAATTCCTGCGACATCAAGCGGATCAAGGCGGAACTGGTGCCCTCGATCCTTTCTACCGGGGAATGGACCACCTGGAGCACCAAGGCCCGGGATATCCTCAAATCGGAAACGGGCTTTGGGGTAAGCCCGGACAATGTCGATGTCTTTACCGTGCGGGACCGGCCCATCAGCATTGAGGAAAAACTCTACAACGAATTCAAGGCCCAGCGGAATTTTTTTGACCGGGCCCTGACCATCCGCGCTTACGCTGCCCTGAAGGACGCGGAACTGGATTCGGAATATTTTACCGAGATGTTCGGTTACTTTACTGCGTATCTAAGATCATACAGTCAGGTTACGGAACAGGTAGTCGCCTCCTATCTTTTGGTAAAGGATCTGGTGGGCCAGTACCCCCATCTGGGGACCGGCCTCCAGCTCAACTTCCTTGAAATTTTTGAAGACATTGATGATGTACCGGCCATCTTTTTCAGCCTTAAGGACAACAAGCTTAAGGAAGAATTCCTCCACCATGTAAAACTCTTTGTTCCCGACTGGGCGGAAATTTACATCAGGCTTTTCCCCTATGCTTTGGCCAATTCGATCATCGTGAACCTGAAAGACGAGGGTTATGAGGATAAGCTCGTTGCCATGACGCAGAACTGCTTTGAAAATCCCCGGGA
>BOAU01000173.1 GCA_026002025.1 Spirochaetia bacterium | reverse complement strand
ATTATTACCGTTTCATACAACAGCGCCGCAACAATCCGTGATACTTTTGAATCAGTCCTGAACCAAACCTATACTAATATTGATTATATAGTGGTTGATGGTAACTCAACTGATGAAACTGTTTCTATTATAAAAGAATACGAACCGTGTTTTAATGGCAGAATGCGCTGGATTAGTGAGCCGGACAACGGTTTATACGATGCTATGAATAAGGGTATACGAATGGCAAGTAGTGATGTGGTTGGTATACTGAATAGTGATGATTTTTTTTGTGATTATGAAGCTCTGGAAAAAATAGTATCGGCTTTTTATATTAAAAGTAATATTGATGCTGTGTATGCTAATTTATTTTATGTTTCTGCTATTAATACATCTGTTATTGTCCGAAAGTGGATTACCGGAACACAAAAACCATTTAAGACCGGATGGCACCCGGCGCATCCGACTTTATATATAAAAAAAGATGTATATAATAAATATGGTCTATTCAATTTGAGTTTTGTACTTGCGTCTGATTTTGAAATTATGCTGCGCTTTATGGAAAAGTATAAGATAAAAATAATGTATCTTGATGACACGTTAGTAAAGATGCGGCTTGGAGGAGAAACAAACAAAAGTATAAAAAATATTTTTTTTCAGAATATAGAATGCTTAAGGGCATTTAGAGAGAATGAGATATATGTTAATTATTTGACATATCCAATAAAACGTTTGTTTTCAAAAATATTGCAGTATAAAAAATGAAATCCGTTTTATTTACTGGTGCGTCAGGCTTTCTTGGCATGAATATTCTGCCAATGCTCAGTGAAATATATGATGTTTCTACTTTGGGTATTGGCAGTCAAATGACATATAATATTAATTTGGCTGAACAAATGCCGGAATTTAATAAGCGGCATGATATTGTTCTTCATGCGGCTGGAAAAGCCCATAGTGTTCCTAAATCTCCAAAAGATGCTCAAGTTTTTTTTGATGTAAACTATCAGGGAACCAAAAATCTTTGTAATGGGTTGGAAAAATCGGGATCGCCATATTCTTTTGTTTTTATTAGTACTATTGCCGTATATGGGAGGGACTATGGCGAATTGATAGATGAAAGTCATCCACTGAATGCTGAAACGCCTTATGGTAAAAGTAAAATACAAGCTGAAGAATTTTTACTGGAGTGGTGCGACCGTAAAAACGTGCTTCTGACGATACTACGTCCTTCGCTTTTGGCCGGAAGAAATCCTCCGGGAAATTTGGGCTCAATGATTAAGGGAATTTCTAAAGGAATGTACTTTAGTATTGCAGGGGGAGAGACAAGAAAAAGCATCGCTATGGTAGATGATATAGGCCGTTTGCTTCCATATTGCGAAGAAAAATCCGGAATATTTAATCTTTGTGATAGTCATAATCCTACATTTAAAGAATTGGAAGAACTTATATCAAGACAATTAGGGAAACCCTTGCCAATAAATATTTCCATGCGGTTCGCAAAATACATGGCAAAAATAGGTGATTTATGTAATTTTCTCCCGATAAACACCCGGAAACTCGAAAAGATAACAAAATCATTAACTTTTTCAAATGACAAAATTCAAAAAGAATTGAATTTTATTCCATCTGATGTCCTAAGTAATTTTTTGATTTGTTAGGTTTATTACATGTCTCGATTTTTTGATATTCTGTTTTCTAGCATTGCTATTATTGTCCTCTTTCCTTTTATGATTCCGGTTATACTTGCCTTAAAGCTGACCGGTGAACATTATATTTTCTATGGACAGAAACGAGTTGGGCAGTACAGCAAAGATTTTAAATTATTGAAGTTTGCAACCATGCTTAAAGATTCTCCAAATTTACCTGGCGGCCTATATACCAGTATCAATGATCCGAGGATGTTACCAATGGGGAAGTTTTTACGCCAAATAAAAATAAATGAACTTCCTCAATTGTTAAACATTTTTATGGGGCAAATGAGTGTTGTAGGATATAGACCGACAGTCAGGGAACATTATGAAGCATATCCTGATGAGGCAAAACAAAAGATGTACTATGCAAAGCCGGGACTCACTGGTATAGGTTCTATAGTATTCAGAAACGAGGAGGAGATTCTTCAGCAGTTTGAAGATAAAAAGAGTTTTCACCAAAACATTATTAATCCTTATAAAGCATTGCTTG
>BOAU01000172.1 GCA_026002025.1 Spirochaetia bacterium | reverse complement strand
GAGCGGATTTCATCTTCGCTTCTGATCCGCCCTGCGGCGGCCCCCAAAACCGGGGTCTCTATTACCAGGGCGGCGGCGTCCATTTCGGTCAGGGTGAGGATGACCTGGGCCGCCGCGCCCGGCTCCAGGGACTCATCCGTATCAATAAGCAATAATTCACGGGAAATTTCAGAGGGATTGCGGCGGCTCATCAAAAAATCGTAATAAGGGCCGAGTTTCGGTCCCGACAGCAGGTACTGAAGCAGTATGACGATAAGCGCTGCCGTGCCGAGGGCGTATGAGAATATCAACAGGGACTTTTTTCTATTAATAAATGCCGCCATCCCTTTAATTTCGGTAAATCCTGAATCATCCTGAAATATCATGTAAACCGGTAATTAAGCCGATACTATAAGAGACAGATAAAAAATTTTGCACCCAGGAGAATGTGATGAAGAAGTTCAATGTGAGTCTGCTTATATGCGCCGCCCTTGCAGCGGCCCTGGCCCTGAGCGCCTGTGCCAAGCCCCCCACGGAAGAAATGGAAGCCGCAGCAGCCGCGGTTACCCGCGCGGAAAATGACACCGATGCGGTGACCTACGCGGCAAGCGGCCTGGCCCGCGCCCGTGAGGCCCTGAGCCGCATGCAGGCGGAGGCGGACTCCAAAAAATATGACGCCGCCAAAAATTACGCCGCCGAAGCGGTCAGCGCCGCGGAAAAGGCCATTGCGGACGGAAAGGCCGGGGCGGCCCGGGCCCGTGATGAGGCAGCAAGCCTCGTAAACTCGGTAAAAACCTCACTGGCGGAAACGGAACAGGCCATCAATGCCGCCCAGGGGGTTAAAAACATCCAACTCGACTTCGATGCCATTGACCGGGATTTTGATACCGCAAAGGCCACCACAGGCCAGGCGGAGCAGAGCCTTGCGGGGGCCAACTATCAGGATGCCCTGGACAAGGGCCGGACCGCGCGGGGAATGTTGAGCGATATCAATGGAAAAATTTCCAACGCCGCGATCTCGGTTTCCCGGAAAAAATAAAAGGCCATCGTGTTGCCGGCTTTTTTGGGAAAAATTCTTTCCATCCTTCGCGGCCCTACAGAAGGCGGCCGGGGAAAGAAAAGGATATTCAGGCGGCTCGCAAAGGATATCTCTGGGAGCAGGCATTCCCATTTTTACAGGCCCAAGGCCGCCCTGATAGATCCCAGCCTGGGCGCATTTTTTTATGAAATGTATCAGACCCTGGTCTATGTCCCTATCGCCCTTCAGAATGCGGCCCGGTCGGATATCCTGAAAGAAATTACCGTGGAGTCCTTTTTGGACATCAAATACCTGGATGCCCGGCAGCGGCTCAATGCGGACTACGTGGCCCAGCAGGCCCAGGTTCTCCCGATCCCCGAAGTTTCCGGGGCTTTGCAGGAAGATCTGGAGCTCCTCTCCTCAGCCTTTGAGGGCACCCTCATTGCCGATGCGGATGAATGTTACAATCAGATACTGGCCCTCTTTCAGCTTGCATCCTTTGACTTTTTCGCGCTCCTTAAAAAATTTGATCCCGGCCTTGTTGAACGGAATTTCGACTCCCCGCCCCGGTTTCACCCGGTCCGGGGGGAAGCCCTCTCGGAGCAGCTCAAGGATTTTCTGGAACTGTCCGCCGCAGTCGATCCCGACGAGGACTGGACCATGGCCCTGCGGGTGCTCAAGGTCAGCAAAAACAACATTGATGTGGTAATCCCCGTGCAATGGAAAAATCTCCTTTCCCGGCTTAAGGAGATACGGAAGTCCGGCATCCTGGAACTCATGATACGCCACATCGACCATGATCCCGACTGGCAGTCAATGCCGAAAGAAATTGATGAGCATATCGCCCAAAATTATCTGGACAACCGGCACATTGAAGTGCGGAACGCCATAAACGGCTGTGTCAGCGCTCAAAAAAACACCCATATCTGGGAACTGGCGGCGCTCATTTTCCATGATCCGAACGTTAAAAGTACCCGGTACTACACCGAACAGCACAGTGAAATCTACACGGCAAAAAACTTTGAAGGCTTTACCTATATTGAGGGGCTCAACTACCTCAAGGTTTTTCTGTCTGATATTTTTGAAAGGGATATCCTGCCCTTCTGTGAAATGCTCATTATCCGGGGCCAATGGGCAGAGGCGGAACAGTCCCAAAAAATGTCCAACTGCTACCATGAACTTCTGGATATTTGCGA
>BOAU01000171.1 GCA_026002025.1 Spirochaetia bacterium | reverse complement strand
GCCTTTGCCCTCCATCCATTGTACCTGCGGATCGAAGATCTGGAAGAATTTAAGAAGGCCGGAGCCGAAGTAAAAGCCAAAATTGCGGAGGCGGGGCAAAGGTTTGAAAAAGAAGCCCGTTTCTCCCATTATCAGGTTTTGCGGGTCAAAATCGACATTCTGCGGGATATTTATGTTGCCGAGAAGGCGGGAATCGCCAAAAAAGCCGCAGCCGGGGGCAGTTTGGCTCTTTGGATCGAAGAAAATCCCTGGGTCAAGGAATACGCCGTGTTCCGCCGGCTTAAGGAGGCGAACGGCGAAAAGAGCTGGAAGGAGTGGCCCGAGCATCAAAAAGTGACGGCCAAAGACATCGAAGCCCTCTGGAACGATGCAAA
Source organism: Spirochaetia bacterium (assembly GCA_026002025.1). The sequence continues at coordinate 1,831 of BOAU01000171.1, read as the reverse complement.
ACTGAAGGAGGAGCACCTCTTTTGGGCCTGGGTTCAGGAGGCTCTGGACCAACAGTTCGGCCTGGCGGCAAAGGCCATTGCCGATGCGGGCCTCATCCTTGAGGGGGACCTCCCCATCCTGATGAATGAGGATTCCTGCGATGTTTGGGCCCATCCCGAATATTTCCACCCGGAACTTTCCGCCGGAGCCCCCCCGGACATGTACAGCCCCGATGGGCAAAACTGGGGTTTCCCAATCTATGACTGGCAGGCACAATCGAAGGATGATTATTCCTGGTGGCGGAAGCGGCTCAAGGCCGCTGAAAAATACTACGGCGCTTACCGCATCGACCATGTGCTGGGCTTTTTCCGCATTTGGGCCGCTTCCCGGCATGATCTCACTTCCAACTCCGCATTGGGCCGCTTTGTCCCCTACGTGCCGGTAAACAACAAGGACCTTGCGGAATTGGGCTTTGACAGCGGCCGTATCCGCTGGATTTCCCGGCCCCATATCCCCACTGCGGAAATTTGGGATGTCCTCAATTCCAATTCTATCGCCCATGAAGCGGATCGCATCTTTGGCCAGGTTTTGGACCGTCTCGGCAATGAAGACCTCTGGCTTTTCAAGGATGAGATCAAGGGTGAAAAGGATATCGCCGCCCTGGGCCTGAGCCCGGCGGCGCAGAACTACCTTTGCAGTGCCTGGCAGAACCGTATGCTGCTTGAATACGAGGGCGGCCAATTTTTCCCGGTATGGCATTACCGGAACAGCCGGGCCTACCAGACCCTTTCGGCGCAGGAAAAACAGGCCCTTGAGGCCCTGCTGGAGAAGCGGCGTGTCGATTCGGAGCGAATCTGGGAGGATCAGGGCAAGCGGCTCCTTACGGTGCTGACCGCCTCCTCCGACATGCTCCCCTGCGCGGAGGACCTCGGGGCCGTGCCGGACTGCGTGCCCCGGGTGCTCACCCAACTGCGTATCCTGGGCCTGCGGGTGGTCCGCTGGTTCCGCGACTGGGGCGCTCCCGGTCAACCCTTCATCCCCTTTGAGGATTACCCTGAACTGAGCGTCTGTACCCCTGCGGTGCATGACAGCTCAACCGTGCGGGAATGGTGGGACAGGGAGGCGGATCAGGAACACTTCTGCGGCTTCCTGGGGGTTCCCTCCCTGCCCCGGATTTACAACCCCGGCGCCGCCAAGATCATCCTCCACAGGATCGCCGGATCAGCATCCCGATTCCGGGTCTTCCAGATCCAGGACCTGCTCCACCTTTCCCCCAAATGGTATGCGGCAGACCCGGCCACTGAGCGCGTAAATGTGCCCGGCACCTACAACGAGTTTAACTGGACCTATAGGCTTCCCGCTTCCATTGAAAAGATCGCCGCCGATACGGATTTTGTGAAGGCCGTGGAGGAACTCAGCGCTGTTAAAGCGGCGGTGAAGAAGGGGAAGAAGTAAGGGGGACTCGTACAATAATAGGAGGGGGAAAGCCTTCCCCCTCGCTACAGACCGCTGCGCGGTCTTCCGCTAGCCCCTTCGCCTGGGGGTTTTGCCCCCAAAGCCCCGCTCACGTTTGTAAAATTTGTATTAAGTATAACCTTTTAATCGTAAATTGGGGGATTTTTTTGAAAAAATATTGCTCTGGAATCCATAAAAATAAATCGTCCGTTTAAAGACGTCAATGGCGAGGCTGATGTAAAGGAACTTAATCAAACAACTTTTTGGTCTGTTCTTGTATGCGCTTTATTTCTTCGAGTTTGCGGTTTACCAGTTCCCGGAGAATGTCCGGCGGCAGGGCTTTCAGCATGGCCTCATATCTAAGATGCCCCTTTGATTTTTTTTAACCAAAGATTG
>BOAU01000170.1 GCA_026002025.1 Spirochaetia bacterium | reverse complement strand
CCGCCCAGCTTGAACATTTCGGGCACTATCGCCATTACATGATCTTCCAGTTCTTTACCGCCCCGGGCCATGATGCGCTTGTCGATGCCCTGTTTAAAGGCCATGTTCTTGCCGTAGAGCCGCCGGTACTCCAAAATGTCGCAGTGAGCCGCAACTTCCGCGGGGCTGCAGCAGTTGATCCCCGACTCTATCCAAATGGGGATAAGGTCATCGATACAGCCATCGCTGTCCAACTCTATAATGGGGCAGCCTGAATTTTTTATCAGAGGAATCCATTTAAGATATTCAGGTTTGATAAATTCCCGGGTCATGGCAGGGGAGATCATGGCATGTGCCTTGTAGGCCATATCCTCGGAAATAAACACCTGATCCAGTTCCACATGGGGCAGCACACGCTTGAGTATCACCGTTATAAAATCGCCCCAAAATACCGCCATCTCGTGAACCAGTTCCGGTTCGTCCAGCATCAGTATGCAGAGGTTCTCCATACCGCACCATTCCCGAAGCTGCCAGAAAACGCCGTTAAAAGCCAGAATCGCAAGATGATCCCGGTTTTTTAAACTCTGACATTTTGCCAAAAATTCCGGCTTGAGCCGTTCCGGGGCATCGGGATTGTAGCGCTTTTTCATTTCTTCCCAGTCGGCTCTGGTTTCTACAGGGAACTTGTGCCATTTCCGGGTCACAAAATCCCTGGCTGCCCTGAGGTAAGTAGCATCGAACTCGTCGGAGATTTCGACAACAGCGCCCATATGGTCACTGATAAGGTAGTGCCCGTCCTTGTGTTCCAGAATCTTCACTTCAAATTCAGGTATCATGCGGGTGGAGACATCCAGATATTCCAGGTTTAAAAAAGCGTCTTTGGGGATACCCAAAGTATCAATGAGGACTTGTGTATAGGACTTATCTTTAGGCAAACCCTGTTCATGCCAAGCCTTAACAGTTGATTCCCTTGGCCCTCCCAGGAAAAGGGGGATTTTGTCGGGCTTTCCAAAGAGCAGAGTTTCTCTGTAACGTTCTCGCATATTCATGTTGTTCTCCTCCATAAAAAATATATTCACCGCAGGGGTGAGAAAAAATCCCACCCCTGTTGTTTAGCCCTTACTCGGTAATACCGGCGGTTACATTCGTTTTGTTCAGGCTGTTGTAAGCGTCAATATAACCCTGCAGGATTTTGACACCGCCCATACGCTTCCAGGTGTTGATGTAATTGTTCCAATTTGCATCGGTAATGGGTGTTTCCCCGGTGATAAAGGCCATGGAACTCTGCTCAATCCAGTTGTACACATCGACGCCGTATTCATCATTCGCCCTGGGAGCGGGGATACCGTAAAAGGCAGAAGTGTATGAAGGCTGGGTATTGTCCATTTGCAGGAGTTCCCACTTCTGACGCAGAAGCTGGGCCCACTCTGTAAGGGGCCTTGCGGCAAGGCGGTTCTGAAGATCAAGACGATTGGCAAGTGGATACAAGGGGTCCAGGGTCATGTTGTTGTATTTTACGGTTCCCGCATCGGTCCGTGCGGGAAATCCCCCAACCATGTTGAAATCGACCCCTTCTATACCCATCCAGTTCAGATTCCAGCCTTCATCGGTACTCAAAAAGTCCAGAAAAGCCATTACCTTTTCCGGATTCTTGCTCTGGGTCGTAATTACAAGGGCATTGGAAACAAGCCCATTATCAGGAGCGCCTGAAAGTTTTCCGTCATTGCTGGTTAACCGGATGGGAATAAAATCCGCTTCGGGTACCAGTTTCTGTAAACCGTCTATCTGTAATAAATGAGCCTGGGACCACCATTCCCCGGTAGCGCTTCCCGAAACACTGTTGATCATTTTCTGTTTTGCCTGATCATTACCGGCCAGGTATATTTCCGGATCAATGACCCGCTCTTTCCAGAGGCTGTTTATGTACACCAGAGCCTGACGGTAATTATCGGTAACTACCCAGGGTGTGGCCTTGCCGTTATTAATGTAATAGTGCCCCGGAATGCCGCCAAAGGCGCCGTTAATAAGAGCCCAGGCCCCGTTGCCTATTTTTCCTGTAGACCCCAAGCCATAGGTATCGTTTTTTCCGTTTTTATCAGGATCGTTCCGGGTAAATTTAATAAGGATATCCTTATACTCATCCAGGGTGATAACCTTACCCCCGAAATCTCCATAATTTTCACGACCGCTCAGGTCTATTCCCACATTCTTGAGCCAATCGGCGCGGACGTAGGTATAAATTTTTGCCCGGAGATTTTCATAG
>BOAU01000169.1 GCA_026002025.1 Spirochaetia bacterium | reverse complement strand
AAACCATACTTGTGCAATCTTACAGCCCGTGTCATAATTAGAGTTGTGCAGAAAAACGGAAGATACCACAAATAAATGAAAAAAATCTTTTTTTTATTGCTTGTATTTTCTTATTTTTCACCCGCCTCCGCAGCCGCACGGGAAATTGAAATCACCGTGCAGGATACCGATCTCGAAATCCCGCTTGAAGGGGCGATAATTCGTTCGTGGGACGGCTCGGAATACGAATGCGACGAAGATGGACGCGCGACTCTCATTGTCCCCGATGACCGCCAAGTGGTCTTGCAATTCGCCTACCCCGGTTATGAAAACGGACGGCTCGTCATCCCCCTTGCGGGAAACAGCTTTTCTTTCGGTATGCGACTGGGCGGCGTATTGGAAAACCGTGAGCTTGTCATTGAAGCGCGGCGGCCGGAAACAAGCGAAACCAAAGTTGGGCGCAGTGTGGCTATTTCAGGGGAAGCTTTAAGCCGCACGGCGGAAATCGGTTTTGTTGAAGATGTGATGTCTTCCATAAAATTGCTGCCGGGTGTCGGCTACACAGGAATGTTCAGTGCGCAGCCGTCGATTCGCGGCGGCGACCCCGGCGACCTTATGGCGGCGCTCGACGGCTTTTACGTGGAAAATCCCTACCACTGGGGCGGCACCTATTCGATTTTTGTGCCGCAGATGGTAGAAAGCGCCCGTCTGTCGCACGGTGTGTTTTCCGGCCGTTACGGGCACTCTATTTCCGGCATTTTGGACATCGCCTCAAAAAATCCCGATACCACTGAAATGGGGCTCGGTGTCGGCGTGGGGTCGAGCCAGACCGACTTCAATGTATCCTACCCGCTTTTCGGCAAAGGCGGCATCATGGCGATGGGCAAGGTAACGTATTGGGACCCCTTCGTGTGGGGAGCGCAGGCACTGTCAAAAGCAGTGCCTCAAATCGACGCTATCAACGCCATCAAAAAGGCGCCGTTTATCCGCGACTTCACCATCACCGGCAATTACCGCTTCACCGACAGCCTTGACTTCCGCGCGACGGGTTTTCTGGGCAGCGACGGGGTGGGCGCGGAATACCACAACGAGTTTAACAACTCCCAGGGACACCGCAAGGTCGATTTGCTGCTCGACTGGGTAAATACCAATGCTTTTCTGGTTACCGGCCTCACCTATAACCCGCGCTATGATATGGTGCTGCGGGGCACTGCGGGTATCGGCCTCTATCAAAGCGACTTAATTGCCGATATCGGACTGCAGCTGGTTGATGACGATGTTTCTCTGCTTATCCCCGACGAGGGCGGCAGTTTCATGCCCCAAAATATGCAAATTGAAGAAACCCTCACACAAACCAACATCAATTACCAGGGGAGAATCGATTTTGACTGGGATTTGGGAAACGGCTTTTTGCTTGCCGGCGGTGTGCAGGAGTTGTATTCGCGCTGGCTCACTTCGGAAACCAGCCACAGCGAAGTTGAATACCCAGCGGGACAGAGCAGCAATGCACTATTTGACATACCCGACTATAAGCTCGACACGGAAAATCAGGGGCTTTCGTCCACATTCTACACCTTGGGCGAATGGACGAGCACTGATGGAAAATTCAGTGCGGAATTGGGTTTACGGCTCGACCACTTTCATTTTATCGGGCGCGATTTTACAATACCGACCTATCCGGTGGTAAACCCAAGGCTCAATCTTGACTACAAACTGCTGCAAAACATAGGAATAATTGATACTTTGATGCTCACCGTCGGCACAGGTCTTTTTTCATCCATAAATGACGCCATCACCAACATCGACCTCAGTTACAACATCGCCGATTATGAACTCAAACCGAATCGCTCGTGGACTTCGATTGTCGGCGGGAAACTCGATTTGTACGGCGGCTACAGTTTTAATCTGGAAGCATATTATAAGAGCGTTTTTGACCGCGCCTATGTGCGTACCGATGTGTACGGCAAAGTGGGTGGAAGCAGCGGGAATCTCGTTAAAAATTATTTTTTTGACGGCACAGGGCAGATATTCGGGTTTGACCTGATGCTGCAAAAAATGTATTCCCGCTATCTTGACGGCTGGCTGTCCTACACATTCAACTACGCCCGCTACCGCGACCCCCATGCCGTACCCGAAACGATACCCGTGGGTCAAGATGAAGACGATTATCCGGCAACCGGCAAGGGCTGGTACTTTCCGTCGTTCCACCGCTTCAATTATCTGAATCTCGTGCTCAACATCAAGCCGACTCAAACGTTTAATATCGGCCTCCGCTTGGGACTTGCGACCGGCACT
>BOAU01000168.1 GCA_026002025.1 Spirochaetia bacterium | reverse complement strand
GGTCTTGGTACCGTAAAACTGGTTCCATTTTTGGGTGCGTTCGTCAATGATAGCCTGTCCGCCTGAATTAAGGTAGTCCTTGTAACCGGCGTCCCAGATGGCATCAAACCGGGCAATGGGAGCGGTGATGGCCTGGGCGTACAGGGCGTCCCGTTTCGACTTGAGTACCTGATCCATGCCCGCTTCAGCGGCGATTTCGCCGACAACCGGGCGGCCCATGGTTCGGCGGGGTTCGGCGGAAGCGTGATAACCGGCGTCAACAACGCTGACAGGAATGCCCGTATAGCCGAGCGCTATGGACTTAACGGTGAGATCCGTGGTCGGCATCCTGATGCCGTTGATCGTGGTGGTGTAGTCGATATTGTTCGGGGAGTTCTGGATCTTTTCCCCCACAGCCGCTATGGTCTGCACCGCGCCGTCACTCATGGTCTTGCGGGTTACCCCTTCTTCGCCAAGCTGGAGGAAGCTGAGGTTATCCTGCTTGGTGATCCAGTCCAGGTACAGAAGACCTGCGATGGGGTTTTTATTGGATGCGGGGAAGAACACGTTACGGTCGGTGAGGGCGTATCCGTATTTCTGCGCCGCGCCGGCATCGTTCTTAAAGGGGGAGATGGCGATAAAATTGGCATCAGGGCCGGCCAGGCTCTTCATCGCCTGGGTGATGCTGTCGTTCCCTCCGCGCCAGGGCTGATCCCAGCTGTGGATAAAGGCACCGATATAGCCTGACTTCATCATGTTGTCTTCGGTGGTGTCCCCTTCGCCGTAGAGGGCAAAATCTTTCCAGGTAAGCCCTTCGTTATACCACTTGTTGAGGATCCGGGCCCCTGATTTTGTGATTGTCTCGCCGGCCACGCGGCTGGGGCGGGTAAGATGGCGATCATCAAAACCGTAAATATAATAATCCTTATCGGTAATCTTGCTGGGAATAAAGGAAGCGAAAAGGTGATCCGCACGCCAGCCCACATCGTAGCTGTGGGAGAAGGGGATTATCATTTTGGCATCCGCCCCCAGCAGGGTGCTGGCGTTATCCCGGAAGGCCACAAGGGTCTTATAAAATTCATCAAGGGTGGTGGGAACCGGGAGATTGAGTTTCTTAAGCCAGTCCTCGCGGATAAAGGTATTGATACGGGTAGGATTGGACAGCTTCGCCATAATTGACCAGAGCTGGCCGGAGGTGGGGTCTCTGTTGTAGTTGATATATTCGCTGTCGAGCCATCCCCAGAGGCTGGGGAAAAGATCCTTGTACTTGTTCACATAGGGATTGAGATCCGTTACCCCGCCCATGTTGGCATAGGACTGAATCGTGGCGTAGCTGTAGGTTACGCATACATCAGGGGCGCTTCCCGCGGCAAGCTGGTTGTTGAGTTCGTCAACTTCCGTCCAGCGCGGTATAGCCTTAAAGGTAACCTGAATGTTGTGATCCTTCAGCATACCGGCCTGGATCCATTTGGTGTAGAAGTTGTCTTCGGGCTTGGTCCTGCCGCCGTCAAGCCCGCGGTCGAATACTTCCACGGTTATTGACTGGGGTTGCTTGAACCGGTAGATGCCGTTTACCTGTTCAAGGCCAAGTTCCGAGAGCACGGCGCTGTTAATCGCCACGGCTCCGCCGGCTGATGAGGATGCAGCTGTTTCACTGCTTCCACTCTCTCCCTTCTTACTACAGCCGGTGAATACCAGGAAGGCAATCATCAAAACTGCAAACAATTTCTTCATTTCTTTTCCTCCTGTGAAATTTTATGCATCCCATACGGGAGCACTCATTCTGGCGATAGTCCTCAATGAACTCCGGTTTAAACTCTTTAAGCGCATTACCCAGACCGTCGCCTATATGCCCCACTTTCTTTCCTGGATCATCATTTCCAGTCTGGCCCTCCGGCTTTTTGCCCCCAATCCGCCGACCCAGGGGCTGGTCAACATCGTGCTGGGCAGAATCGGCATGGGTCCCATTCACTTCCTTGATGAACCGGTACACTGGGTCTTCACCTATATCTTTTTGGGGATTTGGCAGAACATCGGCTGGAACACGATCATCTATCTGGCGGCCATTACCAGCATAAACCCTGAACTCTACGAAGCCGCCACGGTGGACGGCGCGGGCCGCTGGCGGAAGATATGGCACATCACCCTTCCGGGCCTTAAGGCCACCATCATTGTCCTTTTGATCATGAGCCTGGGCCGCATCCTCGGTTCCGAATTTGACCGGCCCTACACCATGCGGAACGATCTGGTAAACAACGTTTCAAACGTCCTTTCGATATTTGTGTACAACTACGGCA
>BOAU01000167.1 GCA_026002025.1 Spirochaetia bacterium | reverse complement strand
GGTTCCCCTGATGATCGGGGGTCGCTGTACCACGCTCCCGGTGCTGATGTATCAGGAAGTGGTGGGGCTCCTCAACTTCGGCAAGGGAAGCGTCATAGGCGCACTGCTCTTGGTCCCCGCGGTGATAGCGTTTCTGTTCGATCTGTTCAACAAGGATCGGGGCAACAGTAATTTTGTGATCCAGGAAATCAGCAAACGGAAAAATACCCCCCGTGACATTGCAGCTTTTCTGTACTGTACGATTGTCTGTTTTTTGATCGCCCTGCCGGTTCTGGTTTTCGCCATCCTAACCTTTGTCAAAAAGTATCCGGTGGATATGCGATTTTCCTTTGATAACATCAGCAATACCCTGAACATGGGGGCCGGACGGTATTTGGTCAATTCGCTGATTATCGCCCTTGGGGTTTCACTCATCGGGACGATCGTATCCTACGTCATCGCCTACTTTACCGCCCGGACCCCCGGCAGAACATCAAAACTACTGCACCTTATTTCCATCACATCGCTGGCGATCCCCGGTCTGGTATTGGGCTTGTCCTATGTGCTCTTTTTCAAAGGTTCTTTTATCTATGGAACCCTGGCGATCCTTATCCTGGTGAACACCATCCATTTTTTGGCGTCCCCCTATCTGATGGCCTATAACTCACTGGGAAAACTCAATATGAATCTGGAAGACGTGGGCCTGACATTGGGCATCAAGCGGTCATCTATTGTCCGGGACGTTCTGATCCCGCAAACATGGTTTACCATTCTGGAAATGTTCACCTATTTTTTTGTGAATTCCATGATGACCATTTCGGCGGTATCTTTTTTAAGTCCCGTGCGGATCAAGCCGGTTTCTTTAATGATTACCCAATTTGAAGCGACCATGCAATTGGAAAGCGCCGCCTTTGTATCCCTGCTCATCCTTGGCTGTAACTTTTTCCTAAAGGGTATTATATACGCTGTCCGGCGGCAGGCTAAAAAGACAGGAGAACTACCATGAGTTTGACCAGAAATCAGTTTGATGTACTTGCCTTTTTGGCGGATTGTAAAACGGAAATTACCCAGCGTTTAATCGCAAAAAAACTGGGCCTTTCGGTGGGGACAATAAACAAGGTCCACACCCAGCTTTTGGATCTTGGTTTTCTGGACGGCGATGTGATTAATGCCCGCGGGATAGAAGCCCTGGAACCCTACCGGGTAAAGCGGGCGGTGTTTATTGCCGCAGGTTTCGGGTCCCGGCTGGTGCCCATCACCCTGAACACCCCCAAGCCCCTGGTCCGGGTAAAGGGCATGCGGATCATCGACACCCTGCTTGACGCGGTTATTGCCGCGGGCATCGAGGAAATCATTATCGTCCGGGGCTATCTGGGGGAACAGTTTGATCAGCTCCTCTATAAATATCCCAATATTAAATTTCTGGAAAATCCCCTTTACAATGAGGCGAACAATATTTCGTCCGCCATGTGTGTCCGCTACCAGCTACAGAACGCCTATGTGCTGGAGTCGGACCTGCTCCTCAGTAATCCTGCGCTGATAAGCAAATACCAGTACGACAGTAATTACCTTGGGGTTCCCGCTGAACTTACCGACGACTGGTGTTTTGAAACAAAGAACAACATCATCACCAAACTGCGGGTGGGGGGCCGTAACTGCCACCACATGTTCGGCATCTCCTACTGGAACAAACAGGACGGCGCAAAACTGGCGGAGCACATCAAGAAGGTCTACGAGATGCCCGGCGGCAAGGAACGGTATTGGGATCAGGTTGCGCTGGAATATTTCATCAAGGACTATGAAGTAACCGTGCGGGAATGTACCTTCGACGACATTATCGAGATCGATACCTTTTCCGAGTTAAAGAAGCTGGATGAGACTTACCGGGTTTAATAGCTTTTTAAAAAAGAAAATGCGTCCCAAACTGATCGATAAGCACCAGTACCCCCAGAATGCCGGTGTACAGGGCGAAACCCAGCAACGACCGTTCCCGGACAATTTTCAGCATCAGCCTGACCGAGAAGAAGCCCACCACCGCGGCAGTGAGGGTCCCAATGATGATCGGCAGCGCCCCAATACCGCCTGAGGCCGCTGCGCCTTCCGCGGGATCAACCAGATCCTTTACCTGTAAAACCAGGGCTCCCAGAATTGCCGGGATGGACAGCAGAAAGGAGAACCGGGCGGCAAAATCCCGGTTCAGTTTCCGGGAAAGAGCCCCCGAAAGGGTAGCGCCGGACCGGGACACCCCGGGGATAATCGCCACCCCCTGGAGGGTGCCGATAAGTAAGGCGTCCGGCCAGCGG
>BOAU01000166.1 GCA_026002025.1 Spirochaetia bacterium | reverse complement strand
ATATTAGCAATAGAATAAGTATAAAATATTTCTAAATAATTTCTAAATTCCGTCAAAAAACCGTTTCACTTGAGCATTTCCAAAATTAAGAATTTAACCACTGACCACACAGACCCACACGGACGGAAGAAAAGATAGGGAAGTATGAGTCCGTCTTTGTCCGTGAGAGTCAGTGTGGTCAGTGGTTAATTGATTTCTATTTTGGAACCGTTTCACTTATTAAACCGGTATCCCGCGCCCCAGACCGTATCAATATATTGGGGATTGCGGCTGTCCGCTTCTATTTTTTCGCGTATGCGGTTGATATGCACGGTAACGGTAGCGGTGTCGCCTATATAGTCATGTCCCCAGATCTCTTCGAAAAGCGTATTTTTCGAAAAAACAGTATTGGGGTTTTTAACAAGAAACAGCAGCAGTTCAAATTCCCGGTTGGTGAATTTTACCTCGTCTCCCCTGACAAAGACTTTGTACGCCTGCGCCAGTATCATCAAATCGCCGACAACAATTTTATCTTCCTCTTGATCCGGGGTTTTTTCGATTTTATTTCCGTTGGTCAGCCGCTCATACCGGGCAAGATGGGATTTTACCCGCGCCACAAGCTCAAGTATTTCAAAGGGCTTCGTTATGTAATCATCCGCCCCGAAACCAAGCCCACGGATTTTGTCTACCGAATCTGTTTTCGCGGTTACCAGTAATATGGGTGCGCTTACGGTGTCACGTATTTCCCTGCAAAGTTCAAACCCGTTTTTTCCGGGCATCATCACGTCGAGCAGCAGCAGGTCGTATTGGTTTGCCTGTATCATTTCAAGCGCCAGTATGCCGTCTGCCGCAATATCCGCCTCAAACCCGTTAATGATCAAATAGTCTTTTTCGATGACCGCTATTTCCGCATCGTCTTCCGCTATCAGGATACGCTTCACGATTCATTCCCCTTTTCCTCAGGCAGTGTAATAGTGATCGCCAGGCCGTTTTGGTTCTCGGCGGAAATGCTTCCATTATGAGCAATCACAATGTTTTTGGCAATCGCAAGCCCCAGCCCGCTTCCCTCGGCATAGTTATTTCGCGACTCATCCCCCCGGTAAAAGCTTTCAAACAAATGGGAAAACTGTTTTTCCGGTACGCCGACTCCGTCATCCTGTATTCTGATGACGAGTTTGCCGGTTTCCCGTTCCGGGAGCACCGTAACGGTAATGTTTATGTGCCTGAGCGGATTATATTTTACGCTGTTATCAAGTATATTGGTAATCACCCTGGTCATTTGTTCCGTGTCCAGAAGAACCTGTTCGCCGGTACAGGAGCTGTTCAGCGTAAGGGCGGCGTTATTTTTTTTCAAATCATATTCAAGGGAATCCAGCACCGTGACCACATATTTCTGAATGGGAACCGGCTTAAACTGAAAGGGAAGATTGCCGGTTTCAAGTTTGGAAAACAAAAACAACTGGTTTATAAGCACCTCCATTACACAGGATTTCCGGTACACCACATCCAGGTATTCCCGCTGCTTTTCGGGCGTTTTGGCAATATCATCCTGCAAGCCTTTTACATAGTTCTTGATGGAGGTAAGGGGCGTGCGCAGATCATGCGAAATACCGGCGAGCATTTCTTTTCTGTTCTGTTCATATATCCCGTTCTTTTGTATATTTGCTTTAAGCCGGCGCTGCATTTCGTTGAAAGCGCCGCAGACCTTTTCCAGTTCTTCAACGCCCCCAAAGGGAATATTCTCGTCCAGGTTTCCTTCCTGTATGCGCTGCGCCCCTTCAATGAGGTTATCAAGGGGAAGCACAATGTTTTTCACCATCCGGTTTGCCAAAAAAAGACTGACCAGTATGACAATAAAAATGACCGCCGCAATAAGCAGGACGCCGCCTGTTATGATGACCGCGATAGATCCCGCTCCCATTTCCTCATCTTGTTCCTCTTCTTTTGCCCCGGCCACAATGAATACAAGGGGCGGCGATATTGTTTCCACGCTATGCCGCAAAAATTTTCTTTCATCTTTGTAAACCCAAAGCGTCCGGGGATCGGACTGCGCATGGGACAGAACAACCGGACCAACGTATTTTGCGATACGGGATTTCTCTTTGCCGGTTAAGTTGGAAAACAAAACCCGGCCGCCCTGCGCCGCCTCAAGGTGATACCCTTTGGCGGCGGTTTTTTCCAATAGTTCCCTTTGGGCATCGGAATTTTCTATCAGCAAAACCGGATCGGCGTTATCAATAAGATTTTGAATTTCAGAAAGCGGTGTATCCACGGTACGAATCTCTTCATCATCCTTATCTTTGAAAAAGGTGTCTTCCATCTCGTT
>BOAU01000165.1 GCA_026002025.1 Spirochaetia bacterium | reverse complement strand
CCCCCGGTCGATTTTGACCGAGCGGGCCTTCCTCAACGCCCTGGCCCTGGACATGGCCCTGGGATGTTCCACCAATACCGCCCTCCACTTACCGGCCATTGCCCACGAAGCGGGATTCAAGCTGGATCTGAATTTGCTCAACAAGGTGAGCGCCGTCACCCCGAACCTCTGCAAACTTGCCCCCGCTGGTTCCGATGCCATTGAGGATCTCCACGCCGCCGGCGGCATCCCCGCAGTATTACTGGAACTTTCAAAAAAGAACCTTGTTGATCTTAAGGCCCCCACTGTTTACGGTCATTTGGGTGATATGGTACAAGATGCCATCCATACCACCGGCGCCATCATTCGGCCCATTGAAAACCCCTATTTGCCCACCGGCGGCCTTGCGGCACTTTGGGGTAACCTGGCCCCAGACGGCTGCGTGGTTAAGCAAAGCGCGGTCGCCCCCGGCATGTTAAAACACCAAGGGCCGGCCCGGATTTTCGATACCGAGGAAACCGCCTTCGACGCCATTATGGGGGGCAAAATAAAACCCGGCGACGTGATCGTGATCCGCTACGAAGGACCCCGGGGCGGCCCCGGTATGAAGGAGATGCTCGCCCCCACGGGCGCTCTTGCCGGCATGGGCCTGGACGACAAGGTTGCGCTGATCACAGACGGCCGTTTCTCCGGGGCCACCAAGGGCGCCGCCATCGGCCATGTTTCCCCGGAAGCCGCGGAAGGCGGACCCATCGGGCTCCTGCGGGAAGGGGACATCATCAACATCGACATTCCCGGCCGCAGTATTACTGTCAAATTGAGTGACGATGAATTAACAGAACGCCGCAAGAACTGGCAGCCCCTGCCCTCCAAGGTAAGCACCGGTTATCTTGCGCGCTACGCAAAGCAGGTGACATCCGCCGCAACAGGCGCGGTGTTTAAGGAATGAATAATGGAGAAATGTATGCAGTATTCTGGCGCAAGAATCCTCATTGAGGCTTTAATCGAACAGGGTGTGGATACCGTGTTCGGTTATCCCGGCGGGGCGGTCCTGAATATATATGATGAATTGTACAAACAGCGTGACCGCATCCGGCACATTTTGGTGAGCCACGAACAGCACGCGGCCCATGCCGCCGATGGTTATGCCCGGTCCACCGGAAAGGTGGGGGTGTGCATCGCCACATCCGGCCCCGGCGCAACAAACCTGATCACCGGCATTGCCACCGCAAGTATGGACTCGGTGCCTTTGGTTGCGATCACCGGGAACGTGCCCACGGGCATTTTGGGAAAGGACAGTTTTCAGGAAGTGGACATCGCGGGTATTTCCATGCCCGTGGTCAAGCACAACTGGATCGTGAAAAATGTGAACGAACTTGCGGAGCTTGTCCGCGAAGCCTTTATCGTTGCCCAATCGGGCCGCCCCGGTCCGGTGCTCATCGATATCCCCAAGGATATCACCGCTGTTTCCGCCGAATGGATTCCTTATGCGGAAGCGCAGGTTTCACTCAACAGTAATACTGTGTTGAGCGCCCGATCCCGGCGCCTTGTGGAACGGAACGAGCGGCTTGATTTTACCGATGATGATATTGAAAGGGCTGCGGCATTACTGAGTTCCGCACGGAGGCCCGTGCTCTACGCCGGGGGCGGGGTGATCATCTCCGGCGCATCCGCCGAACTGAAGGAGCTTGCGGAACGGCTCAACGCGCCGGTGGCCTTGAGCCTCATGGGCATCGGCGGTTTTCCCCAGGATCACCGGCTCTGCACGGGGCTTATCGGCATGCACGGCACCGTGGCCTCCAACAAGGCCGCGCAGAAGGCTGATCTTCTGGTGGCTATCGGCGCACGGTTTTCCGATCGGGTCACGAGCCAGGCCGACAGGTTTGCAAAAACCGCGCAGGTGCTTCACTTTGATATTGATCCTGCGGAGATCAACAAGAATGTTCCCGCACAGGCCTGGGTGGTGGGGGACGTCAAAATTACACTTGCCAAATTGCTGGAAAAACTTCCCGCAAAACTCACCACCGACTGGAACGGTGAAGTTGAAAAGTGGAAGACCCATATTCCCCAGACTCACACACGGGAGGCCGCGGGACAGCACCGTCTGCATCCCCGCTTTGTTATTGAAGAGACCGCGAAGGCCCTCGGTCCTGATGCCATCGTTGTGACCGATGTTGGCCAGCATCAGATGTGGACCGCACAGTTTTTTCCCGTGAACCGGCCCCGTTCTTTTTTGACATCAGGGGGCTTGGGGACCATGGGCTACGGCCTTGGCGCGGCGGAGGGGGCAAAGGTTGCCAACCCAAAACGCCCCGTGGCGCTCTTTACCGGGGA
>BOAU01000164.1 GCA_026002025.1 Spirochaetia bacterium | reverse complement strand
GGCCAGATCTGGATAAACGCCGCCTATGCCGATGATCCCGATTTAATGATCTCCCGTGAAAACAACACCTGGGAACAAACCGCCCTTTTGGACACCCTCAAAATTGTGGAATTCGATCTTGACCGTTATCTTGAAAAACAGGGTTCCAGCCTCTGGCGGGAAAGCGACACCTCGGGCCCCGCGGAAGTAATCGAAGAAGGCCGCCGCCCCCGGGTGGTCCAGGGCTTTACCGAAGCCTCCAATGTGGACCCCGTGGTGGAGATGGTGCGGATGATCGAAATAAACCGCGCCTACGAGGCAAACCAAAAGATCATCCAGAGCGGAGACACCATGCTGGGCACTTTGATCAACCAAGTTACCCGTATGAATGGTTAAGGAGTAAAAGATGGTTAGAAGTTTATGGACCGGCGCTTCCGGGATGATAGGCCAGCAGGCCAATATTGATACGATTTCCAATAATCTGGCAAACGTGAACACCACGGGTTACAAGATGCAGCGGGCCGATTTTGAGGACCTCCTCTACCAGACCGTAAAGACCGCGGGCACACCGGCCACCGAGGACACCGTTGTCCCCGTGGGCATCCAGATGGGCCACGGCGTCAAACTTGCGGACACCCAGCGGATATTCTCCCAGGGCGCGCCCCAGTCCACGGATGTGCCCACCGATGCGGCAATCGTGGGGGAGGGCTTCTTCCGCATCCAGATGTACGACGGCAGTTATGCCTATACCCGGAACGGCTCCTTCAAGGTTGATTCTGATGGCCGCATGGTAAGTTCCCAGGGTTATTGGCTGCTCCCGGAGATCACCATGCCCGAGGGCTTTTTGCCCGAGACCATCACCATAGCAAAGGACGGCAGGGTAAGCGTTAAGGTTCCCACTATCAATGCGAATGATCCTGTTGATGTGGGCCAGATCGATCTGTACCGTTTTCCCAACCCCGTGGGCCTTACCGCGGTGGGTGAAAATCTTTTCAAGGTAAGCGGCGCCTCCGGAGAGGCCATCGCGGGCCGTCCCGGCTACGAGGGCATGGGCCAGCTTGAGCACAAGTTTTTGGAAATGTCCAACGTGTCCGTGGTAAAAGCCATGGTGGACCTTATCGTGGCCCAGCGCGCCTACGAGTTCAATTCCAAGACCATACAGACCAGCGACAACATGCTGGGTACCGCGACAGCCTTAAAGCGGTAGTGAGGAATTAATATGGATGTAGAAAGCCTTGGCGCACAGTACCTTGATCAGAACAGATTCTCTCTGGAATCTTTAAGTATTGTACGCAGCTCTGCGGGGAATAGTTCTGTTACCGGTAATAGTTTTGCTGATATTTTGACAAAGGCGCAGAATGACGAAAGTGAAACTTCATCCATTGGCAATTCTCATAAAGCAAAAATTGACAAGACAGATAAGCTTTACGAACAGTGCGAGGCCCTGGAAACATTTTTGGTAAAAACCCTGATCACCGGGATGCGGAACACGGTACAGAAGTCAGGGCTTCTTGACCAGGGTTTTGCGGGTGAAATGTACGAAGACATGCTCTACGACGAATACACCAAGGACTTTACCAAAAATGCAAACTTCGGCCTTGCGGACATAGCCTACCTTGAATTAACCGGCCAGCGGGGCAAGCTTATCGCGGATCATCCGTAAGTTTAGTATGCATCGCAGATTTGTGGTGTTAAGTGAAAGAAGCTGCATAGATGAAGAAATTTATCACGAAGAAACGCATTATAATGTTGTCCATAATAGTACTTTTTATGATTGTGGGCATAGCTATTTCTTTTGCTAAATCAAAAATTAATGAAAATAAAAAAATAATGGCCCAGCTTGAATTGATCTGTTAATGTTTCAAATTGAAAATAAAATAATAAATATAGATACATTAGGCGATCAGGAGTATATAAACCTTGGTCATAGATTTGCCGCATTAATAAATAAAACAGGTAAGGTAAAATCTCAAAGAGAACATTATTTCAGAATATATTTTTCAAGGGCGCCTAAAACTTTGGATGAAATGGTACAAATTATATTGGGCAAAGAAAATAATTTATTTGAATGGAAATTACTTCCCTGGCAAAGTATGGCATTTCATATGTATGGGACAGACGGAGAATACAATTTAAAGTTTATGTCGGCAGACGGGCATTTTGAGGCGGTTTATAATAAAAACGGAATATTATTAACCCAGGAAAATGATCCAAAAAATATGGGAACATTTAATTATGCCCATCAACTGGCGGATCAGGTTACCCACTATAACCTGGATATATGGCCGTATTTTATGTGGAATAATACGGAGGAAACAATGGAATTTTTTAAGGACGGTAATGAAATACGCAGTA
>BOAU01000163.1 GCA_026002025.1 Spirochaetia bacterium | reverse complement strand
ATGTACAAGGTCGATCCCCACCTTGCCACCGTAACCGTGCTGGGGCTTCCTTTATTGGCCTTGTTTATCTGGACCATCAAGGCCCGGCAGCGCCATGCATGGCAGATCGTGTCGAACAAGAATTCCAACCTTACCGCATACGTGCAGGAATCCATCGACGGCGTAAAGGTGACTCAGGCCTTTGACCGGCAGCACCGGAACATTAGTACCCTGGACGCCTTGGCAAATGACCGGAACAAGGCCTGGATGGCTGCACAGTACATTTCCAACTCGGTGTGGTTTTCCACGGAGACGATCAGCCAGATCGTTTTCTCCTTTGTGTACATCATGGGGGCCTATTGGATGCATCCCATGGCGAGTTTCGGCATGCTCCTTGCCATGGGGAACTATGCCTGGCGTTTCTGGCAGCCCATCATCAACCTGGCGAATATCTACAATACCTTTGTTACGGGCATGTCCTACCTGGACCGTATCTTTGACACCATCGCCGAGCCGCCGCTGATCGAGGACGCCCCTGATGCGGTGGAAATGCCCGCCATGCGGGGGCATGTCATATTTGACGATGTCACCTTTGCCTATGATCCGGGCCGGCCGATTCTGAAAAACGTTTCCTTCCAGGCGGACCCCAGCGACAGTATCGCTTTTGTGGGACCCACCGGCGCGGGAAAGACCACCATCGTAAACCTGGTGAGCCGCTTCTACAATATCGAAAGCGGCAAGGTGATCATCGACGGCTTTGATATCATGAAGGTGACCCTCAATTCCCTGCGGAGCCAGATGGGGATCATGCTCCAGGACAGCTTTTTGTTTACCGGTACCATCGCCGACAATATCCGTTACGGCAAGCTGAACGCCACCGATGCGGAGGTCCGGGCCGCGGCGGAACTTATCGGGGCCAACAGTTTTATTGAAAAACTCCCCCAGGGTTACGAAACCCCCATCACCGAACGGGGGGGCGGTATTTCCCACGGTGAAAAACAGCTCCTCGCCTTTGCCCGTACCCTCTTGAGTGATCCCCGGATCCTCGTTCTGGACGAGGCCACTAGCAGCATTGATACGGGCACGGAGCAGCTGGTGCAGGATGGTATCCGTACCTTGATGAAGGGCCGTACTTCTTTTATCATCGCCCACCGGCTCTCCACCATCCGCGACTGTTCCCGGATCATGTACATCAAGGACGGCCGGATTGTTGAGGCCGGTACCCATGACGAGCTTATGGCCAAGAAAGGGCTCTACTATCAGCTCTACTGGGCACAGTACGCCGAATAAAAAACCGCATGAAGGTCTTTATCGTCTACGCCCATCCCTCGGAGGATTCCTTTACCCGCCATGTGCGGGATCGTTTTATCGCGGGCCTTGAAAGCGCGGGGCATAGTTATATTCTTTCCGATTTGTACAAAATGAATTTTCAAACCGACATGAGTGAGGCCGAATATCAGCGGGAAGCTTATTACCGGCTCGACGCACCGGTTCCCGTGGATGTGCTTGCAGAACAGCAGAAGATCAATGACAGTGACGCTATTGTGTTTATCTACCCCCTGTTCTGGAGCGAAGCCCCGGCAAAACTGGTGGGCTGGTTTGACCGGGTGTGGACCTACGGTTTTGCCTACGGTCCGGGGCGCACTATGAAGCAGCTTGAGAAGGGCCTGATGCTTTGCATTGCGGGGAACACCATGGACTATTTTCATGAAACGGGAATACTGGACGCCATGGAAAAAGTAATGTTGCGGGACCGGCTCTTTGACCGGGTTAACAAAAAAGAGATGATTGTACTGGACAACACCAGCCGGGAATTTCCCGCCCGTGAAGAAAATTGGGGAAAACATCTGGAAAAGGTTTTTACCGCCGGACAAAATTTTGGACAACAGGAGACATAAATGATCAGCGCACAATCGGTTTGGAATGATGTGGTAAAGATCCGGGAGCAGTCGCCCCTGGTGCACAATATCACTAATTTTGTGGTTATGAACAATACCGCCAACGCACTGCTGGCAATCGGCGCTTCCCCGGTGATGGCCCATGCGGAGGAAGAGGCTGAGGACATGGCGGCCATTGCCGGAGCTCTGGTGATCAACATCGGTACTTTAAGCCCGCCCTGGGTGCGGGCCATGAAGAAGGCCATGGTAAAGGCCGCCGGCCGGGGTATCCCTTTGGTTTTCGATCCCGTGGGAGCCGGGGCAACCCCTTATCGCACCCGAACGGTGAAGGAACTTTTTGCCGCGGCCTTACCGGGGATCATCCGGGGCAACGCTTCGGAGATCAGCACCCTGGTGAACGTAGCGGGGAATACCAAAGGTGTGGACAGCACCCAATCCTCATCCTCTGCGGTAAGCGCCGCAGAAACACTGAGCACTTTGTACAA
>BOAU01000162.1 GCA_026002025.1 Spirochaetia bacterium | reverse complement strand
AAAAGTACACCGATATCGGGGGAAAAATCCCCAAGGGGGTGCTTCTGGTGGGCCCTCCGGGAACCGGCAAGACCCTTTTAGCCCGCGCCGTGGCCGGGGAGGCCGGGGTTGCCTTTTTCCGCATGAGCGGCGCGGACTTTGTGGAGATGTTTGTCGGCGTGGGCGCCGCCCGTGTGCGGGATCTCTTCAAGCAGGCCCGGGACAAGGCCCCCTGTATCATTTTTATTGATGAACTGGACGCCATCGGCAAGAGCCGGATGAACAATATCGGCGGGGGCAACGACGAGCGGGAGCAGACCCTGAACCAGCTCCTGGTTGAAATGGACGGCTTTGACTCCACCACCGGCCTCATCATCCTGGCCGCCACCAATCGGCCCGATGTACTGGACCCGGCGCTGCTGAGGCCCGGCCGCTTCGACCGGCAGGTCCTGGTGGACCGCCCTGACCTCAAGGGCCGGGAGGAAATTCTGCGCATCCACTCCAAGGAAGTCAAACTCCACACCCATGTGGACATGGAGGCCATTGCCCGTGTCACCTCGGGCTTTTCCGGGGCGGACCTTGCCAACATCGTGAACGAGGCGGCCCTGCTGGCAGTCCGGGGCGGCCGTCATCTGGTGGAGCAGCAGGACTTCAACGAGGCCATCGAAAAAACCGTGGCCGGGCTCCAGAAAAAGACCCGTGTGCTGAAACCGGCGGAACGGAAGCTCACCGCCTACCACGAAGCGGGCCACGCACTGGTGGCCGCATTCACCCCCGGTTCGGACCCGGTGCAGAAGATTTCGATTATCCCCCGCGGCTATGCCTTGGGCTATACCCTGCAAATGCCGATCGAGGACCGCTTCACCATTACCGAATCGGATTTATTGGGGCGGATCGATGTGCTCCTGGGCGGCCGGGTTGCGGAAGCCATGGCCTCCGGGGAATTTTCCACCGGCGCCGCCAACGATCTGACCAAGGCCACGGACATTGCCCGCAAGATGATCACCGATTACGGCATGAGCGGCCGCTTTAAGCATGTGGCCCTCACCTCCCGCGGGATGCGGATGCCCGGCGAAGCGGCCCAGGAGCCCATGTTCCATCGGGAATACTCCGAGGCCACCCAGCAGTACATCGATGAGGAAATCGCCAAAATCGTGGAAGAGCGCTACGCCAAGGTAACGGAAACCCTGAGTCTGCGCCGGGACCTGCTGGATACCGTGGCCGCCCGGCTTCTGGAAAAGGAAACCGTGGACGAAAAGGAATTCAAGGCCCTGCTGGAACCGGCGGCCGCTCCGGCTGCTGCTTCTGCGGAGTAATTATTTCTTAAGTTCTTCATCGTCCTCAAGGTATTGCGTCCGCTGTTCGCCTACCCATTTCAGGATCTCATTGGAAAAGTTATCCAGATAGATGTCCCGTTCACTGGCATCCCAGAGCTTTTCATCAATAAAAAACTGGTGGGGCTTTACGTTCAGGGCGGATGCGAGGGTCGCAATGGTTTTCGGGGAGACCCATTTTTTACAGTTTTCAATGCTGTTGATAAAGTTGAAGGTAATCCCCGTTATACCGGAAAGTTCCATTTGGGAGAGGCGCCGCTGTTCCCGGAGATGCTTCAGATTTTTGGCAAATAAAACACGGATATCCTGTTCGCCGGCGCTATTTTCACTTTTTTCCATATTAATACTAAAAATTGTCACGCTTCTCTCAAATTGCAACAAATAACCGATGGTAGAAAAATTGAATCTATTGGCTTGTCTTTGAAAAAAAGAAGGGAAAACAGATCTCAGCGGAGGTCCGTTATGGGCAGATTGTTCAGGATGAGTATTTCCGGCCGGTATTCAAAGTGCATGGTGTCGTAAAAGGCCCATTTTCCGCCCCAGATAAAGCCGTAAGCCTCAAAGGCCTTGACGGCCGCTTCCGGGGGATGGAGCCGTCTTTCGTAGGAAACATTCCACCAATCGCTCTTGGTCCGGGCGGTCCAGAGCCAGTAGGTTTCCAGCTTCCTGGTTTTTGGGAGCAGGTCAAGGGCAACGCCGTAGGCATGGTAACTCCGGCTCTCGGTAGCGGCGATGCTCCGCCAGTTCCAGGTGTCCACGGTATTGAGGCCGTTTATCCACTGCCGCAGCTGGGCATTGGTCTTTGCTTCGGCAAGAAGCCGCTCTTCCACCAGGGCGAGTTCCTCCATGATCGCATAATGGATCAGTATTTTTTTGCCCAGAAAGTGAATCGTCTTGAGGCGCTCATAGGATTCGGCCCTGGTATGGGCCCGCCAGAGGGCATCATAGAAATGCTGGGAACGTTTTGGGGGATGCTCCGTCCGCTGCTTCGCCTGATCCCGGAACCGGGCGGCTTCCTCTGGCCCCGGTTCCCGCCAGGGGGGGAGGTTTTC
>BOAU01000161.1 GCA_026002025.1 Spirochaetia bacterium | reverse complement strand
GTATCGTATTGATCCACCGGCAGGGCGAGCCCCGTTTCATGGGCCGCCTTGTCCAGGGAAACCGCGCCGTTCATCAGCCACTCATTGTTTCCGGTACTTTCGATTAAGGGCCTGTCCGGAGGGGCGGCAGTATCATCCTCAAGATCGCCCACCAGTTCTTCCAGCAGATCATTCATGGTAACAATACCGTTCATGCTGCCGTATTCATCCAGAACCACCGCAAAGTGGCTGCGGTTCTTTTTCATGTTTTTGAAGAGTGCGTCAGCCTTTACCGTGATGGGAACAAACTGCGCGGGCCGCACCGCCCGGGCAAGTACTGTTTTGCGATCCCGCGACTGAAGCCTGAAGTAGCTGTCAGACCTGAGCACCCCGGCGATGTCGTCGGGATTCTTGTTGCACACCGGATAGAAACTGTGGCGGTTTTCGATGATCGTTTTTTCCCACTCCGTATCATTGTCTTCAAGGCTGAGCATGGTGACATAGCGGCGGTGTGTCATGATCTCACCAACACTGCGATCATCAAATTCAAATACATTATGGATGATTTCTTTTTCGCTTGCGTTGATGGTTCCCCTGGCGCTGCCCATGTCGATCATCAGACGGATTTCTTCTTCGGTAATTTCAGTGTCCTCTGTATTGGGATCGATCCGCAGAATCCTTAATATCCCGTTGGTTGATTTGGTAAGGAACCACACCACCGGCGCAAAGGCTTTTGAAATAAAAACGATCAGGGCCGACATGGCAAAGGCAAGGGAGTCCGCTTTTTTCATGGCGATCCGTTTGGGGACCAGTTCCCCCAGGACCAGGGTAAAAAATGAGAGGATGATGGTGATGATCACCACAGACACTACGCTGATGGTGGCGGCGGGAATTTTTACTCCCGTCGAGACGAGATGGCCGGTGAGTTTTTCCGCAAAGTTATCCGCCGCAAAGGCGCTGCCCAGAAAGCCCGCCAATGTGATCCCCACCTGTATGGTGGCCAGAAATTTTGCCGGCTCTTTGGTGAGGGACAAAAGCCGTTTCGCCTTTTTGTCCCCCGTGGCGGCGAGTTTTTCAAGCTTATTGTCATTTATGGACAGGAGCGCGATTTCGGCGCAGGCAAAAACCGCGTTCACCATGATCAATATGAACTGTAAAAGTAACTGCCATAAAAGGGGGTCTCCCTTACTCATTGTTTTCCCTGCCTATGTCTTTCCGGCAGGCCATGCCTTCAAAGCTGATAAGGTCCATGGCCCTGTATGCTTTGGCCCAAGCCTCATCCGCACTGCCGCCCCAGGCGGAAACCGCAAGCACCCGGCCGCCTGAAGTGCGGAGTTCTCCGCCTGTTCCCTGCTGCGCCCCGGCGATAAAGAGCTGCGCTCCGGTTTTCGCAAATTCTTTTTCATTGACAGTAATACTGTTATTTTTTCGATAGCTGCCGGGATAGCCCCCGGCAACTGCCACGGGCGCACAGACCGCGCCTGTTTTCCACCTGAGGGGAAATGAGTCAAGATCACCGTCAAGGATGGAAAGGCAGAGTTCTCCAAAATCAAAATCCATTAAGGGAAGCACTGCCTGTGTTTCGGGGTCACCCAGGCGCACATTGTATTCCAGCAGGGAACAGCGGTTCTGATGCACCATGAGGCCGAAAAAGATGAAGCCCCGGTAATCCATGTTTTCCGCTTCTATTCCGCGCAAAGTGGGTTCCAAAATCGATTTGATGAAATCCTCCTGGGCCTCCGGCGTAAAGTCCGGCGCCGGCGCGATGGCGCCCATGCCCCCGGTGTTCGGCCCCCGGCCGCCTTCAAAGCGGCGCTTGTGATCCCGTGCGGAAACAAAGGGCCTGATGCATCCCTTTTTGCCGGGAACGATACTCACCGCCGCCAGTACCGACACTTCCTTTCCCACAAGAAAATCTTCCAGCACCACCGAAGCGCCGGCGTTTCCCAGGGATCTGTCTTTCATAAAAGCGGTGAGGGCCGTTTCCGCTTCCGCAAAATTTTCCGCAATCACCACGCCCTTTCCCGCCGCAAGGCCGTCGGCCTTAATCACCAGGGGAGATGCGCCGACATTATCAAAATATTTTTCAGCGTAGTCCAATGCTTCCGCAGAATCGCTGAAGTTCCGGCTTTCCGCGGTGCGGACGCCGTATTTTTTCATAAAGGCCTTTGAGTAGACCTTGCTCGCTTCAAGCCGGGCCGCCCTTTGATCAGGGCCTATGATCGCAAGCCCCGCCTCCCGGAATCGGTCAACGATCCCCGCCGCCAGGGGGTCCTCAGGGCCGACAACCGTAAGATCGATTTTTTCCTGCCGCGCAAATTGTACCAGCGCAGACTGCCCTTCCTCGAAGGAAACATTTTCACATTTCTGTTCCGCCGCGGTTCCGCCGTTTCCCGGAGCGGCATAGATCTTTTCAATTT
>BOAU01000160.1 GCA_026002025.1 Spirochaetia bacterium | reverse complement strand
ACACAAACCCCACGAAAAAGCACAAAATTGCACAAAAATGTTCGTGTCTTTCGCGTGGTTCGTGGTTAAATTTTTAAATTTATCCGTTTTTTGGGGATCAGATGGTTAAGAAATTCTTTCATGCGTTTGTCGTGAACTCCAGGTCAAGTGGTTTCAGTGTTTTTTGAAAAATATTTGACATTTTTATGGAAAAAGATATTTTATTCAGGAAAATTTGAGGTATTTCAAATTTCGCATGGTATTTGTTTTTGATCCAATTTACCATGGTATTATAGTTAGTGTCGGCCATTTAGTTTTCCATTTACTTAAAATGGGGATAAAGAAACGGAAGTCATGTTTATTGTGGAATGATCAGCGGGAAGTGATGAGCGAAACATTCCGCCGAGCCCGGAGGGGAACCTCACCTTGCAGATAAAAGACAACGGCCTCAGGGAACTGTTTTGCTTTGCTGCTCGCGAATGCTTTTTATTGCGGCGGAGAGGATGTTCTGCATTTCTTCGCAGGATTCAAGGTTGCTGTTAAATTCAAATTCGGTGATGATCTCCGCTTCGTACATCACTTCAAGCCAGTACCGCGATTCGCCGCAGCCCTGCAGGGCGGTGTAGAACTTTGTCAGATAGTCGTTTCTGTTAGCGGCAAAATCGGCCCGGGAAAGGTTTGCCCCCACACTGGTCGCGGCCTTCAAATACTGTTCCGACAGCACCGTCTCCCTTTTGTTTGCCGAAAGATGTTTGTAGAGCTGAGCCGCCTTGACGGAAAACCGGTTGGCTTTTTCTTTAATGGTTTTGTTCATTTTTTTGATCCTATCATTAATATAGTATTTTTTCAATAAATAGAATATCATTGTTGTATGGAAGAATTAACCCCGGTCCAGCTTCGCTGTCCTTGGTGCGAAGGGGATGAAATCTATACCGCATACCACGACAAGGAATGGGGTAAGCCCCTGAAAAACAACCAGAAACTTTTTGAGCTCCTGACCCTGGAGGGCGCGCAGGCGGGCCTCTCCTGGATCACGATTTTGAAACGCCGGGAAGGCTACCGGGAAGCCTTTGAGGGCTTTGACGCGGAAAAGATCGCCCGGTACACCGCAAAGGACCTGAACCGCCTCATGGCCGATACCCGGATCATCCGCAACCAACGGAAAATTCAATCTACCATTGAAAACGCCCGCCTCTACCTTGAAATGATGGAGGGCCGGCAGTCCTTTGCAAAATGGCTCTGGAACTTTGTGGACGGGGAGCCCATCGTGAACCATTGGCATAGCATGAAGGAAGTGCCGATCACCACGGCGCTGGCGGAACAGATCTCAAAGGAACTGAAACAGAAGGGCTTTTCCTTTGTGGGGCCCACGATCATCTATTCCTACATGCAGTCCGCGGGGCTGGTGAACGATCATCTGGTAAGCTGCTTTCGGCATCGGGAACTTACCGCTTGAAACTTTACCTGTTTTCCTATGGTGTACTATTCCGGTACTCAACCGGGGTGCAATGTACTGTCTGATGAAAAAAAGCGATGAATGACTGGGTGTGCGCATAGCCGACCTGGCGGGCGATATCCTGTACTTTCAAATTGGTGCCCCTCAGGAGTTCCTTGGCCTTTTCGATCCGTTTTGAATCCACATAGCTTTTCAGGGTCAGATGCAGCTCTTCCCGGAAAAGTTTGCGCAGGGCAGAAGGGTGATAATCAAACTGAATCCAAAGGCCCTTTGCGGTGATATCGTCCCCAAGGTGGGTGTCGATGTAGCGGCATATATCTTTTAACAGGCGGCTTTGGGTTCTTTTGTCGGCGTGAATATAATTGAAGGCCCGGGAAAACCATTCAAGCATCCACTCATTGATTTCGTCAATGGAGGCGAGGGTAAAAATCTGCCGGTAGTCCGGGCCTTCGTTATTATCCTTCAGCGCGAAGTTGCCGGAAAAAAAGAAATCCGAGGCGCAGAGCAGCCGTAGATAGGCAAAGCGGACCTGTTCTATCTTCGCCTGCTTTTCAGTGTAATAAGCGCGGAACGAAGCGGCGGCGGCTTCAAATTTATCCCAGCCGCCGTCCCTGAAGGCCAGGTAAATTTCATTCTCAATGAGTACCGGATAGGGCAGGGCGCCGGCATTTTTTTCGAGCCGCTTATTGTTCTGAACAAGTTCATCGATCTTCCGGAGAATTAAATCGGTCTCCTTAAGTTTTTGATCATTCGTTTTTATTGTATTGGTTTTTTCAAAGATCGCCTTAATGGGATTAAAAATCCGCCTTGAAAAAAAGACGGAACCCAGGATGCCCATAAGCAGGACCAGGACGGTTACCCCCAGGGCGCTGATGAAAAAGCGGCCGAACCAGTCCTTTCCCAGGCTGGTATAGGGTTCAATATACACAAAACTCCATTCCTGCTCAAGGGATTGGGCATTTAGTATTAAATATCTGT
>BOAU01000159.1 GCA_026002025.1 Spirochaetia bacterium | reverse complement strand
AAAACCAAAGGGAATCCGCGGCTCCGACCGGGAACAGGATACGGAAAGGGCGGCGGCAAAAACCACTAAAATTGTCAGGATTGGAAAAAACAGACGCTTCACCGGATCAGTGTAGTATTTGGGGCGGCTATATCCTTTTTGATTGGGACACTTATTTTTCTGCGCTCATCGCTGCGATTGAAAACAAGGAACTGGCCTACACGAATGCCATAGCGATCACCCATGAAAAAACCGAGGCGGGATTCATCCCTAATTTTGGCGCCGCCGATGATGACAAGAGCCGGGATCGATCCCAGCCGCCGGTGGGTTCCATGGCTGTTCGGGAACTGTACCGGGCTTTCCGTGAAAAATGGATCGTAGAATACCTTTATGATGATCTCCTCGACTGGAACCGCTGGTTTGCCCAAAACCGGCGGCTCCCCAATGGTCAGCTTTGCTGGGGTTCCAATCCCTTTGAGCCCAGGCTGGGCAAGTATTGGGAAACCGCCGGGATTGATGATCGTTTTGGTGCTGCCCTGGAATCGGGGCTGGACAATTCCCCCATGTACGACGATATACCTTTCAATAAAACTACCCACATCCTGGAATTGGCGGACGTGGGGCTCACGGGGCTGTACATCATGGACTGCGAGGCATTGGCGGATCTGGCCGATCTCATCGACAGAAGCGAAGGGACCGAACTGCGCGACCGGGCGGAAAAATCCAAACAGGGTCTGGAAGAAATGTGGGATGAAGAGTTCGGCCTTTACTGCAATAAACGCAGCGATACAGGCGCATTTAACCGCAGGATTTCCGCCACCAATTTTTACGCCCTTTTCTCTGACACAATTTCCAGGGAGCGGGTGGAACGGATGATGAAGGAACATTTTTTCAACCCCGAAGAATTTTACGGTGAATTTATCATCCCCATGACCGCCCGCAATGATCCCGCATATAAAGATCAGGATTATTGGCGGGGCCGGATCTGGGCGCCGACAAATTTCCTCGCCTACCTGGCCCTGCGCCGTTACAATCTCACGGAGCCCTGTAAAATGCTGGCGGAAAAAGGGCTGAACCTTATCATGAAAGAATGGAAGACGAAGGGCCATGTGCACGAAAATTTTAACGGCGACACCGGGGAAGGCTGTGATGTTAAAAACAGCGATAAATTCTACCATTGGGGAGGGCTCCTCTCTTACATAGCCCTGATGGAAGCGGGCCGCATTGAGGGCCCGGAAAAGCCTTTATAATTCGCGAAACCAAAGGATAAGGCGGCTAAATCAGCTTTACGGTTCTTTCCGCCAATTCGGAAATGTCCGTAAGGCCGAAGCCGTCTATGCCGGACTTGACCTTGTTGTTCAGGGGTTTAATCCACTTGTCCGGCAGGGCGGCAGCCCCCAATACCATACCGGCGATGGAACCGGCTGTAGCGGCGTTGCAATCCGTATCAAACCCGGCGCAAATAGCGATGCCGATGGTTTTTTCAAAATCCCCGCCGCCCCAGAGGAGAGAAACAGCGCAGATCATGGCGTTGGAAATGGTATGGCACCAATGATGACCGTTAGCTTCATCGTAAATGGTATGAATATTTTCAAGGGCTTCCTCCCAGCCTATGCCTTTTTCATGCCAGGAAAAAACTTTTTTTATACCTTCGGTCAGACGTGATTTCTCCGGAATCTCCCCAAGGCCGCTTTGAATAATATCCTTCATATCGGCGCTGACTGCGGCCCGGGCCAACATGGCGGCGCAGAACATTTCCCCATAAATGCCGTTTTTTATGTGGCTTATCCGGGCGTCCCTCCAGGCGTATTCAGCGGCCCGTTCAGGATCCCCCGGACAGATGTAGCCGAAGAAATCCGCGCGGATCTGGGCCCCAATCCACTCCCGGTAGGCGTTATAATACGAACCGGAAAGGGGCGGCGGAACAAGATTGACCAGATTATGATAAGCCGCCCGTTCTGCGGTACAGACATGAAAAATCGGCACATTGGTAAGCCAGCTTTCGGCTGCATTATCGCTGGTGAAATTAAGACCGTATTCTTCCAGGGTTTTCAGATAAAGTATCGTATAGTTGGTATCGTCATCCTCTGGCATATAGGAAACGTTGTTAATCCAGTTGATTTTAGCGCCGCCATAGACCTTTCGATTGTCAATGACCTCGTATTTTTCCCTGAGGGTTTTTTCAATATCCGATGAAATATAATACTTCACCGGATAATTGCCGGTATCTTTCAAGAGCCCGGTAATGCGCGCCCTGCGCCAGCCTTCCACCGGCTGTCCGAGGAGGCAGCCGGCGCAGCGTCCAAGCCAGGCACAACATCATAAACTTAAGCCTCAAAAGCTCGGTTTTTGGTTGCATTTGTACTTGTTAAAATAATTCCATTTACGATGTTTGTTCGGCAATACCCGGACTGGAACTATGTTGCGTGTCATATCCTCCT
>BOAU01000158.1 GCA_026002025.1 Spirochaetia bacterium | reverse complement strand
TCCGCCATTGCCACCGCCGCCTCTTTGTAGTCCCGCGTGTACTTCCGTCTTTCTACTGCCATAATTCCTCTCCTTAATGAGTTTCTTTATGGCTTAACTTTCTGTCTACCGGCTCGGGGCAGGTCCAGCCTACTGGCGGCACCACACGGACAAAGGAAAGGATAAGAAACCACGAGTCCGTGTGGTCGACTTTTCCACTCTTTGGGTGGAAAAGTGGTTAAATTTGGAATTCCTGCTCAAAGTGCTTGCATTCCCCGAAAAAGAATGATATAGTAATTTTCAAGTACTTACTTTTATGGGGGCTGAATCCGCTTATGAGATCGCTTAATTTCTTGTATTGTAACGAATTACCCCCCCCCGTGTACTCTGCGTTAATGTAAGTTTTTACCCAAAACACCATTTATTTTCTCATCCCGGAGGCTTTGATGCGCCATGAAACCGCGCCATTGCTCCGCCGTATGCTGCCTTATATCCTTACTGCTCTCTTTTCCGCTTTACTCTCAGGAACCGCCTTCCATCTACGACAATCTGGACAAACTGGAGAACTTGCTGCTCGATACGCTCTCCAACAGCGAAACGCAGAGCAGACAGTTGGAAGACTTGAACAGGACCTTGACCGAGAACGAACAAATACTGCGCGAGCGCGAACAATTATTGACGGACTTACGGACTCAACTGACCGGAATGTCAGAAACCTTTCAGAAGCAATCGGACTTATCCGCGAAATACGAGCACAGCTCAAGGTTTTGGAAGCGCTTTACGCTGATAGGGATACCGGTGACGGCGGTGATTAGCGCGGGAGTAACGGCGGCGCTGGTGCTGGCTGCGAAGTAGGACAGGGATTTAGGGCTCTCGGTATGAGGGCTTTTAAGCAGGAGCCGTAACGGGCTTAAAACGTAAGGGAGATTTCTTATGAACAGGAAATCAGTTTTTTCAAAAGCGGCTTTAGCGGTGATGCTGGCATTGTGTTTGACGCTCACCGCTTGCCCGCCGGACGGCGGCGGTGACATCACCGCCCCGGAATTAAGCGCGGGCAGTGTGGGTGATCTGTCCACCGCAGCGGGAACCACCGCCACCCTCAAGTTTACTTCCGATGAAGCGGGGACCTACTATTATGTGGTATTGGCGGCAAGTGAAACCGCGCCTGATGCGGCGGCGATAAAAGCCGCAAGTTCCGGCATACACGGAACCGCTCCTGCATTGGCGGCGGAAAACACCATTGCGGTAACCGGACTTACCCCAAGCTCTACCTACACGGCTTACATCGTTGTGGAGGATTCGTCGGGTAATCTTTCAACCGTACTGACGATAAGCGGCGTAAATCCGGTTATAGCGGGAACCCCGGATACCACCGTGCCGGTGTTAAGCTTAGGCAGTGTGAGTGATCTGCCCACCACAGCGGGAACCACCGCAACCCTCAAGTTTACCTCCGATGAAGCGGGGACCTACTATTACGTGGTATTGGCGGCAAGTGATACCGCGCCTGATGAGGCAACCGTGAAAGCACAAGGTGCTGCGGTAGTAAAGGGAACGGCGGCGGCAACTGCGGCGGTAAATACTATCTCTGTAACCGGCCTTACCCCAAGTTCTACCAACACGGCTTACATTGTCGTAGAAGATGCGGCGCTTAACCTTTCGTCTGTACTGACGATAAGCGGCGTAAACCCGGTAGTGTCGGGAACTCCGGATACCATCGCCCCGGTGTTGAACGCAGGCAGTGTGAGCGATCTATCCACCACAGCAGGAACCACCGCTACCCTCAAATTTACTTCCGGTGAAGCGGGAACCTACTATTACGTAGTGCTGGCGGCAAGTGATACCGCGCCTGATGAGGCAACCGTGAAAGCACAAGGTACTGCGGTAGCAAAGGGAACGGCGGCGGCAACTGCGGCGCTAAATACTATCTATGTAACTGGCCTTACCCCAAGCTCTACCTACACGGCTTACATTGTCGTGGAAGATGCGGCGCTTAATCTTTCGTCCGTACTGACGATAAGCGGGGTAAACCCGGTAGTGTCGGGAACCTCGGATACCACCGCCCCGGTGCTGAGCGCGGGCAACGTAAGCAATCTGTCCACCCCAGCAGGAACCACCGCAACCCTCAAGTTTACTTCCGGTGAAGCGGGAACCTACTATTACGTAGTGTTGGCGTCCGGTGCATCTGCGCCTAGCGCGACAACCGTGAAAGCACAAGGTACTGCGGTGGCAAAGGGAACTGCGGCGGCAATTGCGGCGATAAATACTATCTATGTAACCGGCCTTACCCCAGCTTCCACCTATACGGCTTACATTGTCGTGGAAGATGCGGCGGTTAATCTTTCGTCCGTACTGACGATAAGCGGGGTAAACCCGGTAGTGTCGGGAACCTCGGATACCACCGCCCCGGTGCTGAGCGCGGGCAACGTAAGCAATCTGTCCACCCCAGCAGGAACCACCGC
>BOAU01000157.1 GCA_026002025.1 Spirochaetia bacterium | reverse complement strand
CCGGCGGGAGGAAGGGGAAGCATTATTCCGCAGCGGGCAGGTCCCCTTCTGCTACGCCGATGCAGCGGGTAACCCAACCCTTGCGGAACCGGATAATCCCAACGGCTCGGATTTTGCCATCGAGGGTCTCACCAGCCCGGACGGCCGCATCCTGGGAAAGATGGGCCATTCGGAGCGGCGGGGTGAATTTGTACATATCAATATTCCGGGAAACAAACGGCAGAACATCTTTGAGGCGGGGGTTTCGTACTTTGTGTAACCGGTGTATAGTACTTTTAGGAGGAATCAAATGTCTTTGGATGTATATTTTTCTTTTAACGGTAAGTGCCGAAAGGCAATGGAATTTTACGCCAATGTTTTTGGCGTAAAAATGCCTGAACAAATCATGACCTACGGTCAAAATCCCGGAGGATCTTCCGAACAGGATAAGGACAGGATTTTATACGCCTGTATGCCCATGTTCGGGATGAATGTTATGTTTTGCGACTGCCCAACAGATTCCGGCTATACTATTGGAAATAATATTATGCTTACAATTGGTATCTCCAATGCCGAAGAAATCAAACGGATTTTTAGGGATTTGAGTGAAGGCGGCGAAGTGTATATGCCCCTGGACAAAACTTTTTTCAGTGAGCTTTTTGGTATGGTATGCGATCAGTTTGGAGTGATCTGGCAGTTGAGCAAGTTATCTTGATAAATTGATTGATGAATTGGCTAAAGGAAAAGCAATGGAAAAAATTTTAAGAAAATAGAAAAAATATTTGTAAATTTGTTGACAAAATGAAAAAGATGATATATCATGTTAAAGGCATATAAGAGTATATTATAAAAAAGAGGGCAAAGGCCATGGAAAATACTATTTTTATAAATTCACTGAAGAACCATTTTTTTATACCATTTGCCATGCTGGAAAAAATAATTGAAATTTGTCCCGATGAATTGTGGAATGAAAAAAAGTCTGGATTTATATTTTGGCATCAATTATTACATACCTTTGTTGGAATGTATTTTTGGCTTCAGGAAGAAAATGATCATTTTGATGGGAAAATAATGGGGAAAAATGTAATTACAGAATTAGATGATAATCCGGAAAAGGTTATCAAAACAATATATTCAAAACAGGATATTATAGAGTTTTGTAATGAATCAAAAAATATTGCTGAAAAATGGTTCGACGGGAAGGATGACAAGTGGCTGAATTCGCCCTCTGCAAAATATAAAAAAATGACAAATTTTGATGTAATGATGGGTCAAATAAAACATATGATGTATCATATAGGTCATTGTGAGGCAATATTTAGGGAAAACAAAATAAAAACAGGAGAATATTTGGATTATTATGGATAGGAGTAATAATATGCGAAAAATGTTTTTAGTGTTTGCTGCGGCGTTCTTGTTGCTGGAATTGGGCGCATGCGTATCAACAGGCAGGGCTATTGATGCCGCCCACAATTCAAGGAACAGCGTGAATTGGGATGGTGTTTATAGGGGAATAATACCGGCGGCAGATGGGCCGGGCATCAATGTTGAGATAACTTTGGGCAATGACGGGACCTATAGTATGAATTATCAATACATTGACCGGGGCGAAGAGGTCTTTACCGAGACCGGCGCCTTTCAGTGGAATGATGCCGGAAGTGCCATTGTACTGGATGTCAAGGATATGCCCCCGCATTATCAAGTCGGGGAAAATACCCTGATCCAATTGGACATGGCCGGGAAAAGGATAAGCGACGCTCTTGCCGATAACTATGTCCTGAAAAAAGTCCTTGAGTAAAAACAACCATTAAAAATAGGATATTGACTGGTACAAAGTGACCATAGGTCCCGATGGCGGACAGCTTTCAGTATTTACAGAAAGCCAGCTGGATACCATAATCACCATCTATCAGGGAAATGAAGAAATTGCCGAGGATGATGATTCAGGGGATAATTACGACGCCCGCATAGGTCAGCGTCTTGAGCCGGGAACCTATCATCTGAAAATAACCTGTCTTGGTGATGATCATCCGGAAGATAACCGCTACACCCTGCGGGTAAGTAGAACAGGCAATTAGTATGCGGGGCAAATTCCGTTTTATCCTGCTGGCGGGGATCTTTCTCTTTGCTTTCCAACTCCCGCTTTTCCCCCAGGATTTTAAACGGGGCGCGATCCTTGACGAAGAGGTTTACAACAAGCTTCCCCGCAAGGCGGGGTTTTTAGCCCTCTTTGCACTCACCTTACCATGCCGGTAATTTCCCAATTCGGGTCGGCGGGATTTCCGCTTTGTATTGTCATGATGAATTCTTGTATTGATCGGTTGTGCGGCAATGAACGTGAAAGCTATCGCCAAGCCGCTACTGCGGTGCAGCGTAAACTGTATGTGTTATACGAAATGCGCCCAAAACTCTGGAAAAAACCATCTGGAATACTTTTAAAATTATGAGTCTCTATCATTGCACGCTATATATAC
>BOAU01000156.1 GCA_026002025.1 Spirochaetia bacterium | reverse complement strand
TCTCCGATATACACATTGAGGCGTTCAAGGTAGTATTCCTCCCCCATAATACCCTTTGTCCGTTTTATCTGATACAAAAAGTAGCCCTCATTATCCTGATTCAGCGCGCCGTTCGGTATCAGGGTAAAGAGGGCGGCGCTTTGCTTTTCAAACTGAACTTCAAAATTTTCACCGGCGCTTATCTCATCGGAAAAAACAGAAACACGCACCATCTTTCCGCCGGATGAGGGCCAGACACGGGCAACAATGCCGTCTATCTCATGGGAAGCGTTATACAGGCGGCAGATATCGCCGGGAATGATAAAATTGTTGTCATCGGAAACAGTACAGTCAACCGTAAAGGCGCTGCCCGTACCTATGGAAACCATGGGGGCATTTTCGCCGATATACATTCCCTTCTTTACATTCAGGGAATATACCATACCCTCCGCGGGAGCGGTAATGACGGCGTAGGTCCTGAAATCGGAGAGCATACTCTGGGAAGCTTCGGCCTCGATCATCAGGTTTTTCATGTCCGTATTTTTCATGTCCAGACTGAATTGCAGATCAATGCGTTCGGCCTCGTATTTAAGCAGCAGGGATTGCAGGTCGTTTTGCGCCCCCTGGAGATCGTTCCGGCTTATCCTCCCGTATTCAAAGGCGAATTCCGCGGCCAGCAGGACGTTCCGTGCCTTCGCTATTTCAAGGCCGATAATGTTTGGGGCGTTTTCCTCAATTGATTCCGCTCCGGCGAGGGCCTGATCTATACGCTCCAGCTTCAATTGGGTATTTTTAATATCAATGCAAAGCTTTTCCCTGTTGTTTTCCAGTTCATGCAGTTTCCGTTCCACGCTTTCGGCCTTATACTCCATGCGGAACAGTTCCTGTCCTTTAGCGACATGGTCCCCTTCCCTGACAGAAACGGTATTAACGATTCCGCCCACCGCCGCGTAAATGGTTTCAAGGTCCCCATAGTCCGCAGCGCCGGAGCTGAGCTCCAGTTTGTCAAGACTCCCCCGGAAAGGCCGCGTCCCGGTAACTTCAGGCAGATTATAGGTATAGATGGTTTTTGAAAAGAACAGGAGCAGCCCCAGCACGGCGATAAGCAGCAAACCTGTTGTTCGTTTATTGAATTGCACCTTACCTGACCCCCGAAAGTTCTATGCCCTTTTCCAGGTCCCGTTGGCCAATCAGCAGGAACCAGAGGGGCAGCAGCATATAGACACAGGAAACCGCGAAGATGAGCCCCATGCGGCCGTCGGCCAGCCGGGAAAGGTATACCGACAGGGGCTCCCTGGTATAATCATCGATAAAGATAAGCGCCTGTTCCACCAGGTTCCAGTATTCAATAAAGGTCAGCATGGCCAGTGCAGTGATGGAGGACCGCAATTGCGGCACAACGATGCGCAGCAAAATATACCAGTTCCCCGCGCCGTCCATGCGGGCGGCCTCAAAATACGCGTCTGGCAGGGCCTTCATGCCCTGGCGCAGCAGAAACACTCCAAAGGGAGAAAAGATACCGGGCAGTATAATCGCGAGATAAGTTCTGTTGATATGCAATAGGTTGGCGATAATATAGTTC
This sequence comes from Spirochaetia bacterium, assembly GCA_026002025.1. The sequence continues at coordinate 1,001 of BOAU01000156.1, read as the reverse complement.
GGTACCAATACTGCCTGTAAGGGCATGAGCATTACCACGATATATGCCATAAACACCGTTTCCTTGTATTTCCATTTCCAGAGGGTAAAGCCATAGGCGGAGAGCAGGGAAATGACAAGATTCCCCAGGATAACCGGCAGGGTAATTTTGACAGAGTTCATGAGCAGCACCAAAAATGCGGGCTGGTTCAGCAGGGCTTCCGTGTATTGGCCGCCGCTTACCCGCCGGGGTATCAGACTGATCCGCTTGAAGGTTTCGGTGATGCCGTCGATCAGATCAAAGGCAGTGGGCCGGGCTGCGTAGTTCATCACTATCTCATCTTCGCTCATAAAGGAATTGCTCAAGGTGATAATCAGGGGAAGCATACTTATGAGTCCAATGGCCAGCAGTATGGGACCGATGATCCGGTCATAATCCTTGTTCATGGGATCGCCTTCCTTTCCATACCCAGCAGTGATTGGGTACAGAGGGTAATGATGAACACCAGAACCGCTGTGGCGGCGCAGAGCCGCGGGTAATTCAGGGAAACAAACATGTTATTCATAAAATGCTGCAAGGTATAAATACTGCCGTGAGGATAGGTTCCGGTGACAAGATATATCTCCCTGAATATTTTAAATGAATTAATGATCGACATGATCAGCACCAACACCGATGTCGGCATCAGGCAGGGCATGGTTATATGACGGAACACCCCCATGGCGCCGACGCTGTCCATCCAGGCGGCTTCGTAATATTCCTTGGGGATATTATGCAGCCCCGCAAGGAAGAGTACCATGTTATAACCGGCGTTTTTCCAGATAAAGATCAGTATCATCACCGGCAGCGCGAGGTTTGAATCGAGCCAGTTTATTTTTCCGATGCCGATATGGTACAGCAGGCCGTTCAATGCGCCGTTATATGAAAACAGGGACTTCCAGAAAAACACCATGGACCCCGAAGGAATTACCAGGGGGATGAGAAAGATGAGGGTGCAGTATTCACGGTACCGGAGCATTTTA
>BOAU01000155.1 GCA_026002025.1 Spirochaetia bacterium | reverse complement strand
TTTTTAATCCTTTTCTATAAGATACGAAAAGGGAGGCGGCGCGGGCAACATGAAAAATCATCCGCCCTCATCGTGTTGCCCTGTTTGCCGCCGAGGAGAAAATTGCAACCTTACCCCCGCTCCCCCAGCAGCGACTTGATCTCCTGAATATCCTTGACCAGTTTGGTACGGTCCAAATTTTGGAAGCGTTTGGGGATCATCTCCTTTGAAGTACATTCCAGAACAGCCACCAGGTTCTGCAGTTCAATTTCGTGGGGATAGGCGGAGGGAACAAAATCACCCATCACTTCTTCCATGTCTTCGCGGGTGATAAAGCTGCGGTCCTCCATGGCGGCCCGGAGTTTTGCGCGGATAAGCACCGCCTCAAGGTCAGCGCCGGAAAATTCATGGTGGAATTTTCTGAAAAGGTCACTGATGGGAAATTTGCGGATCGACAGGTCAAGCTTGCGGACCAGGGTGTCGAAGAGGGCCTCCCGCTCCGGGCCGGTTTCGGGGTAAAAGAGGGCAAGGTGTTCCTCGGCGCGGCCCTGGCGCTTTAGGTCAATGGGGATAAGGTCCGGGCGGCAGGTGATGAGGAACCAGATGATCTTCCCCCGGTAGGCGGTGTTGCCCATAAAGCCGGCAAGCTGGGCAAAGACACGGTTACTGGTGCCGGAATCCCCGTCCTGATCCCGATCGCCGAGGAAGGCGTCGGCTTCGTCGATCATCACCGCAACCGGGGACATGGCGGTGAGGATGTTGAGGACCTTTTCCAAATTTGATTCGGTGTCACCCTGCCACTTGGAACGGAAATTGCGGAACTTCACCATGGGGATGCCGATCTCCCCGGCAAAGGCGCTGACGAGAAAACTTTTTCCCGTGCCCACGGGACCGGCGATCAGGTAGCCCATGGGGAGCACGTCCAGGCGGCCCATCTTGATGGCCCGGGCGGCGCTCTTGAAGCGCTTCTTTACAAAATCGTGGCCCGACACATAGGAAAGGTCGTGGACCGTATCCATAAATTCCAAAAGCCCCAGGGCCTCGTTTTCGATCATTTCCTTTTTTTTCTGGCGGAGGTATTCCAGAGACAGGGGTTTGTCCGCCTCGAAGCCCTCAAGCACAAGCCGGTTCAGGTTCATCAGATTAAGGCCGCTGGTAATGGATGCCACCCGCTCCGCATTGAGGCCCCGCTCCAGAAGGAGTTCCCCATGGGCTTCCTTAAACCTGAGGAAACTGGCCCGCACGTTTTCATCGGGAAAGGGAACCCCCACCTTTACCGTGGCAGGGGAACTTACCAGCCGGGAAGAAATGTCCGCCAGGTTTTCCGTCAGCAGAATGACGGACACATCCCCAACGGTAAAAACCGGATCATTGGCCCAGCGGTTCAATGTCACCATGCAGTAGCGGTCATCCTCGGTAAGGCGTATCAGTTCCCCGGCGGGGACGATGGACTCCACGTAATCCATGATCAGCACCACGCGGGGGGCGCCGCGGCCGTTCCGGGGGATCTTGGAGAGAAAATATTTTTCCATATAGAAAAAACTTTTTTTCGGGTCCGAGGAAATAAAATCCTCAGGCTCTGCCTGGGGGTACATGGCCTGCATGGCGGCCTGGTAATCCTGGGCCATTTCTTTGGTACAAAAAGTCACCCCGCTGGAACAATCATAAAAGATGATAATATCCTGATTGCCGAAAAGCACATCCGAAATATACTCCTGGACACGGGCAAAAATAAATTCATCCTCATTCATTTCATGGGGAAGAAAGTCCCGGATATTGCCATGCACGATATAAAGGTTGGTGGTTTTTGAGCGGTATTTATTGGCCAGTTCCTGGGCCCAGCCGGGCAGAATTTTAATGAACTCCAGATTCTTATGAACAAGCTGATCCGGCATCACCGCTCCTCATTTCAGACACACGGCTTCCAAGAGATTAAGCCGATCTTTGTATATCATTATATTTTCCTGCCGGAAAGAAGCAAGCACCCCGCCTGATGCGTCGCGGTAATTCACCGTAAAGGAGTAGGTCCCCGGGTCCAGGTTAATGCCGCCGACATATGCCCTGGCGGGAAAATATCGGGACATGCGGAGATCCGCCTGCTCGCTTGCCTCCGCAAAAATCTTGTTTCCAAAACTGAGGAGGCCCAGGACCAGCGCGGTGGTGCCGTCTATGTTATCGGAAGAAGCGGCGGCATCCATAACGGAGGACGCCACTCCCTTCATGGTTGCGCGGATTATGGTCTTAAGATAAATCACATCCTGTTTTTCCTTAAAGGTTTCACGGGCCACTTTTCCCATGTCCTCAAGAAGGTCAAGTTCAAAGACCTGTCCCTGATCAATAACCAGTTCCACCTTCCGTATCCGGGAGGGCCGTTCAGCCATAACCGGCAGGGCAATTTTCACATAATTGGTAAACGAAATGGGAATCCGCAGAGTTTCTTCTTCCTTGACCGGGGAAAGGCCGCCAAAGGCCAGCACATTGAGCCGGGCTTTTCCCGCGGGGATTTCCAGCTCATCATCTATTGATGCGGGTACAGGATAGGTGTAAACATCGGGGGCGTTGGCAAAGGCGATCTTAAGCACCTC
>BOAU01000154.1 GCA_026002025.1 Spirochaetia bacterium | reverse complement strand
GATCAAATTCCTTGTGGACCGGATCGGCGCAAAGCCCATTTTCATCCTCACCATATTAACCAGCCTTGTCAGCATGATCCCCATCATCTTTTTTCCCTCAGGCGCAACAGACAGTCTTTCTACGGCGATTCTTTTTCTTTCTTTTTTGTTCTTTGTGATGAACTTTGGTTTTCTTGGGGCGGAGGGAATCGCCCAGACCTATTTTCTGGGGCTGGTTCCCATGGACCTGATGCTGGACATGGGTATCCTCTATTTCTTTATCTTCGGCGTTGCGGGCGCGGGGGGCTCCTTTGCCGCAGGATTACTGTTGGACATCATGTCCGGCTTCGGCCTGTCAAAATTCATCGCCTTTAAAATTCTATATATCATTCTGATTGGGATCACCATTTTTGTAGTGATACTGCAGCGCAAACTCACCCCTCTGGGGGCACTGCCCTTCCGGGGCGCACTTGAAGTGATGTTCTCATTCCGGGACCTGCGGGCCATCGCCCTTCTTGACCGGCTGAACAAAACCAGTGATTCCCACGAGGAGGAAGTGCTCCTGGGCGCGCTCCACGACACCCCATCCCAGCTTGCCATCAAGGGACTTTTGGAGCGGGCCCGATCGCCGCGGCTTGCTATCAGATTAGAATCACTGCGGGCCATGGAAACCCTGAAAACATTAAACGAAGACGCGGAAAAGGCCCTTCTGTCGGACCTGATCAACAATCCCTTTACCACCGCCTATATTTCCGCCCGCATTTTGGGAAATCACCGGGTTTTTTCCGCAATACCCTTACTGCGGGAACTGGCCGCATCCCGGGACTACATGCTCGCGGGCGAAGCCATGATCGCATTGGCCCGCCTTGAGGATGAAGCCTTCCGTCCCCATATTGAACAGATAATTCTTAAAACAAAAAATCCCCGGCTCAAAATAATGGGAGTGGAAGCATTCGGCATTTACCGTTCCCCCAATTCACTTTCGGTGCTGCTTGATATTCTCCGTTCCGCCAATCCCCCGCCCTATCTGCGGGACGAAGTGATCCTCGCCATGGCATCGATTCTTGACACACAGAATCTGTTTTATCCCATCCTGGTGCGTTTTCTGGAATCGGCCCAAGAGTCTCAGGATCAAGGCTCCGCCGAAACCATGGCTGCCACACTGGCCATGGATGAAGCGGAAGCGGCCTTTGAGTATTACAAATCAAACCTTGGTAATCACCGCACGGGTAAAAAAAACCCCGAGTTTGCGCTCATCGCCAACCACGCAAAAAATATCCAGGCCGCTGTGTCCGCCTATGCCCGCGAAAAAAACGGCGCGCTCCTCTCCCGCTGGATTCTGGAATTAAAAGAAGAGCCGGACAACGCAATCGCCCAAGCGGTTCTTGCGGAAGCAGCCCTGGATGATGAACTTATCGATCACCCGCGGCTCCGGCTCCTCATTGTACACTGGGCGGCGCATAAGTTACGGCTCTGGGTGAACAGGCTGCGATAGTATTTTTATTTTTCATCCCCTGTTATGTTTTGGAGCAGAAAGGCGTTGATAATTTTTTCAACTACCGCCTGTTCGTCCGGAGGGAGACGGCAGTATTTGGTGAAAAGTTCGGCGGCGTTGGGAACCGGTAAGTCAAGGCCGGGGACAATGTATACCTCCCCGGCGCCGTCACGGAGCCATTGGGGGTTGACGTTGAATTCACGGGCAATGGCCTCGAAAAACCGGGGCCGGGGGCTGGTTTTTGAGCCGTTCAGAATCATGGAGATATACGATTGGGCAAACCCTATTTGTTGGGCAAAATCCAGTTGTTTAACACCCAAATTGGAAAGTAAAAACTCCAGCCGGGCGGCCAATGTCTTGTACACACTCCTGAGTATACCAAAAAAATTTATTCGATCAAACCTTCCATATAGTTTTTGGGACTTTTCCCGATAATCTGCTTAAATAAAACGAAAAAATCGGAAGAATATTGTATATAATACCCCTTGATATTTTATATCCAAGTGATATATAATATCACTTCATAAGAATGATGTAGGTGCAGGATATTCTAATGGAGATACAGCAAATATCCCTTGAAAAAAGGCTCGAAATGCTTTCCGAAAAGCAAAAGATGTATGTTCAGGGCTATCTGGACGGCATTTTACAGGCATACAAGCCGCTGAAACGGACACCGGACTTGAAAAAGGCAGTCCCTCAAGATACTCTAAACGGAGGACAACCTAACCCGTGAGTGAATTCAAACAAACCCTTAGCAATATCCTTACCAGCCGGGACGAACTCTCCCCCCGGAATTTTCGCGGCGGCCTCTGGGCGGCAATCCTCGTTTTCCCCCTGTCCGTCATCATCGGCGACCTCCGGTACTTTGACCAGCACTTCCGCCCGTTGGGGCTGGAATCCTGGGAGCTTATGCTATTTCCCCTGGGCCTCGGCTGGCTTGTCCTGGCCCTGCTGCCAAAACGCCTCATAATCCCCGCCCTCCGCCTGGGGGCCGTCCTGTGCGGTGTAATCCTCCCCTTTCAGCTTTTATTGCCCGAGGGCCTGGCGCGGTTTTCCCTGTTTATGGCCTTCCAGTTCCTGAACGGCGTCTGCGCCGGTTCCGCCTTTTACCTGTTCTGCTTCGCCCTGAACAACGTGGAGCGGCTGTTCGGCATGATCCTGCTC
>BOAU01000153.1 GCA_026002025.1 Spirochaetia bacterium | reverse complement strand
GTGGGCAAGATCGTGGACGCCATGGAGCAGCTCAACCTGAACATGCTTTTTACCATCGGCGGGGACGGGACCCAGCGGGGCACCCTGGAAATCGCTGAAGAAATAGATAAACGCAAGCTCAAGATCGCCATGATCGGCATTCCCAAAACCGTGGATAATGACTTTGCCCTGATCCAGCGTTCCTTTGGCTTTGACACGGCGGTGGACAAGGCGGTGGAGGTTGTCGCGGCGGCCCACATGGAGGCAAGCTCGGCGATTAACGGCATCGGCCTCGTAAAGGTAATGGGCCGGGAGTCCGGCTTTATCGCCGTTCATACGGCCCTTGCCAGCCACGAGGTTAACTTCGTGCTGATCCCCGAGGTACCCTTCAACCTTGAGTGTTATAACGGCTTTCTCCATCACCTGGAAGACCGGATTACCAAGCAGCACCATGCGGTGATCGTGATAGCCGAAGGGGCCATGCAGGACCAGCTCCTGACCGAGAAGAAACTGGACGCCGGGGGAAACCTCAAGATGGCCGATGTGGGCACCTACCTCCGGGACCGGATCAACAAGTACTTTGATGAAAAGAAGATCGAGGTGAACCTTAAATACATCGATCCCAGTTATATCATCCGCTCCGCTCCGGCGAATCCCTCGGATTCGATTTACTGCGAGCGGCTGGGGGACGCGGCGGTTCACGCGGCCATGGCGGGAAAGACCAAGCTGATCATCGGCCTGGTGAACAACGAGTTTGTCCATCTGCCCATCAGGGAGGTGATCTCCCACCGGAACCACGTGGAACCCGAGGGCAATCTCTGGCGGGACACCCTGGACGCCACCCATCAGCCGATGCTGATGGTGAACCAGTTCAACAAATAATTATCATTTTGATAAAAATTCTGTCGATATTGGGTATAAGATCATAGCCCTATGGAGTTTTTATGAAGCGGATCGTTATTTTTGTAATCCTTGTTTTTTCTGTGTTTGGACTGATCTTTGCCCAAACATCCTACGGGAATGTCTGGCAATATCCGGATACCCAATATAACAATATTGTCCCCGGCCCGTCCAGGGTGATCGTCAGCGGTATATTGGGCATCAGCCGGGGGATGATTACCCTCACCGACAGGAACGGCGTTGTCTGGTATATTACGGGCCTGGATCGTTACATCGGCTTTATTAATGGCCTGGACATCGGCAAACGGGCGGAGCTTGAAGGCTACGCCCCTGCCGCCCCCGATTCTTCACAGGAACGGTTTTTCCAGGTCACCAAACTCCGTCTGGACGGCATGGATTACGAACTTACCCCCCTTCCCACCGGCATCCAGATAACAGCCCCTCAGCCGCCTAAAGAAGAACCGATCCAGCCGCTTGCCTCGCCGCCGACTAAAGTTTGGGAGCATAACCATACTTCCCCATGGATGCCTAAAAACGGTCTGGAGTGGATGCAGAGTCTGGATATGAACGCAATCTGGAAGGATGATACAAATTCCAGGCGGAACAAGTACCGGGATGATCCTTCCGGTGGGAATGGATTTTTTTGATTAAGGGGGTGAAGGAGCCGAACTTATAAACCGCCAATGGCCCCTTCAAACCAATCTATCCTCCGGGTAAGCCATGATTTTAAATATGTTATTTCACCCTGATAACTCCCGGTAACCACCGCATTGAGCCACACATAAGTGCCCAAAATGTTCCACTTCCTGAAATTATACTCTTGGGCAGTATCCAAATAACCTGCCCGTTCATCAATATATTGCGGCAGGGTGTCAAGAGCGTATCTTTTGCTGTTCCACCTGGTCTGTACCAATGACACAAAATAAGGATCCTCAAACAATCTTGAAATCCAGGGGGAATCTTTTATCCAAAATCCTAAAGGATTATCATTGCCATTATAATCGACATTTCCTATTGAAATATCAAAATCCCAAAGCGGCCCCATACAGTACTTCTTTTTATCCGGATCGTAATACATATAAACACTTGAAAAGAAGACAGCATCATTGTTTTTAGTAATCTCATTAACCAGATACCAGTCAACAAATGATACAACATCGAGATATTTCCGGTAACCATCAGCCGGATCTTTAAAATCATCTGAATAAAGCACATCCTCAGCCTGCTGGACATCTTCCTGTATCTTTTCAAATATCGTTCTGGTATCCCCCTCAATTACCTTATCCAATTCATCGTCAGGATCGGAACAGCAAAACACGATGCCCCTTGTGGTAGTAAAATTGAAGGCTTCCCCCTTTCTTACATCAATTTCAAGAATATACCCACCCTCCGGTTTTTTCTTCGATATGGTCTTGCTGATATTGACCCGGTTGTCATCTATTTTGATTGCCTCCGTCAGTTGATATACCCCGAGAAATTCATCGTTTAGGCAAAAAACAACCTGTTCGGAACGCGGGGTCCATGCCATATTATCAAAAAGCGCACCCAGCTTGAACGCCGTTTCAGTACGCAGCAGGGTTTTGTCGGAATAGTTTGCCAATAAAGCCCACCGTTTATGTTCCGGCATATCCAGCAAGGATTTCTTTGACGATAATTTCAGGGAATAGGACTTTTTCGGCATTTCCCAAGTAGTGTTTCCCCGCCCTTTAATGTCGGTGCTGCCGCTTAAAATTACCCCGCCGGTTGAATCATACAGGGTATATGAT
>BOAU01000152.1 GCA_026002025.1 Spirochaetia bacterium | reverse complement strand
AGTCAAATATATCACAACTTAAGAAAAATAACCACTGCCCACACGGACTCTTGCTTTGTTTTCTTTCCTTTTGTCCGTGTGGTTAGTGTGGTCCGTGGTTAATCATAATAGGGTTGCCGCCATTATCGCCTTTATCGTGTGCTTGCGGTTTTCCCCCTCGTCCCAGGCGCGGCTTTGGGGGCCGTCGATCACATCGGCGGTGACCTCTTCGCCTTTGACCGCGGGTAAACAATGAAGAAAGATGCTGTCCTTGCGGCCGGTCCTGTCCATCAGGGCCTGGTTCACCTGGTAGGGGGAGAGGAGCTGGCGGCGTTCTTCCTTTTTGGCTTCCTCCCCCATGGAAACCCACACATCGGTGTAGAGGGCGTCCGCCCCTTTGACCTCGGCGGTGTCGGCGGTGACGGTGATTTTGGCCCCTGAGGCGTCGGCCAGGGGGGCGCATGTCGAGAGCAGGGCGGCATCGGGGTTAAGGGACGGGGGGGTGATCACCGTAAAGTGGATTCCCAACTTGGCGCAGATCACGATCAGGGACCGGGCCACGTTGTTCCGGCCGTCCCCTACAAAACAGAGCTTTTTCCCCTTTGAGGGGCCGAAATTTTCTTCCAAAGTAAGGATATCCGCCAGGGCCTGGGTGGGGTGGAAGTCGTCGGTAAGGCCGTTGTAGACCGGTACCCCGGAGTACTTGGCCAGGGTTTCCACGGTGGACTGTTTGAAGCCCCGGAACTGGATGGCGTCGAACATGCGGCCCAGAATCCGGGCGGTGTCCTCAATGGATTCCTTGGCCCCCATCTGGATGTCCGCCGTGGAGAGGAACACCGGGTGCCCCCCTTCTTCCCCAAAGGCGGTTTCAAAGGCGCAGCGGGTCCGGGTGGAACGTTTTTCAAAGAGCAGGGCAATGGTCTTGCCCAAAAAACGCTGATGGACTTCGCCTTGTTTTTTCTCTGCCTTGAGTTGTTTGGAAAGATCCAGCAGATAGCGGATTTCCTCTTCCGTATAGTCCAGCCAGGTTAAGAGGGACCTGTGCTTCAGCGCTTCAGAAACCATAGTACACCCCCATGAAATATAGGGAAATTTACCACGGCTCTTGAGGGAAGGACAAGCCCGGTATATACTGACACATCATGATTCGGTTGTTGTTCTCCCTCCGGTTCAAATCCCAGCTCCGCCGTACCCGGCCCGAATTGATCGATGGTCTGGAAAAATCCATGATCCGGGCCATTGAGGCAGCCGGGGGAACACTCAGGAAAGAACGTCGGCTCCTGACCGCTTCTTTTGATGAAAACGCTCTGGGGGTCTGGCTCGACATCCTCCTTCTTATTGAAAACATCCTTAAGTCCCTGAACGAAGCCGCCGCGGAACTCTACGGTTATACCATGGTCATCGGCCGGGATATCCCGGAGGATGATGAGGATGCCCTTTGCCGCCGTCTTGCCGGAGGCGGAGCGCACCATGATTCCTATGCCCAGGGGGATGAGGAGATCACCGGCGAGACTACGATCGGCCTCTGGTGCGATCCGGTGGTACAGCAGGCGCTGGGGTATTACGGTTATTTTGGAGAGCCCGAGGCCAAGCCCCCGGTCCGGAGCGCGGATGGGGCCCAAGACGGCGCCTCTGGCGGGGACTATCTGCGGCTGACGGGCATAAAGCCCTTTGCGAAGCTTTACGCCAGGGTCTACCCCCTGCGGGAGACCATACAAAAGGCCCTGGCACAGGGGAAGATCAGGAACATGCTCCTCCTGGGCGCCCCCTATTCGGGGAAACGGGACGGCCTGTACCGGCATTGCGCGGAAATTCTCGGTGAAACCCCGCCCCTGGTTGTCCGTTTTGGCGCCGGGGGCCGCCTCCTTGCCCCCCTGGCCGATGCCTATAGCCCTAAAATACGGAAATTTATCGTGAATACCGGCGCGGACGTAGAAACACTGCGGGAACTGGACCGCTTGGGCGAGGCCCTGTTCCGGGATCGGCTCCGCTCTGAAATTTCGGCCTTTATGGGCCGGACCGCTTTCCGCTTTCTGCTGCTCCTCCTGGAAACCTACGCCGATGCGGCGGCAAGAACGCAGAAGAGCCCGGTACTGATCCTTGAAAACATCCACCGGGCGGAGGACGAGGTGGTCCGGCTTTTTATGGAGGTCTGGGCCGCCTTTGCCGGCAAGGGAAAGTTTTTGGTCTACGGAACGGCCGATATCGGCCAGGACGCCGCCGGGGCGCTGGCCTCAGGGACATCCGGCCCGGTGGAACTGCGGATCAAGGCCTGGGATCGTATTTTCCCCCGGGTGCTCAGGCTGGAAACGGGGAATCAGGCCGCGCTGCTGCCTGAAATGTCCCGGGATCTCTGGGAAATCGCCTATGCCTTCCATCTTTTGGGCCGCTATTTCCCCGGATACCTTTTGAGCAGCCTCCTTGAAGAGGAAGGGAAGGATCCCGCCATGATCTCCCGTGCCCTGGACATGCTCATCTGCCTGGGTGTGGTGGATCTTCCCGATGATCCCCTGCCCCGGGTTCGGAATTGCCATATCCGGGCGGAACGGGTGCTGGGGGAGCGGAAAGAGAAGGTCCGGGCCCTGGTGCGGAACCGTCTTTTGGCCTGGGTCGCCAATCGCCGGATCTATCCCTGCTTCGCCCTTCTGGAGGCCTTTGCGGAACTGTCCGTCGAAACCGGTACGGCCAAAG
>BOAU01000151.1 GCA_026002025.1 Spirochaetia bacterium | reverse complement strand
GTTCGGCCCTGTGCTCAAGGCCAGTATAATTTTGATATTGTAATACCAGATGTTTTAAGGATTTTTTGAACTTATCATAGTCAATCATTATTCTTTATTATTAAGATACATAACTGAATAGTCAAGCTTGAAAAGGAGCATTATGATGAAAACTACCGAAACCAAATTAACCGATGAGCGCATCGCGGAATTACAGGATTTTAAAACCAGGGATTTCAGTGATTGCCCGGTACAGACCCCGGAACAGCTTAAAGAATTTAAGCCCAAATACCCTGATGAGCGATTGTATAAACCGGTAAAAAAAACAGTTCAGATTCGCCTTGATGCGGATGTGCTTGACTGGTTAAAACAGGCGGGACCGGGGTATCAGACCCGGGCAAATGCCATTTTAAGACAGGCCATGTTAGGGATGGTCATTGGGCGTGGGCCATGACCTGACGCAAAATAGAATTAAGGCGGGTTTGATAACCCTTTCCGTCCTGCTTGAGCCAGGCTACAACATCGGCATCCAGTTTGCAGGTAACGGCAACTTTTACCGGTTTAAACATTTTTCGCTGTTCCCAGGGACGAAATTTGGAAAAATCGGTTATTTCGGGAATATCGGAATAGTCGATATCTGCATCTTTAAGATTTTTCAGCCGATCCCAATCTTCCCTGGTGGGTTTAGGGACGGTTTCCGAAGTATAACGCACTATTGCCATAATATGCTTCCTCCTCTCCTTTATTTGCGGTTCTGGCCGAAATAATCCTGGTTGTTTCCTCATCAAATTCAATGGCTAATACAGCCCTTCACGGGCTATGGCTCTCTTTTGATAACTTTTTTGTTCTGAAAATCAACCAGAAAATCTATCTGTTGGAGTATAAAATCCTGTAGTTCCACATCCAGTTTTTTGAATTCCCGTATAACCTTATTTCGGCTCATCCCCGCTACCTTGTCCGTTGACAGGCTTGTTTCCGGCCCCAATCCGGCGACACCGCCCCCCAATCTTCCATCACCCGCCCATAAACCAAAAGGGGCCGCTGATCAAAAAGGAACCGGTTATAAAGGTTATAGCCATGGTTCTTTAAGACGGTGCGAACTACTGTTCGCCATTATGCTCGTTTTCTATCTTCCAACGCGTCCTTGCACACGAAACCAAAAGCTTTACGTTGTCTTCCGTGACGGTCTTATTGGTTATCCAGCTCCACCGTGGAAAGATGCCCGGCGTACAGGGGGAGATAGTCCTCCTGCCGGGTGCCTTTAGGGTAGACCGGGCCTACCCAGTCTTTATAGAAGTAACCACAGGTTCCGATGAAAATTTGCGACATAGAACAGATTATACTATACTAATGTTAAGTATGCAAGAGAAATAAAGGATACTTGAACAAGGGGTAAAAAACCAATAGATTTAGAAAATATACATATAGCGAATAGCTGACATTTTAATAATGAGGTCATTTTTTACCTTTTTTAAGTGTTTTGGAAATGCCGGTTGAGCCGTTCCCCCCGCTTGGGTTATAATTTTGTCCAATAAAGGAAGGATTGTTATGGGTGAAAAGACAAATGAAGAACAACTGCTAAACTTAATAAAAGCTAACGCGAGGGTTATCCAAATCATCAGCTATGAGACTCTACGGGTACACGCGCTGCTGGTTAACTCGGCAAAGACACTCGGGTGGGAACTGTATATGTGGAACCGTATTGAGGGTATCCAAAAATGGGATTTCTCCCAAAGGCGGTTTGTCCCTGAAGATGCGGATGCGCGGGCGCCGGATCGGCCATATGATTTCTTTAGAGGACTTTCACCCCAATCTCGTAGAAGGTCAGCCTGACCATATCAAACGGATTCGCATGTGGCATTTAACCAAGCTTCCGATATGACCATGGCTTTTGGGTAGGATAATAAGGAGACTATTAATTAATGAACATAACATGCCCAAAATGCGGCGAGACAGTTATTCTCAAAAATTTCTGCGAAACTTGCGGCGCTGATTTACGTGAACTTGTGAAAGACGAGGAGAAAAAAGAACAGACTCGTGAATTAGAGTATAGACAGGAAGAGGGGAAAATAGTCAAAAATAAATATCTTGAAAAAAACAAGGAGAGTAAGATGGAAAAGGAACAAAGTCTGTCAAGAATTGGGGAAGCAGGCGGTGATAATGAAGGTCTTCAAATTGTCGCAAGAAACTTGCGGGACGCTATACAAACCGGAAATGATAGCGCGCTTCAATCGGTCAATTTTGAGATACAGAGGCGCCCCGGCATTTTTGGAATAATGTTTCCCGGCAGAATACTTCGTGAAAATGAAGAATTGTCCATACAAAACATGAAAGATATGTACGGAGTCCGCCAGGATATGCTCAAAGCATGGGTGCACGTACAGCTTGAATTAACAAAAAACGAAGGGCAGATGATTATCAAATCAAAACTTCAAGGATATGAAGGTGAACTGTCCCAACAAGCAATGCAAATACGGACGGATTTAACGAAATTTTCACAGCAAAAAATCGCAGAAATGATGGATACGTTTGACCGAAGTACCGCCACATTCGCCGAACGCATTGCAAAGCAAACAAAGGAAGCTGAAAGGTATAAAGACACCCCTTTTCTTTATGCTAAATTACAACAAAATCTGGAGAAAGAGGCCGAGATGTTCTTTGCAACAATCAGCGAATTATTGGATGGCTTTAAGGAAGCCTTAAACAACAAACTAAACCAAAATTAGGA
>BOAU01000150.1 GCA_026002025.1 Spirochaetia bacterium | reverse complement strand
TGTTTCGTAGTACGTTTTAATTCTTTATTTTCGTTTTCAATTCGCAGGATATAGTTTTTTATTTCATCGCCTATTGCGGCTGCCATTTCCATGACAGTTATTCTACCACAATAGGCAATCAATGGAAATACTTTTTTTAACTTGCCCGTTTATATTTTATCGCTTTATGTGCTTTGAAAAAATCGATCCCCCGCAACAGCATCAGGATTTCTTCGCCCGTTATCTCCAGGGCTTCCTCCGCCGTAGACGGCCAGGGAAACCGATCCTTCTCCAGCCGTTTCGAACCTTTGGTTCGATGGCTCATCCAGAACCCGGTCTCGTCCCACCATACCGCCTTCAACAGTTTCCCGTTCCGGCTGCAAAATAGATATCGAACCTTTGGTTCGCCACTTCCACTGAAGGGATCCTGCTCCATCTTTTCTTTCACCAAAAGGGTCAGCCCGTTGACCGCCTTCCTCATGTCCGTGTGTCCGGGCCGGATGTAGAGCTTTACCTTGCTTAAATCTATGGTCATGGCTGCCATCCCAGACTTTGGATAACCGCACGTAAATCCTGCCGGTTGATGGCCACCGGGATGTGGACTTTGATGTCCCCTTTTTCTATGAGGATTTCCGGCACGCATCCCATTGGAACGGGCATTGGGGGCTTTATTTCCACAAAATCCTGGGGCCCCTCGGCTTCTCTCACCCAGTTATTTAAGGTTGCCGGGTTCAGGCCGTTCCTTTTTGCGTAGGTGTACCGGCTCTTTCCGCTTTCTTTCCAGTCCTCCACCCACATCCGCTTCTCGTCTTCGCTGTAACGCTTCATTTTCGCCTCCGAAAAGTTTGATTCCCGGAAGTTTAGGGCCGTGACTGTTTTTTTATAAGGTGGGGCGCTTTTGACGTTTACGGTTTCCTTATTCGGCTTGTAAAAACTTCACAAACAACCAGAACATTAAATGAAATTGGGGCTGAATTTTATGTAAAAATGACTTTGTTGCAATGCTAATTCGTTATACTATAAGGAATTAGTACAAAATCTACTTTTTATCGCCACTGCATATAGTGTACTAAAAGGGGGAAATACACTATATGCAGTGATGCAACAGTGTCTAAAAAATAATAAATTTTGGCAAAAATACTTGAAATTATTAATAAAATATGATAAAATTACGTGTATTTTGATCTGGTATTGAGTTTTTAGGGGGTCCCTACAATAAATTGAGGAGTGTTTTATGAAAAAGGTAATTTATTTGGTAATTATTTCTTTTATACTAGGCAATGAATTTCTTTATTCACAAAATAATGGAAATACTTCAATTGCTATGTTAAATTATTTAGCAACAGAATCAAGAATTATAAATAGCTCAAAAAACAATCGATTAATGTTAGAAGATGTATATAATGTGTTAATTAATAATACAAATCCAGGTATTGTTGATGAAACTACCCAAGACTATCTTGAAATTATGCTGGACGATATCGAAAGCTTTCGCATTATAAGCCTACAGCGTGAACGATTACAATTTCTATTTGAAAATGGTCAAGCACAAGCAATAACTCAGGCGATGCCAAACCCGCTATATCTATTAGGTACTATCCAATCAGCAGGTACTATCCAACTGGGTGGGGGAAAAACAGTAATATTAAAAACGATAGCATCGACAGCGTTAATGGCATTGGATTCTGTGATGAGATATCAAAATACAAAAAACGAAGCGGAAATTCAATACTTGCAAGGAAATTGGAAATTAGATGATAATGAATCTGCAACATTACACGATTTGCGAAAAAGGACTTTCAGTTATATGATAGATGTTGCGAGAAGCAATAATTTATCAGGAAATGATACTTTGAACGAGGAAAGTATAGATAAATTTGTATCATATAAATTAAACGAGAATTTGCAGCAAAGAAGGCAGTTTTTAGAAAGCAATAAAGAAACTTATGCAAAATATGGTTCTTATTGGCTTACCTTAGCTGAAACTTATTACCAATTAGAATTATATCAAGAATGCATCAATGCTTCTAAAGAATACGAGGCAATACAGTCAGCTATATTCCGTAAGGATTATGAATATGCAAAAATACTGCCTCTTGTTATTATTTCAATGGATTATGTTTTTAAAAATAGATCTGTCTATTCTAATGAGGCAGCAAATTACTTATCTAAATTAGTAGCAAATACAAATGAAACACAATGGGCGTTACGATATTATGCGGCACAAACATATATTTCTTTGGCTGCGATATCAGATAGAGAAAAAAATTTAAATTTGGCTTTCGATTTGCTTCTTAGCAATGTTAGACATTTGTCTACCGAACAAGAACAATTACTCAAAAAATATATTGATCCTATTAATGAGACGATCGCCAAAGGCTTAACGAAAGATCAGAAAAAAAGCACAAAAGAGTTAATAAAAAACTTAAAAAAAACAAGACAAACAGAAATACCGCCCTTGCATTATGGTCTCATTACAAATTATCAAACGCTTTTCCCTTTAATTAGGGAGCTTAATATTTCTACACAAAGAAAGAACGAAATTGCTGGAATATTGAATCAAGCATTCATTTTTCCTGAGTTACGCAAACATTTTCTAGATGAAAATAATATAGTTGGTAATATTGCTGTAGAAAGAAAAAATATTGTGGACTCTGCTTTGTCTCTAACGAGTATTATTAGTCAAAAAGAAACATGGAAAGAATTTGTATTGAGTATTCCTGCAATTTATTTGACTGATGATGCTGTTATTAATGTAAATGTTAGAAGTGGTACAAGAGCTTATCCAATGGTAAATGTACCTTATTCTATCGCAGAAGTGGTTAGAAAGAAAGGGGCCGCTTTACAGAATTTCATTGCCAAAGTCAAGATTCCTTTGCAGGATGGAATTGTTGTTGAAAGAGAATTAAATTATATTTTGTCTATTGAAATTTCAATAGCTAATTATAATTGTGTATTAT
>BOAU01000149.1 GCA_026002025.1 Spirochaetia bacterium | reverse complement strand
CTCTGTCCCAGGTCATCATGCCGCAGGCGCCCGCACCGGTAATAGTTCAGCAGCAGCCTGTCCAACCGGCCGTACAGATTCAGCAGCCCATACAGCAGGTTCAACCGCAGCCGGCGCCGGTACAACCGATACAGCAGGTGACGCAGCCGGTACAACCAGCGATGCCGGTGCCGGTCCAGCAGCCGATTCAACCGGTTATCCCCCAACCGCAGCAGCAAGTTCAGCCGATTCAGCCGCAACAGCCGGTTCAGGCTCAGCCTTTGCCGCCCCCTCCCCCGCCTGTCCCGAGCGCGGCTCCGGCGGAAATAAAGGGCATTCCCGCGCCTGCGCCGAACAAGGTATACCGGATTCAGGTTGGTTCCTACAAGGTGGCAAAAAACGCGGTAGAAACCTTTGACAAGTTGAAACGGGTGGGGCTTAACCCGGTCTATGAACGGAACGGCGAAAACTTCCGGGTGGTACTTTCCGGAATACGGTCAGAGGATGTAGAATCCGTAACACGGCAGATCGGAATAGCGGGTTTTAAGGACCCCCTGCTTCGGGAAGAACATTAATCACTTTTTTGAATGAATACCCCCGGTTCCTGCCGGGGGATTTTTTTTGCTTTTATGGTAACATGATTTTATGAATAAACGTCGCAATCCATTCACCTCGCGCGCATTACGTTCGGACGCGCTGATGCTGCTTACCGCCGCCATCTGGGGTTTCGCCTTTGTGGCACAGCGTTCCGGCATGGAATACATGGGGCCCTTCAGTTTTAACGGCATACGGTTTCTGCTGGGAAGCCTTTCATTGGTCCCTGTTGTCCTCATACGGCGGAGGGGCCATAAAAAAATTGAACGCAAAGGCCCTGCGCAGAAAAATAATTTCATCCTCTATTCCCTTGCGGCGGGGACCTGCCTCTTTCTCGCAGCAACACTGCAGCAGGTCGGGATCATGTTTACCACTGCGGGAAACTCCGGATTTATCACCGGGCTCTACGTGGTGCTGACCCCGATCTTCGGCATTTTTCTGGGACGGAAGACCGGCATCCCCACCTGGATTGGGGCGGTCCTCACCCTGACCGGCCTCTACTTCCTCAGCGCAGCGGGCCATGGGGATGCTTCGCATCCCTGGGGCTCGATCAATCCCGGCGATATAATTACCGCGATAGGCGCCATCTTCTGGGCCTTTCACATCCTTGTAATCGACCAGCTGGCGCCGCGCATCGATCCAATAGTCCTCTCCGCCGGACAGTTCCTCTGGTGCGGCCTCTTTTCCCTGATCATAGCCTTGGTCATCGAACCTTCGATGAGTGGCCTGGCTGCCCATATTGATCCCGGCCTGATTGCGTCGGGAACTTTTTCCTGGCAGAGCCTTCCCGATTTAATCGCCGGCCTTGCCGCCGGAAAGGACAGCATTCTCCTGTCCGCCGACGCGCTCATCCCCATCCTCTACAGCGGATTCGGCTCGGTGGGCATCGCCTATACCCTCCAGGTGGTTGCCCAAAAGGACGCGCCCCCGGCCCATGCCACCATTATCCTCAGCCTGGAAGGCTGCTTCGCCGCCATCGGCGGGGTGATCATCCTTTCGGAACCATTGGGTCCCTGGACCCTGCTGGGCTTCATCCTGATGTTCAGCGGCATGCTGGCGACCCAGTGGGATGTCATCCGCAAACCGGAATGAACATGAAGGATGAAGTAAAACTTTTTTCCCCTGACCGTGAAGCGTTGTTTGTAAGAAGGCCGAACAGGTTTTTGATTATCGCCAAAGACGGCAAAACGGAGATTCCCTGCCACTGTCCCAATCCCGGGCGGCTCATCGAATTTGTTTTTCCCGGCGCACGGCTCATCCTGGAAAAAAGACGCGGGGGGAATGAGAAGGCAAAGACCCCCTACACCGCGGTGGGCATTTATTACCGGGACGCGGTGGCTCCCCTCTTTTCCGCGCGTGCCAATAAGGCGGCGGAGCAGATCATTCTAAAAGAGATCATCCCCAACATCAAAGAGATACACCCGGAGTTTACCCTTGGAGATTCCCGGTTTGATTTTCTCTGCATCGACAAAAAAGGTGTCAGGCACCTTATTGAAGTAAAGGCCTGTTCCCTCATCGAATACGGGGTCGCCATGTTCCCCGACGCCCCCAGCGGCCGGGCGCTGAAACACCTTGAAGAGCTGGCGGAATTAAGCGGGCAAGGTTATTCCTGTCACGTACTTTTTGTTATCGTCCACAGTAAACCTGAACGCTTTATCCCGAACCTCCACACGGACAGCGAATTCGCGGCGGCCTTAAGCAAATACGGACATGCGGCAGACCCGTGGCCTGCGGAAGATGCGACAGTGAAAGTGGCGGCTCAACGCAGAAATGCTGCCGGCGGCGGGACCGGGCCGGTGGCAATCCACGCCTGCCTTCTGGAATGTGGCAATACCGGCATGGCCCATCTCGCGGCGGCCCGCATTCCGGTGGATCTTTCCCACGGGGAACTTGCCTCGTCCGATGCGGGGAACTATCTTATTCAGATTGAACTTGCCGAGACCTGCGATATTGAAACCGGCGGCCTCGGGACTATTCACTTTAAGGCGGGCTGGTATGTGTACGCGGGGTCCGCACGAAAGAACCTTGCCAAACGGATCAACCGGCATCTGCGGAAGATACGGAAACAGAAACGCTGGCATATTGACTACCTCACCCCGTTCGCAAAGACCATCAAAGGGTTCCCGATCATGAGTTACCGGAATCTGGAATGCGATCTGGCGGCGGAACTTCAAAGGTTGGGGGGCAAACCGGTTCCCGGATTCGGATCGTCAGACTGCCAGGGACACCCCAAATGTCCCAGCCATCTTTATTTTTTTAAGGACCGGCCCATGGGGAACCGGGAATTTGTAGAGATGCTGCTGCGGTATCGGCATGTTACGGGACTTGAACGGTGAAATGAATCCTACACTGTACCGGAACACAGA
>BOAU01000148.1 GCA_026002025.1 Spirochaetia bacterium | reverse complement strand
GCCAAGGGAAAACCTCACCGGGTAATCGCCCGCTTTTCTGATCGGACCTACCGCCGCTGTCCCGCTTGCGGCATGGTCTATATGAACCGCCTCAATCCCCCGCCCATTGAGTACGAGAGGGAATACTTCTTCGACTTCTATAAAAAACAGTACGGCAAAACTTATATTGAAGATTTTCCCAACCTCATCAACATGGGAAAGAAGCGGCTTGCGGTCATCAAAACTCTGCTGGATCATTCCGGCAGTACCGCCGGACGGCTCCTCGATATCGGCTGTGCCTACGGGCCCTTTTTGCAAGCGGGCCGCGAAGCGGGTTTTGAGCCCACCGGCATCGACCCGGCGGAGGACGCCGTGGCCTATGTCAAAAAGGACCTCAATATCCCCGCTTTTCAGGGCTTTTTCCCCGAGACCAGCCTGCCCGAAGTGTTGAAAGATGACGCCTTTTCCGCAGTGACCCTTTGGTATGTGATTGAGCATTTCCGTTCCCCCAGGGCAGCCCTGGAAGAATGCCGCCGTATCCTTAAGGAAGGCGGGGTACTGGCCTTTTCCACCCCCTCATGTCAGGGTATTTCGGGCCGGAAGTCCCTGGGGGGCTTTCTTGAAAACAGTCCCGCCGACCACTGGACCGTGTGGAGTCCGGGCCGCTGTAAAAGGCTCCTTAAAAAAGCGGGGTTCACCTTGAAAAAAATCGTGGTAACCGGCCACCATCCTGAGCGTTTTCCTTTTATCGGGAACTTTCTCAGGTTCAGACGGGGCCCGGCGTATCAATTTTTTCTCCTTTTAAGCCGATTTTTTGGATTAGGGGACACCTTCGAGGTTTACGCAATAAAGGATAGGGTATGAAAGAACGAATCATGATACTTGGCGCCGGGGTAATGCAGGGCCCGGCCCTCAAAATTGCCAAAGAACTGGGCTTTTCCACCGTAGCGGTGGATGCCGACCCCAATGCGCCCTGCGTGGGCCTGGCGGACCGTTTTGAAAAGGTTGATCTTAAAGACAAGGAAGGGATCGAAGCCCTGGGCCGGTCCCTTCTGGCCGATAAGGCCGGGGGCAGCCTTGCGGGGATTCTCACTGCGGGGACCGATTTTTCCGCCTCCGTTGCCTGGGCCGCTGAAAGGCTCGGTCTTCCCGGCATACCCTATGAGGCGGCCCTGAACGCCTCCGACAAGGAGCGGATGCGCCGCTGTTTCAGGGCAGCGGGTATCCCATCCCCGGAATTTACGATCCTCACAAGCCCCCCCTCATCTGACGCTTCTATAAAAGATATCATCCCCTTTGCCCTGCCTGCGGTGGTCAAGCCCGTGGACAATATGGGGGGCCGGGGCTGCCGCCGGATAGACACCGGGGAAGAGTTAAGGGAAGCGGTCACCGATGCCCTCAGGTTCTCCCGTTCAGGCCGGGCCATTGTGGAAGCCTTCATGGGCGGCCCGGAATTTTCCGTGGATGCCATTGTTTACCATGGAGAAATCACCATCTGCGGCCTTGCGGACCGGCATATCTTCTTCCCCCCCTACTTTATTGAAATGGGCCACACCATGCCCACGAATTTTTCCGCCGAAGATCAAAAACTTCTATTGGATACCTTTACTGCCGCCGCCCGTTCCCTGGGCATTGCCGGTGAAAACTGCTGCGGCGCCGCCAAGGGGGACATCAAACTTACCCCAAATGGCCCCATGATCGGGGAAATTGCCGCCCGGCTTTCCGGGGGCTATATGTCAGGCTGGACCTACCCCTACGCGTCCGGGGTGGAACCCACAAGGGCCGCCATCCTCATCGCCGCAGGCCGCAGGCCCGAAGGCCTGGTCCCCAGCCGCAGCTGGACCTGCGCAGAGCGGGCCTTCATCTCCATTCCCGGCAAGGTCCGCTCCATACAGGGCCTGGACAAGGCAAAGGCCGCCCCGGGCGTCAAAGACCTTTTCCTCCGGGCTGAACCGGGGAAGACCGTCTCCTTCCCGGAAAACAATGTCTCCAAATGCGGCAACATCATAGCCGCCGCCTCCGGCCGCGCCGAAGCCGTTGCCGCTGCGGAAAGCGCCGCCCGGTCCATTCTTATTCGCCTGGAGTCGCCGACTCCCGAAACCGCCGCCTTCCTTGCTGAAAGCGGGCCTTTCTCCCCGGAACATCCAACGAAGTTCCCCCCGGACGCCTTCACCTTAAGCCCCGAACTTCGGGCCGCATTGGAAAAACTTCCTGATTCAAATTCCGCAGGCAAAGCGAAGCAGGGCGGCAGGGCACAGCCGACTGCCGGCGAAGCGGTACAGCCTATCGCCATCCTCCCGTTTCCCGCCTTCACTGCATCCGGCCTCCGTGACTACACCGGCCGGACCATTGAAGAATCACTGGAAGCGGTGCGGCTTATCACCGGCCTGGCTTTACCGGTAAAAGAAGCGGCCGAAGCAGGGGAAGGCGCCCTTTTGCTGGGCCGCCGGTTCTGGGCTGCGCTGGTCCGGGGCGCTTATCAGGGCGCGGCATATTTTGTGGACGAAATAAACGGCAGCTAGGGATTGGTAAAACGATGTCAGCAAGGCCGGGAGAAAAAATATTAACCACAAGGAACCAAAGGTTCCGGGACACATCGAACCAAAGGTTCGCGTACACGAAGGAAAAAAAGGAGAATTCAAATCTTGTTTTCTTTTCCTTTTCTTCCTTCGTGTACTTTGTGTCCTTTGCGGTTATTTTCCTCTTCCTGCCTGTCTTCGCCTCCGCTCAAATCCCTACCGCAAACGGCAAACTCTATTCCCTGGATGAAGCCCTCACCGCCATCGGCCCTTCCCCGGCATTCCGCTGGGACCCCTTTTTCAGCTCCGGGGTGTTTACCGTTGCCGGGCATACGGCGGCCTTTACGGCCGGGGAACCGGGGGAGACGGCACTGCTCATGGTAGACGGCCGGGAGGTATTTACCGTCCCCGCTCCCTATCTGGTCCGGGGGCTCCTGTTTTTTCCTGAA
>BOAU01000147.1 GCA_026002025.1 Spirochaetia bacterium | reverse complement strand
TTTGGCTGCCTTTCTCGGGGGCTTCCTCTGGAGTACTTTATTTATTTTTGCTATTTGATTCACGCAGGACACGGCATAGCCTTTTTTAGTCACACCGGCGTAGCCGGTGGTTTACGCTATCCAATTATGTAGTAGAAGATTCTAATACAGGGAAATTAAAGAACAAATGAAAAAATATCCTTTTTTAATATTGTTTATTTTTTCTCGACCCTTCAAATACCTAGCGTATCATCATCACCACCGATGACAAACTTCACCTACTGAAAACCGCCAAAGAATTGAAGTAAGCCCTTCAATTCGCCAATCCAAGGGGAAGGCTCATATTCCCTTTTTTATTTTGCAATTTACTTTTTATCAATCTTTTCTATTTGTATTTTTAACAATTCTTTTGACTGCAATAATAAATAATCCTGTAAAGTTCTATCAAGCTTATTAAAAATTTCAATGATATGCTCAAGCCTAACATCAGGCGGCGTATCAGAAAACATTTCACCTTTACCACTTTTTAACCATTCAATATTGACTTTAAACTGTGATGAAATCAAATGAACAATTCGGTTATTTACTTTTTTATGCCCTAATTCAATTTCACCTATTAAACCTTGACTTACAAATATTTGCTTTGCAAATTGGCGTTGAGAAATCTCTAATACTAATCTTAATTCTTTTATTCGTTCATTAACAATATTCATATACCTCTTTATTTACAATAATAGAAAAAAAGGGCTTGGTCAAGATTACAAAGTAATTGATATTGATTTTTGTGAAAAATGAACTGCGGCTATCTTGGGAAAGTGTATGATAAACTATACACCTTTTGTCAAAATACAAAAAATCTTAATTTTCTCAAAATCTCAAGCAATTCTCATTTTACCGCTATATGTGGATTTTAAAGTCGTTTTTAAGCCAAATTTTCCATATATAGTGCCTAAATGAGAAATGCTACAAAATCTCTAGGCAAATGCATTTACTTTCTTAGATTATGTTTGGCAACTTCATATAAAAGAAATTTTGTCTTCAACATATTTAAAATAGTATCATTTACAAAATGCTTCGCATAATCAGACCATATCGGTACATTTTTGTACTTTTTTTCTAGTTAAAACTCTCTATGTATGAATTTTTTTATTTCTTAAAGTAAATGCTTTTGCCCTGACAAAATGTCTCTGATCTATTGACATGATTATTTTGTAGTCTATATAATAACAACCAGATATTCATATATGGAGGTCTGGGGGTGGTAAAGGACGAAAGGCTTGAGGATTTATGTGGTGTCTATAAGGAGTTAGATATTGAGGAAAAGAAAAAGATGGAACGAATAGCCATAAGGCTTTTTAATACCCAAATGGCGAATGACAGTAAAGAATTATCATCAATAGCTAAATGTGATGATACAGAGTTTAGGAATGAGTAATTAAACTTTCGTTTTGAAAGTTTAAAATATAGTCGGGCGGACATAAAACGCTAAAGGAGTTTCTATGAAAAAGAAACTTATTTTCTCGGTAACGCTGGTAATGGTGCTGGCGTTAGGTTTGGCTCTGGTTGGTTGTAAGACTGACGATGATGACTCGTCCGGAGGAGGCGTCCCTTCTGAACTCGTTGGGAAGTGGTATTCAAAGGCATCGGATACAGTCCTGGTGTTTGAAATCACTTCGGCAAACAAACTCATAATGAGTGGTGTGACATATGACGCTTCGGTATCTGGCAAGACGGTCTCTATGAAAATGAGTGGTGTCACTGGTGGAACATTTGACTATTCCATAAGTGGTAGTGAAATGACAATCACTAATGGAACTTTAGGCGCTCAAATGATGCCTACTCCTCTGATTAAAAAATAAATACCATATTCCCGCCGTATCGACATCATACGGCGGGTTTTCTATTTTCAGCAATCAAACTTCGATATTCAGTGATTTAAGATATATTTGAGTTATACATGATATTCGTGTGATCGAGTACTTGACACTTTCCCCTCCCTCTGTTATCTTGATCCAGACAATTAATGATTCTCATAATAAAAAGGGTCGTTTAAACGGCCCTTTTTTGTTAGGAATGAGGGGGATATCGGTGCGGTTTACACCGAAAACGGCGGATACGCAGACCCCGGAGGGGAATCTGCGGGAAGCCCTGGAACCGGTAGCCCGGGGAATGGGCCTATCCCTGGTGGAACTGACCGTTTCCCGGCATAAGGGGAGTACCCAGATCCGGGCGGTGGTGTACAAGAAGGGGATCGTCGGGATTGACGACTGTTCCGCCTTTCACCGGGCCAGCATCCCCCGGCTGGAACTGGCCTTTCCCGGAACGGACCTCTATGTGGAGGTATCCTCACCGGGGATAGACCGGCTCATCAAGGACGGGTCCGAATTTGCCCACTATGTGGGCAGGGGAGTGCGGTGTTACCGTACCGACATATCCGATTGGTCCGCCGGGATATTGGAATCCGCGGACGAAGCGGGTATTGTGCTTAAAGGGAAAGCCGCCGGAAGTATGGATGGCGAAGAAAAGATACGTATTCCCTACGATCATATTGCCAAGGCCAAATTGGATCCCCAGTGGGATGCCTTAGGTAATCAGGTTTAAAAGGAGGTATAAGAGCGTGGCAACTAATATGTCTGAATCAATCCGCCAACTCAGCGAGGAACGCGGAATTTCAGAGGAGCTGATCCTCACAACTATTGAAGAAACCCTGATCGCGGCCTATAAACGCCGTTTTGGGAACGCTGATAATGCCATAGTCCGGTTTACCGACGATAAGGAAGTGTCGATTTACGCGCAGAAGATGATCGTTGACGGGGTCTACGATCCGGTTTCTGAAATAGACCTGGAAGAGGCCCGGGAACTGAACCCGGACGCGGAAATCGGGGACGAAATCCTCATCGAGATTGATCCCGCCAAGGAATTTGACCGGATTGCGGTCCAGAGCGGTAAACAGACCGCCCATCAGTCTCTCCGGGAGATACATAAGGATACCCTCTACTCGGAATTCAAGGATAAGGTAGGGGAGATCATCATCGG
>BOAU01000146.1 GCA_026002025.1 Spirochaetia bacterium | reverse complement strand
CTTTACGGCGGGGACAAGGAAACCCGTATCCAGCAGGAAATTTTACTGGGTATCGGTGGAATCCGCGCCCTGCGGGCCCTGGGGATCAACCCCGCCGCCACCCACATGAACGAGGGCCACTCGGCCTTTCTGGGGCTTGAGCGGGTCCGGGAGATCATGGGGGAAAAACACTTTTCCTTTGATGAGGCCCGTGAAGCGGTATGGCCCACCAATGTCTTTACCACCCATACCCCGGTTCCCGCGGGGAACGAGCGTTTTGACATCCCCCTTATGGAGAAGTACTTCAAGTCCTGGCCGCAGATTCTGGGAATTTCCTGGAAGGACTTCCTCGGTCTTGGGCGGGTACAGGCCAACGACGACCATGAAACCTACTGTATGACCGTATTGGCCCTCAAGTTTGCCGCCTATGCCAACGGGGTTGCCCGGCTGCACGGGGTGGTTTCACGGGACATGTGGAAGGGGCTCTGGCCCGGCCTCCCCCTGGAAGAGGTGCCCATCCACCATGTGACCAACGGGGTGCATCCCCGGACCTGGGTTTCCAGCGGCATGGTTGACCTTCTGGACCGTTACTTCGGCCCCCACTTTGAGGAAGAGCCCACGGACTTAACCATCTGGGACCGCATGGACCGCATTTCCGACGAAGAACTCTGGCGTACCCATGAACGGCGCCGTGAACGGCTCGTCGCCTTTGTGCGGGATCGCATCCGGGAGCACTACAAGCGGACCGGCGCGGTGGAACGCCGGGTCCGGGAGGCCGAAGACGCCCTCTCCCCCTATGCGCTGACCCTCTGTTTTGCCCGCCGTTTTGCCACCTACAAGCGGGGAAACCTGCTCCTCCGGGACCCGGAACGGCTCCTCCGCTTGATCAAAGACAACGAGCGGCCCATCCAGTTGATTTTTGCCGGAAAGGCCCATCCCCACGACATGCCCGGCAAGGACCTTATCCGGGATATCATCCACTTTGCGGAAAAATACGATGTTACCAGCCGTATCATCTTTGTGGAAAACTACGACATGACCGTTGCCCGGTATTTGACCTCAGGCGGCGACGTGTGGCTTAACACCCCCCGGCGGCCCATGGAAGCCTCCGGCACCAGCGGCATGAAGGCCGCCATGAACGGCGTCCTTAACTGTTCAATTCTGGACGGCTGGTGGGACGAGGCCTACAATGCCGAAGTCGGCTGGGCTATCGGCCAGGGCGAATCCTATAACGACGACCAGCTCCAGGATGACGTGGAAAGTAAGGCCCTCTACGACCTGCTTGAACGGGACATCATCCCCCTCTTCTACCAGCGCGGCCGGGATGGTCTCCCCCGTGAGTGGATTAAACGGATGAAGAACAGCATGCGGGAAATCGGCCAGTCCATGTCCAGCCATCGGATGCTGATGGATTACTCCAACAACTTCTACTTCCCCGCCCTCAAGAACTACCGCCGCATGGTCAAGGATGATTACGCGGAATCCAGGTCCCTGGCGGCTTATTTCGGCAAACTGCGCCAGTCCTGGGACGGCCTCAAAATCCTCAGCATCGATTCCAACGCCAGGCCCGTGATGCAGCGGGGGGATTCCCTCACCGTCACGGCCCGCATTGAACTGGGGCCAATCTCCCCGGATGAACTCCAGGTTGAGCTCTACCACGGCTCGGTGTCGAACCAGAGCACGGAAATACAGAACGCCCGGAAGGCGGAAATGAAGGCCGTCGGTCAGGAAGGCAGCGCCCACCTCTTCCAGGTGCGGATCGAATGCGCCGACACGGGCATGCAGGGCCACACGGTGCGTATCCTGCCAAAGCATGATGCCCTGGTGCATCCTTACCGGACAGGATTTATTAAGTGGGCATAGAGAAATAGGAATATTTAACCGCGAAGGCGCCGAAGGCGACAAAGGAAAAGATCCCAAAGGGTCTTCTCTTCCCCTTCGCGCGCCTTAGTCGCCTTTGCGGTTGATAATATTAAAGCAATATACAGCGGTATCCTAGCAAACACCCGCTTTAACAAAACAAGGAGTTCCTCATGTCATCTTCTATTTCCTCTCCCCGTTCCTATCGGTATCTCGATCTGGTAATGGCCGCCTTCGTGGCCATCCTTATCGTGAGTAATGTGGCTTCCTCGGCAAAGATCGTAGACCTGGGCTTTTCCCTTTTCGGCGTATTCGGAATACCCGCGGTCCCCCTGGCCTTTGACGGCGGTACCCTGCTCTTCCCCCTGGCCTATGTCTTTGGGGATGTGCTTACCGAGGTATATGGATTCCGTGCCGGGCGGCGGGTCATCTGGACCGGGTTTTGCGCCCTGGCCCTGGCGTCCTTGGTCTTTTTCCTTTTGCGGCTCCTCCCAGCCGATGCCAGCTGGGAAGAATACGCCGGGTCCGTTGCATTCGACGCGATCCTCGGCGGCATGAGTACCGGGGGTATTGCCCTGGCCAGCCTTTTGGGCTACTGGGTAGGGGAATTTTCCAATTCGGCGATCCTTTCCCGGATAAAAGTACTGATGAAGGGGAAATTCCTCTGGGTCAGGACCATCGGTTCCACCCTGGTGGGGGAATTCCTGGACAGCCTGGTCTTTGTTACCGTGGCCTCCGTCACCGGGGTATTCGGCTGGGAACTTTTTGTTACCCTGGTGCTTACCAACTACCTTTTTAAGTGTTTGGTAGAGGTGATCATGACCCCCGTTACCTATTTGACGGTAAGAAAACTGAAACAAAAAGAGGGGATCGACACCTTTGACCGGGAGGAAAAGTACAATCCCTTTCGTTTTTGACAGGAATCGTGTACGATATGCCTGTTAAGGGGGATTTTATGGACAAGGCCATCGTGTTGTTTCCCGCGGACGCTTCTTTTAAGGAGCAGCTTGCCAAAATATTGACCGGTTACGAAATCATATGCAATGAGGATCAGAACACGGAAAAAATCGATCCCGCAACGGCCCGTGATATAGTTATCATTTTTGGGAGTCCCAAACAGGATTTTATCAAGCTCTGTCCCCGGCTTAAGTGGATTCAACTGCAATCCGCCGGCACCGACGGCTATGTGAATGGCGAAATCGGCGGCGATGTGCTTTTGACCTGCGCGACCGGCGGTTACGGTCACGGGGTTTCCGAG
>BOAU01000145.1 GCA_026002025.1 Spirochaetia bacterium | reverse complement strand
CGGCCGGTGTAAAAACCTTCCAGGCTCAGTCCCATTTTTTTACCGAACTCTGCATCAAAGCCCCCGTTGAATGCGGGATTCCACTCCTTGTCGGCCATGACAGAGGCGAAAGGCCGCACCGAAACTTCCCGGTGAATTACCGGCGAAAGATCCAGAACCAGGCTCCCCAGATAGAGGTAGGTTTCCGCCTCCTTTGTGGAAGTTGGGGCGGTTTTAAGCTCCGCCATGGAAGGTTTGTGGTTTTCCGCAAAGGGAACCGACCGCGCCCAGGGATTGCGGAGCCGGGCGGCAAGCCCCCACTCGTCCAGGACGCCGTAAAGCAGCCGCGACCCCGTGGGATCGTGGTAGAGCCCGCCGAGCAAATGGGTATGCGCCTCGGCAATCGCGGCTTCTTCCCAGGGCCAGGGCTGCGGGAATTCACCGGTCCGCCTGTCCAGAACTCCCGCCCTCAGGGAAAGCCCCGGCCTGGGCAGATGCAGATGCAGGTCGGCCCGGTTTTCAAGCTTGCCCTCCTTTTCCCAGGAGCCTGCCCAGAGGACGTCCCAGTTAAAGGCAGGCAGATTCGGCGGAAAAGACGGCATCTTTGCCGGAAGGCTTTCCGCAAAGAAAACGCCCGCCGGAAAAAACAGGAATATCAGTATCGCAATGATAATTTTCATACCCTACATAGGGCATTCGCATGGATGGCGGTTTAATCGAAATGAATTTTAAATCAAAAAAGGGTGAGTAATTTACTCACCCCGGTTACTATTGCCTGCTTGTTGAACGTATCTGGCTGTCGGAAAAGCCGTCGATCTCTTTGACCAGGGCCAGCCAATAACCGGCCTCGGTTTCCGAAGTATAGGGGCCTACCCGTACCCGGTACATGGTTTGGCCGTCCACATTCCGGTCATCAATAATGGTGGTGATCCCCTTGGATGCCAGGGTTTCCTTGACCCCTTCTGCCCGGACCTGGGCGGAGAAGGCCCCGATCTGTACCCAGTAATCGTTATTCACCCGGGATGCCGCCGCAGGTTTGGGCGCAGGCTTGGCTGCCGCTACGGGTTTTGCCGCGGGAGCTTTGGCGGCTGCCACTGGCTTGGCCGCCGGAGTTTCCACAGGTTTTGCTGCGGGCGCGGCCCTGGCTACGGTACCTGTCGGTACTCCGGCGGCGGTCCGGGGACGCACATCAATGGATACGCTCCCTTCGCCGTTGATATGATAGTTGTTTTCCTGGCCTGCGGAAGGGGGCGGCTCCTGAAGGCCGAGGAGACCGTCGGCGTTCCTCACCATGTCTACCACGTCCGCCGAGGCCGGCTGAGTCCGGGCCGTTGGTTCAGGCGGTAAAACAGAGGCGCCGTCCACATCCCTGGCGCCTGTCCCCGCAGGGATGGGCCTTGGGGCAGAAGTAACCGTAAGGGGACCCGCCGCTTTGGCCGCAGCCCGGCCTTCACCGCTGAAAGGCTTGGGGGTAAAAATCAATATTGATGCGCTTATGACAATTACTAAAAACACACCCACAGAGACCGCAACAAGAAGTAGTTTTTTCTTTTCCATCTTAAAGTACCATCCCCTCTCTCAGAAGAATCCTGTCAATCCGGGCTTCCAGTCTCTTTTGAGAGAAACCCCGGTTTTCTACTATATAAATATCGGCATTAAGCGCTAAAGTTTTATCAAAATATTGTGAAATGAAATTTTTTTGACTCCTGAACCGTTTGATAAGCGCGGGCCAGGGGAGATGATCCCGCTTTTGCGCCCGCAGAAACCGGGTCAAGAACGGGGCCTTTACGATGATGACGGTGCTCAGATGCGGAAAGGCCGCGGAACAATGCAGTAACGCTACGTTGATAACGCAGGGCTTCTCACCCTGGGCCTCAATCCATTCCATGGTCATTTGGTTTGCCGCGGGATGGACAATGGCTTCCAGGGCCGCAAGTTCTTTGCTTTTGCCGAATACCTTAGCGCCCAGAAGCCGCCGGTTAACCGCGCCGTCCTCATCCAGCACCGATTCCCCAAACCGCGTAATGATCGCATCCTTTTCTGTTTCGATGGCCCTATGCCCCAGTTTGTCCACATCCAACACCGGAAAACCCCGCGCTTCAAGGATCGCGGCGATGTAGTTTTTTCCCGCGCAGTAGGTTCCCGTCAGGCCGATTATTTTCATCTACTGATACATGATGACATAGGGCCGCGGATTCAGGGCATAAACCTGGGCGGGTGTCAGAAGGGGAATATCAGGTTTCGAGTTAAAATCGTAAAAAAGTTTGAAGGCCTTGACGGGTATGTTTGTTGCCTGTGCATTGGATGCGTAGGTATCCCGTTTAAGCTGAGGGCTCCCGTGCCCGTCCATGCAGTGCACCAGCCGCACCCGGTTAAAACTGCTGTCCACCTGATCGCGGTTGGTGATCATCCGGTAGTTAAACTGATGGATCACCAGCAGCCGTTCGCCGGGAATGTTGTTTTCCACGATATATTCTTCCATCACCCGCTGGGCTTCGTTTATTTCCGCTGCGGAAACAAAGCCGATTTCCTGATTCGGTTTTTCGGTATGCCATTCCGGGTCCAGGGCCAGGTGCACATTGGGGTAGCGCAGATAGGGGAGCATTTCACGCAGGGAGTCCGCCGGGGTTTTTTTGCCGATCTGGTGATCCAGGAAGACAAGAAGACCGTGGGCCAGCGCATATTCAATATAGGGCATTAAATAATCTTCCCCGATACGGAAGGTCCGCGCATCGGGCTGTATGGTGGAAAAGATGATGTAGAAGGCCTTTTGTACGCCCCTGCCGCCGCTTGCCGCCCGGTACTCCGCCGCCAGTGTGGTAAGCCGGGCGTCCAGTTCTTCGATGGAGTACCTTCCCAGAATGCCCATGCCTCGCGAGCGGGGATGCCCGTAAAAGGCGAGGATATCGTTGTTAAGAAGTATGGACTGGAAATCCGTGCGCGCCTGATTCAGGGCTTTCAGCTCTGTTTCTGTGGCGGCCCAATAGGGTTTGGAGGCTTCCCTGTTTTTTAAGGCATTGATTGAGTCGGTAAAATAGATTGAAGGGAAAAGCGGCGTCTCTGTTTCCCGCGCCTGTCCGCCTGTAACATTTGACGAGGGTGGTATGACAACACTTTCGGCCTCCGCCGCAACAGGCAGCACGCAAAACAAAGCCGCAATCAAGGGCAGGAAAAGAATATATCGGGACATCGTAGTGTGATTATC
>BOAU01000144.1 GCA_026002025.1 Spirochaetia bacterium | reverse complement strand
TTGGACTGTTCAGCCACCGCAGATTCAATCTCCTTTTCCAGGGCATTGAAGCGCTCGCTCCGCCATTCCGAACCGTTAAAGTCCAGGAATTTCTGCCTGAGCCGGTTGAACCAGCTGCGGGCTTCGTTTTTATCGGGAAAGGCGAATTTTGACGCCAGAATGTTAAGGAGTATCTTGAAGATATAGATCTGCCGTTCCGTGGTTACCGCGGCATCAACCGGGTCAAAGGAGTTTTGCTGAAGGTAAACCGCATCCAGCATATCCCCTTTAAGGTAGATAACGTAGTCATCAATGCTGGTCCCTTCCTCACCGACAACCTTCATCATCTGCTCAACTTCGCTGCCCCGCCGTACAAAGCCGTGGGCATACTCGACCTTGTTCGCCCCTATGGTTCCCCGGTACTTGGACCAGGAATCCAGGGGGTGGATGGCGGGGTATTTACGGGCATCGGAACGCTCGCGGGAAAGGCCGTGGAAGGCCCCGACAACCTTGAGCGTTGCCTGGGTGACCGGTTCCTCGAAGTTACCGCCCGCAGGACTGACCGTCCCGCCGATGGTGACCGATCCCAGGGACCCGTCCCGGAGCCGCACCAAACCGGCCCGTTCGTAGAAGCTGGCAATGGTGGATTCCAGGTATGCGGGGAAGGCTTCTTCACCGGGGATTTCTTCCAGGCGGCCGGACATTTCCCGCATAGCCTGAGCCCAGCGGCTGGTTGAGTCCGCAAGCAACAACACGTGAAGCCCCATCTGCCGGTAGTATTCGGCTAGGGTTACCGCGGTGTAAACCGAAGCTTCACGGGCAGCAACGGGCATGGACGAGGTATTACAGATAATGATGGTCCGCTCCATCAGGGAGCGGCCGGTTTTGGGGTCCGTTAATTCGGGGAATTCCTTGAGGGTTTCCACCACTTCACCGGCCCGCTCACCGCAGGCGGCCAGGATCACGATGTCCACATCGGCGTGGCGGCTGGTGACCTGCTGGAGTACGGTCTTTCCCGCACCGAAGGGGCCGGGTATACAGTAGGTACCGCCCCGGGCCACCGGGAAGAAGGTGTCGATGATCCGCGACTGGGTTACCATGGGGGCTTCGGGCTTGAGCCGTTCCTCAAAGCAGTCAACGGGCCGCTTGACCGGCCAGTTAAAGGACATCTTCACCTCGTGGGTATTGCCCTTTTCGTCTTTTAATTCGGCAATGGTCTCCCGGATGTTGTAGGAACCGGCGCTCTTTATAGAAGAAACCGTGTAAGTCCCGTAGAGGTTGAAGGGAACCATGATCCGGTGGGTAAAGGCCCCCTCAGGCACCGTGCCCAGGGTGTCGGCCCGTTCCACCGTGTCCCCGGCTTTGACCGTGGGGGTGAAGTCCCATTTTACATCCACGGGCAGCGGGTCCAGATAAACCCCCCGTTCCAGGAAGTAGCCCGCTTCCGCGGCCAATTTGGGGAGGGGGTTCTGAAGGCCGTCAAAGACCTGGCCCAAAAGGCCGGGCCCCACTTCCACGGCGAGCATGTCCCCGGTGTACTCCACCTCGTCCCCGACGGCGATCCCCTTGGTGATCTCAAACACCTGAAGCTGGGAGACATCCCCCCGGATACGTATCACCTCGCTCTTGAGCCGCTTGTCGGCGACCTTGACGTAACCGACTTCGTTCATAGATACCGCGCCGTCAAAGCGGACACTGACCATATTGCCGTTAACGGCTACTACTTTACCCTTAGTTCCGATCATTGGCGTTCTCCCGATTCTGTACTGGTTTCGGACACTGGTCCGCGGGCCGCTTCCATGACGGCAGCATAAAGCCCCTTATATTCAGAAAAACCCTCATCGGCCCGGAAAGCGGACCGCCGTTCCATAAGGAGCAGTTTGAGGAGATAGGCATACACGGTGTTTCGATCAAAATAATCCAAGCCCTGAAAGGCTTCGATGGCCTGCCAGCGGGCCTCATCCAGGAAGATTTCAGCTTCCAATGGGGAATCCATGGCGGAAGCGGCCTTTGCGGCTGCGGCGGCATCCGCAGGATAATCGCTTACATCGGCAGGGACGTCCCGCTTTACACGAGAGGCCCGGTACCGGGCAAGGTTAAGCCGCAGGGTCCGTTCCCAGGCATACCATTTGGCAAAAAATTCCGGGGCCGCCGATTCTGCGGCCGAAGCAACGCCGGTTCCCGGTGCAAGAGCCCAAGGGTCCAGGGTGCAGAAATCGAGAAAGGCAACGTCTTCATGCGTAAGGGCCGTTTTACAGAGGTCGATAAATGCTTTTGAACCCATGGGCACCGCCTGTCCATAGCTGAGGCTGGGAAGCTGCGCCACCAGGTAGTAATAGGCCACTTTGCTTAGCCCCTGGCCGCGGTTTTAAGGATCTCCCCAAGCCGGGGATTAAGGTAGGCCGCGAGGAGTTCAGCCACGGATTCGGAAGAAAAGTCGTAATAGGCGGAGCCGTCCTTACTGGCGATGCGGAAACCCGCTCCCAGATTGCGGTCGGCCTTGAGTTCCACCCCTTTTTTGAGTTCGGCGGCAAGTTTATCGTTAAAAAAGCCCTGCAATTTCTTGAGATCATCATCGGAGAGGAGCAAATCCAGGGAATTGCTGCTTTTGGAAGCCCAAGTTTTTACCAAATCCGGGAGAATAGCCTTGAGGGTGTCCTCGCTGTAGGAAGAAGCGGTCTCCTGGGCGACGATTTTGTCCAGAAGGGACTGGATTTCAGTCTTGAAGGCCAGCACCAGGTTCCGGGAGGCCTGTTCCAGGGCGGCGATACCGGCCTTTTCAAACTTTTCTCCCTCCGTTTTGGCCCGGGAAATAATGGCTTCCCCTTCCCTGGCGGCGGCATCGACGATATGTTTTGCCTCGGCTTCGGCCTGGGCCTTGAGCCGGGAGGCTTCCTCAGAGGCGGATTCGATTCCATCTTTCTTTATTTTATCGATAAGTTCCTGAAGCTGGATGTCCATATTTTCCTCTTCTTACGCTTACCCCTTAGGTAAGGTTGATTTATTTTATACAAATGTTTCTGAAATTTTCAAAAACAACTATACATCTTTTGTTTGAAACGTGTCTACCAGTCAAAGGCAAAAACCGCCTTTTCGTGATAATTTTTTCCAGGACCGAAAATGGCGGAAGGAAATGACGGCTGATTCGGCGAATCGGGAAAGTGCTGGGTTTCCAGGCAGAATCCCCCATGCTTGTTGTATACGGAGCCTGCCTTGCCCTGAACGTTGTCC
>BOAU01000143.1 GCA_026002025.1 Spirochaetia bacterium | reverse complement strand
CTTGATGATCACCTTGAGTTCCTGGATCGCCCCGTCGCTGATGGTGTCGTAGAGGTTATCCAGGGTGATCTTCCTGATGTTTTTGGCATCCTCAAAACGCTTGAGTTCCTGCCGTTTGGAGGAGAAGCCCCGGGCGACCTTTTCATCATCAACCACCTGGAGGGGGTCTCCGGCATTTGGGATTCCCTCGAAGCCGAGCACTTCCACGGGCATTGAGGGGGTGGCTTCTTCCAACTTGTCGCCCTTGTCGTTGAAGAGTGCCCGTACTTTTCCGGGCCAGACGCCGGCCACAAAGGAATCCCCGATGCGGAGGGTTCCCCTTTCTATCAAAACGGTGGCCACGATACCGCGGCCGTGGTCGATCCGGGATTCCAGGACCTTCCCTTCGGCGCTGTGTTCGTAATTGGCCTTGAGGTCCAGAACTTCGGCCTGCAAAAGTATGGCATCGATCAACTTGTCGATGCCCTCTTTCCGCAGGGCCGAGAGTTCCACAAACATGGTCTGCCCGCCCCAGTCCTCAGGCATAAGCCCCAGCTCGGAGAGCTGGCTCTTGACCCGGTCGGGATTTGCCTCGGGTTTGTCCATCTTGTTCACCGCCACGATGATGGGCACTTCCGCTTCCTTGGCGTGGTTGATGGCTTCGATGGTCTGGGGCATGACCCCGTCGTCGGCGGCGACCACCAGGACAACGATGTCCGTAACCTGTGCGCCCCGTGCCCGCATCCGGGTAAAGGCCTCGTGGCCGGGGGTGTCCAGGAAGGTGATCCTGCCGTTGGGGGTTTCCACCGTATAGGCCCCGATATGCTGGGTGATGCCCCCGAATTCGCCGGACACCACATCGGCGCTGCGGATGGCATCCAGCAGCTTGGTCTTACCGTGGTCAACATGGCCCATGACAGTGACCACCGGGGGCCGGTGATCCAGGGCGGCGCCCTCATCGGAACCGGTTTCGATGAGGGTCTCATCGTAAAGGCTGATGATCTTTACATCGGTGCCGAATTCGCTTGCCAGGATGGTGGCGGTTTCCGCGTCGATCTGCTGGTTGATGGTAACCATCTGGCCCATGCTCATGAGCTTCTGGATAAGGTCCGAAGCCTTGAGGTTCATCTTCCGGGCAAGTTCAGATACGGAGATGACCTCCATGATTTCAATGGACTTGGGGATGGGGTTGACCATATGAGTGATCTTTTTCTTGGTCTGGAGAAGCTTTTCCTCCATCTCAAGTTCCTTATCCCTGCGGGTATAAACCGGCTTTTTTGCCTTGAAGGTCCGCTTGACCGGCCCCTTGCCTTCGCCCAATGAGGTGGAAGCAGAGGGAAGGCCGTTGTTTCCACCGGGTCTTCCGGGACCGCCGGGCCGTCCGCCAAAGCCGCCGGGTCTTCCGGGGCCGCCGGGACGGGGGCCGTTAAAGCCGGGCCTACCGCCCTGTCCGCCGGGACCGTTGAAGCCGCCGGGACGGGGGCCGTTAAAACCGGACCTGCCGCCCTGTGCGCCGGGGCCGTTAAAGCCGCCCGGACGGGGACCATTGAAGCCGGGTCTACCGCCTTGTCCACTGGGACCGTTAAAACCGCCGGGACGGGGGCCGCGATCTCCCCCAGGACCGTTAAAACCGCCTTCAGGACGGGGCCCCATGGGTCTGCCGCCGACCCGGCCTGCGACGCCTGCGGGCCGTGCAGAAAACGGCGGCTGGGATGGACGGGGTGAACCCTCTTCACGGGGGCTGCGCCCCACAGGGCGTCCGCCAACCCGGCCGGCCGCGGCCGCGGGCCGCTGGGTAATGGAAAAGGGAACCCGCTGCCCCGCATCTTTACCTTCCGCAGAACCACCCTCCGCAGGATGTTCAGAAGGACTGTCTGTCTTTTGATCGATTGCGACTGATTGACCGTCTCCACCTGAGGAAGGCGCTACGGTTTCTCCGGCGGTGGATTCACGAGGGGCAGATTCCGAACGGGCAACAACAACCTTGGGTTGAGGCTTTTTCACCGGCGCCTGAGGGGTTGAGGGAGCTGTTGCAGCGGGTTTCTTTTTTACGACGATCACCTTCCGGCGCTCACCATGCTCCGCCGCTTGATTTCCGGCAGAGCCTCCCCCGGAAGCGCTCTTCGTGCTCCCTTCGGATGTTTCGCGCTCACTGAGCGGCTTTTTAATGAGTTCCGCCTTAGGTTTTTGAATGTTCTCTAAATCCTCAGCCATAATCCACCTTTATTCTTCGTATTCAAAGCTCAAACCAATACCGCAATTTGGACAGTTCGTCATATCCACGGTAATTTTTGCACCGCATTCAGGACATTCATATTCTTCAGCTTCAGCTTCTTCCTCGACTTCAACTTCCGCCACAGCGGAACCGGCTTCACCGGCATCCGCTTCTTCCCCTTCAACAAAAGTCCCCTCTTCTCCGCCTTCTTCCTCGATGATCTCCACATATTCTTCGATAAGTTTACGGAGGGCGTCAAACTGCTCCGCGGTGACGCTCTTGAATTCTCCCAGTTCCTCCGGGCCCAGGGCCAGGAAGTCTTCGATGAACTCAATATTGCCTTCCTGCAGGGCCGCAACCACCGCGGTATCCACGCCGGGCAATTCCGCAATCTTGGAGAATTCCTCTTCATATTCCCCGGAATCCCCGAAGAGTTCGTTAACCGCCCGCCGGGACTCGGCGGCGATATCCATATCCCCAAACTGGGCGTCGGTTTTAACGTCGATGTTCCAGTCCACCAGGCGGTTGGCCAGGCGGACATTCAGCCCCTGCTTGCCGATGGCCAGGGAAAGCTGGGAGTCGTTCACCACCGCCAGGGCCTGATGCTTGGCCTCGTCCAAAATCACCACATCCCGCACTTCCGCGGGGGAAAGGGCGTTCTTGATGAAGCGGCGGGGGTCAGGATCGTACTTGAGGATGTCGATCTTTTCGCCCTCAAGCTCCTTGATCACCGCCTGTATCCGCACACCCTTGAGGCCCACGCAGGCGCCAACGGGGTCCACATCATCCCGGTTGGAGTAGACCGCCAGCTTGGTGCGGTAACCCGGCTCCCGGACAATCTTGTGGATTTCCACGGTCTTATCGTAAACCTCGGGCACCTCAAGCTCAAAAATGGCCCGGACAAAATCCGTATGGGTCCGGGAAAGCACCACCTGGAGGCCCGATGGGGTCTTGTTCACCTCGGTAATCAGGGCCTTGATCCGGTCGTTTACGTGGTAGGTTTCACGGGGGGACTGGTACTTCTTGGGAAGTATCCCCTCCATTTTGCCGAGGTCCACGTAAATGGTACCGTTCCGCTCCCGCTGATAGTA
>BOAU01000142.1 GCA_026002025.1 Spirochaetia bacterium | reverse complement strand
TTGGCCGATCATAAAGGACATGGCCTGAATGTTCATGCAGGCCATGTGGGTGGCGTAAAGTATGGTCCCCAGGGATGTCACGATCTTGGTATAGCTTATCATCCCCACCCGCATGATGGCCTGCTCGGCCAGGGCCGGAAGGCCGATGCGGAAAATTGAATTGATGGTTTCCCGGTTGGGCCTGAAGCTGTCGGTGAACCTCAGCCTGATATAGTTTCTGCCCTTCAAAAGGGTGATCATGGCAAGGGCGAGGGCCACAAACTGCCCGATGATGGTTGCCACCGATGCGCCCATCACTTCCCAGCGGGGAAAGCCGAAATTGCCGTAGATCAAAAGATAATTGAAGATCACGTTAACTATATTGGCAACGATATTATAGACCATGGATGTGCGGGAATTCCCCACACCCCTCAAGGTTGCCGTGGCGGTACTGGTAAGGGAGACGCTCAAGAGGCCGATGCACTGCCACTGAAAATAAACGGTTCCCCCCGCAAGGGAAGCGGCGTCAGGTGCGCCCATGAAGCGGATAAGGTCTTCGGCAAAAATATAACCCGCCACGGAACCGACAATACCAAGGATAAAATTGAGGAGCAGGGCCTGGCGCAAAACCATGTTTGCCTTTTCAGGATTCCCGGCGCCCCGGTAGCGGGCAACCATGGCGGTGGCCCCCACGTTCATGGCCATGAAAAGCATCATCACCAAAAATTTCGGCTGGGTCGCAAGGCCCACGGAGCTCAGGGCCCAGGGCCCCAACTGACCCACCATCATGAGGTCCACCATGGACGCCAACTGGACAAGAACCATCTCCCCCATGGAAGGGAGGGCGATCTTTACCACATCGCGGTAGAGCATTTTTGAGGTGATGCCCTCGGGGAGGGCGCCGCCTTTGGACAGGACCGGCCCAGCCTCAACCTTATCGAGGGCGGTCTCCCAATTGGGACCTTTTTTGCTGTCCATTAGGGGCACCTCTTTAATGCCGCAAGCAGCCAGTCCCTGAACATCTTTTCGTTAATATCCACACAAACCCTTGCGTTGGGCGGGCGCTTGAGATAGCCCTTAAGATCCACCACGGTTGTTCCGGCGGTTAGTGTTCCTGCGGTCTCCACCGCCACGAATGTTTCCGCAACTTCAAACATTTCCGGCCGCAGAAGATACGCGATGGCGCAGCTGTCGTACATTTTAAGGCCTGTGTTGATGTCGCCGCTGCGGTAATGCTGCAGCAGGGCGTAGATCATTTCGCCGGTGCGGCCCATGGCCTTAATCTTTGCCGCGTCTTCAGGATATACCAAAGCCTTCCAACCCACGTCCAGGGGCGCCATCACAATCGGCAGGCCGCTCTCGAATACGATCCGCGCGGCCTCGGGATCGCAGGCCATGTTGAATTCCGACATCACCCCCGTGTTGCCCCGGGTAACGCTGCCCCCCATGAGAACAACTTCCTCAATCTTTTCCTTTACGCCGGGATACATCCGCAGAAGTAGTGCGATGTTGGTAAGGGGGCCGATGGGGACCAGGGTGATCTTTTCCGCGCTTTCATTAAGGGTTTTATATATGGCGTTTACCGCGTGTTCTGCTAAAAGATTGCTCTTGTCAGGGATCGGAAAATCGTAGCCGTCCATGCCGCTTGCGCCGTGGACTTCCTCCGCATGCGTGGGGGCCGCCAGCAGGGGCCGATCCGCGCCGGGCGCCACCGGAATGCGCTTGCCCCAGAAGGTCAAAAGCCTGAGGGCATTATTGGCGGTCTTTTCCAGGCTGACATTCCCGGCAACAGCGCTTATCAGGCGGACATCCAGCTCGTCGGAAAAAAGCGCCGCGGCGAGGGCTATGGCATCGTCAATCCCCGGATCAGTGTCGATGATGATCGGCCGTTTTTTCATATGACATACAATAACATCAATTTAATTGTATGTCATCAACTCCTGTTAGCGGGCCAGTGTCTTAAACAGATGCTCAAAAAGTTTATCCCGTCTGATATGGTACACATAGCGGATAAAATGCCGGGTAGGATCAAAACTGTAGTGATGATCGTATTGGGGGATGGGACTGTGCTCCAGCCGGTCCCGCATATAATCGCCATCCAGAAGCCAGGCAACGGCGGTGACATCCCAAATGGCCCGTGTCCATGTCGGCCCGCCTCCGTCCGCCAGGGCGTCCCGTGTGGTCACCTCAACCAGATAATCGCAGAGTTCGTTTTTACCCCGCAGCCAGTGTTCCAGATCCGGGCCGCTCACGGTAAAGGCGGAAACCACCCCCATGCAGGGAAGCTGCACCAGGGCAGCGCCGCAGCCGAAAACAATCCGGGCCGCAGCCACATCCTGAGAAAGATTGAACTCCCTGTTATCCGGCCAGTGATGGGCGTGGCCTCCCAGCCAGACAAGCACGATACGATCCTTTATTTTCGGTTTCATGATCAGCGCCGAAGCAACATTGGTGATGGCCCCGATGGCGATCACATAGAGGGGCTTGTCCTCAGAATAATGCATCGCCAGTTCCGCAAGGTTCCGGGCCGCAGGGGAATCCAGAGCTTCGGTTTCGGATGACAGGAATGCTGTGGATCCCTTCTTTACCAGCGGAACAAGATCATCCCGCTTCAAAAGGGAAAGCACCCGGAGAATTTCGTCGTAACTTTTTTCCATCCCGTCACCGGGGCCGGATGATTTTTGGTTGAGAAAGGGCGCGGCATGAATTGCCTTGAGCCTGAGCTTCTCCGGGGATTTAATCAGCAATGCAAGGGCAAACTGATCATCGATCTCGTTGTAGGTATCCGTGTCCAGTACCACATCCACCGGCCCTGCGGGTTTGCGGAGCCGTTGTAAAAGTCCCTGATTGTCCTGTTCCATGATAGCCATCCTATTGTTACACTTACTAAAATTCTTTATGCCAAATCTTTATTGAATTATACTATCATCCACAATATTCTGTCAATAATTATTGATTGACAATATTACGATTAAGAGGCCATAATGAACCAGGCTGGACAAAATGAAAGTACTTGTTTTCGGTTCATTAAATATCGATCTGATTTTTTCCGTTGATCATATCGTGCGCCCCGGTGAAACCATCAGCTCAAGCGCTCTGGAAAAGAGCGCCGGCGGCAAGGGGGCCAACCAGGCGGCAAGCCTGGCAAAGGCGGGGATGGATGTGTACATGGCGGGAAAGATCGGCAGTGACGGAGAATTCCTGCTTGAGCTTTTGCAGTCCTACGGTGCGCATACGGATCATGTGGCCCAATACGAAGGGGCCACCGGGCAGGCCCTGATTCAGCTTGATAAAAACCGGCAGAACGCCATCGTACTTTTTTCCGGGGGGAATGCCCTCATTGTCGATGATGAAATAAACCGTACCCTGGAACAATTCGGC
>BOAU01000141.1 GCA_026002025.1 Spirochaetia bacterium | reverse complement strand
TATAAATAATATTTATAATTATTTTGCCGAATCTGAAATGAATTCTGTCTCCTTCTTTTCAAGAATACAAAAGGAGGAGGAGAAAATAAAATCCCATCTATTGTCAGATGAAGAATGGGAAAAAATAATCATTGAAACGGAAAATATACCTTATTTTAACGGACAGATCGGATTTATACTTGAATATTCAAAAAATGCTAAAAACGAATATCAGATTGAAAAATTTATAGAGT
This sequence comes from Spirochaetia bacterium, assembly GCA_026002025.1. Next base: position 3,137 of record BOAU01000141.1, on the reverse strand, counting down.
ATTCAAAAAAACTCAAATTTTTATTTGAAACTTTTGAAAATGAAAAAGACTATTTGTTTCAACGAGCATTATTGACATTTGGTAATTTCTTAGTTGATTCAGTCGGCAGTCTTGCTTTTTGTAATTTTGATCTTTCATTAAGGGCAAAAACTGATAATTGGAGAAAAGTTTTTAATGATAGAGAAAGGTCACAATATTTAAAAAACTTGGTTACGGAATAGAATATTGCTCTATCTATGTATCTTATTTGAAACAAGAAGTCTTTAAAGTAGTCATACGATTCCCTTGCAACGATTAATGAATCTAGTATTTTTTCAATCATACTTCTAAATTTCTCGTCCGAGTAAATCTCCTCATACTCCATAAAAATATCAAAATCTTTTTCCAGATCATTTCTTTCCACATAAAAATTATACGTAACATAATAAAAAAAGTTAATAAACATTTTATCAACATTTTCAGTCGATATATTAGTACTTCTCCCTTTTTCTAAATTCCAAAATATATCAAGCCAAGCATTATCAAGTTTGATACTTCGCTCCAATCCTATAAGTTCAGAAAAGCGGGCTTTAAAATTTTCAAATGATGTGAGAGGTTTTCCTCGTGCATTCATTTTAATGTACAACTCATCGGACAAATTAAAATCATCAAGAGGCAAAAAGTCGAAAGTTATAAGAGGTTTTTCTTTTTTAATTAATGCATCAAATAATTCCTTATTAGGCCTTTGGAATATTTCCTGTATAATATCCAGCATATTGAGCATTGCCTTAATTGTAGGATCTTTATTCCATGAGAGAAAATACCATTTAGTTTTTTGTATATTTACACTAAGCGGCGTTTTTGAATTATACTCGTATCCTTGATTTACAAGGTAATTACAAAAATCTTCCGAACTTCGCCTGGTTTCATAAGTAAATTTTGACAATATCTTTTTTTGGGCATCATCAATGATTCCGATTGATAAAAACCAATGCAATAAAAACAATGTCGTCAGCCTTTGTTGCCCATCCAAAGGTATTATCGAGTTGTTTCCATTTTTCCCATAAACAAAATCCAGATTAAGACCATTCCCTTTACTTATTTTTTCGTAAATATCCTTTATAAATCTTCTGCCTATTGCCTGTTCGGATTTGCGTCCTTGTGCGTAATCGCGCTGGATACCAGGAATTTGAATATCATATTCTTCAATGAGGGACCAAAAAGTCATTCTGTATCTCCTTGATTGATAAACTCTTTAAGAGTATTTTTCATCTCATCAAAATAATCGTCCATGTCTTGCTTTGACCATTTAACATTTTGTTCAACGGTTTTTGAATAATATTTTAAGAAAACATTTTTTGTGCATATTGGAATAAAAGAACCTTTTTCATCTAATTGCTTTATTTTATCTCTTTTAATTGGAAATATGTTATTATTTAAGCTTGAATTATCATCCTTCCTTAAGAGGGCAAGGTTTTCAATAGAACCAATACTGTAATCATAGGAATCATCTGCAAAATGCTTAAATATTTCTTTTTCAAATTCTTGGAATTTAGTTGCATCAATTTGTGTGTCGGACATAATTTCGTCAATTCTTTTTATATACTCATCTATATGGTGATTTTCAAAATAAATTCTTTGATCGCTTACAAATAATCTCCGTTGTTTATCTGATACTAATTGTGCTGAATTCTGGGCATGTATATGCTCAAGGCTCCATTGTTCATTTGAATATCTATTGAAGGGGAATCGATTGACATTACTGTTCATCGTACTGATAACATTAAAAAGTAACAAAAAATGATTCAGAATTTCGTGATTTGTATCTTCGTATGATAATTCTTTTAAACTATAACTATCGAATTCCGTTTTAATAAGTTTTTTTAATTTCTCAATAAATACGTTTTTATTTTCAGTATCTTTGTCGTCAAATATTGCTTTTATTGTTTCTATTTTGGTACTGATATTAATTAAATAACCAATAAGGTGATAAAAAGTATTGTCTTCATACCATTCTTTCAATAAACGAAAATATGATTTGATTTCATCCCATAAATAATCTGTGGTGTTTGGGAATTGTTCACTCTTTAGAGTCTTTTTTAAAATCAATTCATTAAAGATGAAAAAAATTCGATAATTATCATTGTTCGAGATTCTTATTTTTACCTCTGGTTCGTATTTATCAGCAATTAATTTAAATAGTAGTTCAATCCTATTTTCTTTCAGATTATTTTGATAAGTTAAAAAGTGCCAAAAACCTTCCTCTTGTAATGCATTCTCCATTTCGTCACAATCATATCCTAGTCGTAATTGGTACTTTCTTTTCTCTTCCTCGTCTGATTCATTAGATAAAAATAATAAAGCTTTGATTAGTTCTGAACTGGTTAAAGGAATTTTACCCATATTTATTCTTGTAAATACAGCAATGGGATCAGTTTCAATTACACTATCAATTTCATACCAAATAAATCTGACATTATTTGATTTATCTACTCCATCTTTAATTCTACTATCTAATAGAGCTTCTACATACTTTCCTCGTAGTATATCACTTTTTCTAAACCATTCTTTTATCATTAAAAAAGCTTTACTCATATGAAAAAAATCTACATTAATTTTTGAAACTTCTGTGACATTTTTTATATTGGATAAAAATACTTTACTATCGTTATCTTTTTCTTGACGGGTTTGATATTCTATAGTGAATAAATCAATTGAATCTAAATTAGATTTTATCGCATCTTCTAAAAATGACAAAATAATAAATATTGTTGTCAACCGCTGCTGACCATCAATTACTTCCCATTTATTTTCACTTTCATCTAGTTTTTTTACAATAATTGGTTGTAAACAATAAAACTCACCAGGTTTTTTCTCTTCCTTTTCTTGAAATTCGCGAATATCATTTAACAAAGCAACAACTTGAGTATCAGACCATCTATAGCCTCTTTGGTATGATGGAATTAGAAAGTGCATTTTTAATAAGTCCCTGATAGACCTTAATTCAATATTACTCATTCTGATAACTCCTTAAGGCAACTACCTCAATAGGTCGATAACTTCCTCGGTAATGGCTTCCCGCATTTTACAAACGTGAGCGGGGCTTTGGGGGCAAAACCCCCAGGCGAAGGGGCTAGCGGAAGACCGCGCAGCGGTCT
>BOAU01000140.1 GCA_026002025.1 Spirochaetia bacterium | reverse complement strand
TATTCATCGGGCCGTTAACTCCATGTTGGCCGCCCACCAAGCCAAGCTTCGTACCAAGGCTTAAAGGTACATTTTTGAAATGAGGCACCCATAGCTGAAAGGTACATTTCTAAATGAGGCACCACGGCAATGGGCTTAAGTATTGGTGGCAGCAAGGACTATGACCGGCTCATTGCGCTTTGCAGCGAAGCTATACGCTTGGACCCGAACTATAATTGGGCATATGACGCTCGTGGAACTTTTTATAAATATAAAGGTTACAACGATCGTGCCCTTGTGGACATTACCGAAGCTATACGACTGGACCCGACGCAATATCAACATTATAGGAGCCGTGCGCAAATATATCGCGAAACAGGCAACTATGACCGTGCCATAGCGGACTATACCGAAGCAATACGGGTGGCTCGGGTTGATCTGAGGTGGTCTCTGTATTCAGATCGCGCCAAAGTGTATGTCGAGAAAGGCGACTACGACCGGGCTATAGCGGACTATACCGAAAGAATTCGCCTTGATCCGAAGATGTGGTCTTCTTATTCCTCTCGTGCCGAAGTATATGTTAAAAAAGGCGATTACGATCGGGCAATTGCGGATTATACCGAGGCTATTCGGCTTGATCCGAAGGCGTATGCTTATTCCAAACGTGCCGAAGTATATGCCGCGAAGGGCGACTATGACCGAGCAATTGCGGATTTTACCGAGGCTATTCGTCTTGAACCAAATGCTTCCAGGTATTCAGAGCGCGGCGAAATGTACAGCGATAAGGGTGACTATGACCGTGCTATTGCGGATTTTACTGAAGCGATACGACTGAATCCCAAATCTGCTTATGCCTATTCCATGCGCGGCTATGTGTATGCCAAGAAAAAGGACTATATCAACGCCATACCGGATTATGAAGCGGCATTGAGAATTGATCCGAATCGTACCACCACCAGGAATAATCTTGAAATTGCCAGAAAACAGGTAAGATAGTGAAAGACAAATTGGAGGGTAGTTTAATGGAACATTCTGTTGGAGATGTTGTTGTCTTAAAAAGCGGCGGGCCAAAAATGGTAATAGAAAAAATTGGCGATGCCTATATTGAATGTGTTTGGTTTTCGGATCAGAAGGTCGAACATGATAAATTTGTGTCTGAGACGCTTGTAAAAAAAGAAGGTGTGGTATGAAAAAAATATATTTATCACTGTCGTTAATGTTGTTATTGGGCGTGTCCGCATGGGCGCAATCTACCATGCCTTCATGGTATAAGGCAGATAACGCGCCAATTATGCAAACGGTTAAGGATCGGTTGACCGATGTTGAAGTGTATGGCTGGATACGGCAAGACGCAGTGAAAACATGGGGAGAGAAAGTCTTTAGCGTTGATGTCGACGGTTCTCCGTTGAAATATCATTGGTTTGATTTGGACACATATTGTGCAGGAGACAATGAAGGATGGCTGTCGGTTATAGTGAACTGGTATCTGGAGAAATATGGACTATATGCGGAATATAAAGAAACAGAAGTGTATAATCCAAACACGAATTTAGCCCCCGATGTCAAATCTGCAATGAAACTTGGCGGCTACACATTATGTTTTACGATCATTGATGATACTGATGGTGAATTTTTGGTTGTCAATCGTTATTTTAGAAACGAAGAAAGATTCGCAACCTTCATTTCACCAATTTATCAATGAACCTCCGCAGGGCAAGCCTTGCGGTGTGACAACGCAGTGGGTGGCACCGGTAAAACCACACCAAAAAGATCATTTAGTTCGTGGTTAAATTTTTAATTTTGAAACCGGCTCATATGGTAAAAGAAACCAGTATCTTTCACATACAAAACACCGCATACAGTGGCACACTCTTTATCCTGTTCTCAAACCCGAAGTTTTTGGCGGAAATTCGGATCGCATAGTCATAGCCATATTGTGCGCCAAAGACCGAAAGGCTCCGTGATTTGACATGGGTTCCCGCCTTAACTTCAACCGGGATGATCTGCTCATCCTTTTGCATGACAAAATCAACTTCGGCGGTATTATCCGACTGCCAATAGTACAAAGGGGTTTTAACCCCAGGGTACCCCAAAGCGTTCAAACTTACCGCAGCATAATTTTCCGCCAGGGCGCCGAGAAAGGTATTGTCTATTTCCAGATTGGAAAGGATCATCCCCTGGGGAAGGGCGGCCTTCATGGTGAGCATCCCCACATCGGCCATGTAGAGCTTAAAGCTTCCCGGTTCGGTATGGACCGCCAGGGGCAGCCGGGGATTGGTTAATTTATCGCACTTAAGCACCACTCCGGCGAAGTTGAGCCATTCTATTGATGCGCCGAAAATAGCCGCGCTTCCCCCGGACTTAACCACCTTGTACTGAAACTTTTTATTGTCCCTGGCAAGCTGATTCGGGATAGAATTATAGCAGGCCCTGATCTTGACACTCTCCTGCGGGGAAGCGTACTTTGCCATGTCGGCAATATAGTTATTCATGATTTCATTCTGAATCACCGCAACATTCACCAGCCTTTGTTCCTCCGCATAAACACTGACAACCTTGGGCATTCCCCCGATTATCAGAAATAGTTTATACAATTCCAAAAGTTCGTTGTGTAAGGCAAGGGGCATTTTTTTATCCCCCTCATAAGCGCTGCGGATTTCGGCGCAGAGCCATTGTTTCCCCAGGGCCCAGAGAAATTCCTCAAAGTCCAGGGGCAAGAGGCGCAGGGTTTCCACCTTGCCTACGGGGAATGAATACTGCTCCCGGTTAAGGGCGACCCCCAGAAGGGAACCGGCGGCAATGATCGGTATCTCAGGGGCCTCATCGCAAAAATATTTGAGGGACGTGAGCGCCCGTTCACAGGCCTGGATTTCATCAAAAAAAAGCAGGGTCCTGCCAGGGATAATGGTTTCCCCGAATTCTCCCTCCAAATACCGCAGGATTTTTTCGGGGCTTATATCCTCCTCAAAAAAGGACGCTATGCGCCTGTTTTTTTCAAAGTCGATATAGATGACGTTTTGAAATTCCCTGCGGCCGAATTCATTTATCAGCCAGGTCTTTCCAACCTGCCGGGCGCCCTCTACGATAAGGGGCTGCCGGCCCTGTTTGGTTTTCCATGCCCCAAGGGCGGAAAAATTTCTCCGTTCCATGAGTCAAGGTTATCGAAAAATGACAGTTAAGTCAAGAAAAATCAAAAAATTATGATTTTTTCCCACTTAACGGAAAAAACCCTCTTTTTGATAGGCTGAAAAACATATATTGATTTAACCCGCCCCAAATACTACACTGATCCGGTGAAGCGTCTGTTTTTTCCAATCCTGACAATTTTAGTGGTTTTTGCCGCCGCCCTTTCCGTATCCTGTTCCCGGTCGGAGCCGCGGATTCCCTTTGGTTTT
>BOAU01000139.1 GCA_026002025.1 Spirochaetia bacterium | reverse complement strand
TTCAGGTACTTGAGGGAGAGGTCCTCCAGCTCATCCTTGATCCAGGAAATACCAAGCCGGTCCGCCAGGGGGGCGTAGATGTCGAGGCATTCCTGGGCGATGGGCTTTTGCCGCTCCGCCGGGAGGTCGTCCAGGGTCCGCATAGTCTGGAGCCGTTCCGCCAGTTTGATAAAGATAACCCTGATATCCGCCGCCATGGCAAAAAGCATCCTGCGGATGTTTTCCGCCTCATGGATGGTTTTGTTTTTGGCGGAAATGTCGGCGATTTTGCGGACGCCCTCTACGAGAAGGGAAATACTGCCGCCAAATGAGGTATGGGCATCATCGGGGGTTCCCAGAAGCAGGGCAGCGGTAACGGTGTCCGCATCGAGATTGAGGTCGATCAAAATTGAGGCTATGCCCAAGAAGCGGTTAAGGCCGGCGCCGGAGCTATCTGTTTCAGATTTTTCTGCGAGGGACAGAGCTTTTTCGATCCGGTCCTGCTCCCGCTGGCCGAATGTTTTTATCTTTTCTTTAAAGGCCGCTGTTTCGTTATTCATTTATGGACGCCCCAATGACCCGCTCCTGACCGGATAAGTCCCTATAAGTTTGTATCTTTTTATAGCCCTTTGTTTCAAGCAGGGCGGCAATGGTTTTCATTTGACGGGGGTCCGCTTCGAGAAGGAGCCAGCCGCTGGGGAGCAGGTAGGCCGGGGCCTCAGCAATGATCCGCCGTATCAGGTTGAGGCCGTCTTCACCCCCGTCCAGGGCAAGCTGGGGTTCCCGTCGAACTTCGGGGGACAGAGCTTCGATTTCATCGGTACAAACATAAGGCGGATTGCTTACGATTAATGAATAATGGGTAGGGAGCAAGGCGGAATTGTTGAGGGGCGCGAAAAGGTCGCCCCGGAAGAAATGAATGGGCTTGGCCGAAGCGGCGAGCTCTGTCCCTAAAGGCCGTCCGCCTAAAAGCCGGGCGGCGTTGACGCGGGCGATTTCCAAGGCGGCTTCGGATATGTCAGAAGCCCAGACTTCAAGTTCCGGCAGTTCATGTTTAAGGGAGATGGCAATGGCCCCCGATCCGGTACAGATGTCAAGAATTTTTACCCGATTTTTTGTGGGACTGTCTTCTGCCGCCAGCTTTTCCAGGACCGCTTCCACCAGGGTTTCTGTGTCCGGGCGGGGGACGAGGACAGCCGGGGTGACAGTAAATTCCAAGCCCCGGAATTCTTTGCGGCCCAGGATGTAGGCGACGCATTCACCGGAAAGGCGGCGTTTCAGAAGTGCCTGAAAAGAACGGTAGCTTTCTTCGGAAAGAATGTCAGGACCGGCGGCGATAAGGCCGGCCCGGCTGGTATGGAGGACTTCCGCCAAAAGCAACCCGGCGTCCAGGACAGGGGTATCAATGTCAGCGGACTTGAGAAGACCGGCGCCTTTGACAAGAGCTTCCCGAATGGTCATGGCAGGAAAAAGGTGCCAGGCACCTTTTTTATGAAGCGGTTGCCGCAGAGCTGGAGCTCTGGAGCAGTTCTTCACGGGCGGAAAGTTTGAGGGCGTCGAAAAGTTCCGCCACATCCCCCTGCATGATAAGGTCCAGCTTGTAGAGGGTGAGGTTGATCCGGTGGTCCGTGAGCCGGTTCTGGGGGAAGTTATAGGTGCGGATACGCTCGGAGCGGTCCCCGGTGCCGATCTGGTTTTTGCGGGCCTCCGCCCGTTCGGAGGCAGCCTTGGCCTCTTCCATCTCGTAAACCCGGGCCCGGAGTATACGCATGGCCTTGGCCTTGTTCTTGATCTGGCTCTTTTCGTCCTGGCAGTGGACCACGATGCCGCTGGGAAGATGGGTGATCCGTACCGCCGAGTCTGTGGTGTTGACGCACTGGCCGCCGGGGCCGCCTGCGCGCATCACGTCGATGCGGAGATCTTCCTGTTTGATGTTGATTTCCGTCTCGTCCGCCTCGGGGAGCACCGCCACGGTTACCGCCGAGGTATGGATGCGGCCCGATGCTTCGGTGGCGGGGACCCGCTGTACCCGGTGGACCCCGGATTCGTAGCGGAGGTTTTCGTAGACATTGCTGCCGCTGATGGAGAAGACGATTTCCTTGAGGCCCCCAAGCTCGGTTTCGTTGGAATTCATGATCTCAAACTTCCAGCCCCTGGTTTCCGCGAAACGGGAATACATGCGGAAAAGGTCCGCCGAAAAGAGGGCCGCCTCATCCCCACCGGTTCCGGCCCGGATTTCCATGATGATGTTCTTTTCATCAAGGGGGTCCTTGGGGATAAGCATGAATTTAAGCCGGTCCTCCGCATCGGTGATGCGGATTTCCAGCTCATCGAGTTCCTCTTTGGCAAGTTCCCGCATTTCCGGGTCCTTTTCATTGGCGATGAGGGCTTTTGCGTCTGCAATCTGGCCGGAAAGTCCGCTTATCTCCTCCTGGGCGGCGGCAATATCGCCGAGTTGGGAATATTCCCGCATCAAATCACGGTATTTATTCTGATTTTTGACCAATTCCGGGTCCTGAATCAAAAGAGACAGTTCATCATAACGTTCCAAAAGGGAGCTCAGGCGTTCGTTCATTACATTTTCTCCATGTATAATCATACCGAAACCAAGGCGGTTCCGCCAGTCCTGCGCCGCAGGGAGGGACAGAGCTTCAGGACGCCTCGGTGTAAAGTTCCCGCAATAAAGCGGTATCAGCGCCGAGCTCTGTCCCCAGATAGTGTTCCATTCCCCCAAAGTCAGATTCGATCCGGGCAAAGGCCGCTTCAAGGTAGCTCCGCCGGATGGACAGTACCGATTCCAGATGAGGGTCCCTTTCCAGCCATGCCCGGTACTTATCCTTAAGGTAGACACCGGAAAGGATGTAATCCTGATAGATGGTTTCTCGGTTAACACCAATAGCAGATAGTATCAATGCCGCTGCCAGACCGGTGCGATCCTTCCCTGCGGTACAGTGGAAGAGCAGGGGGGCGTGCGCCGCCTCTAAGGCGGCGCCGTCCTTATCAGAAAGAATTTTGAAAAACTCCCGGTACTGGGATCGGGCATCGCTCACCATAATGCGGTAGAGTCCTTCCATGAGGGCTTCCCCGCTTATCTCTTTTTTTACCCGGCTCAGTTCCACCATATTTCCTGCCTCAATGGGCAGTGCATAGGTCTTTTTCACCGTGGCGATTTTGCAATCCGGGGCCTGCGCGGTCTCGACCATTCCCCTAAAGTCCACGATGGTTTTGATGCCCTTTTTTTCCAGCAGGGCCCGGTCCCCATCTGAAGGATCATTGAGGTCCCCCGCCCGGAAAAGCAGCCCACATTTCACCTGCCGCCGGGCAGCTCTGTCCCCAGGGGCAACCGGATAGCCCCCCAAGTCCCGGACATTGAAAAGCCTTTCCATGGGCAGGAG
>BOAU01000138.1 GCA_026002025.1 Spirochaetia bacterium | reverse complement strand
GTATAATCATTTTTGTTATCATTTTCTTTTAATATTTGAAAACGTTCTTCAGCTGTTACATTGGATGTAATAAAATAATATATTTCAAAATTTTTATTGCCAATATTCTTTACATAATCATCCGGTAATAATTGGTATATGTCTATGACAATCTTTTCATTAAATTCTTCGTATTCACCGCCTTTATACATTGCGCTGATAAATTTTGAAATTTTGTTGCTGATATTTTTCATTATTTCAAAAGACGGCATTTCTGCATAAGTATTAATTCCTGTTTCCGGAAATATTTTTTCAAATCCTGCAATAATTGAATCCATACTAATATGTTGATAACCATATTTTTTTGATAAGATATGAGAAATTGTACTTTTACCTGCCCGTGGAACTCCGGCTATAATAATATTTTTATTCATTTTTTTCTCCATAAGAGGGGAACATCCCCCCTTGCGGGGGCCGGCGGCGGTTTCCGTTCTACTATTTTTAATGTGTAATACGTTATAAAAACATAAACCGCCATAATCGAAAGCATAGCGGCAAAAAACAAAACCGCGGGGCGGCTCTCATCCCAATAGTCAAAGGAAAACCCCAAGAATAATTTTGCGAACATATCCCGGTCAAAAGACGCCCACACACCAAAAGCAGCAAACAGAAAGGCCGTTATCTTTGCCGCTATTGCGCGGGCGCGGTTTTTGCCTGACACACCTAACATTTTGCACGTCCCCTTTAAGAACATTCTCCAATGAAGCCCAAGGTGAACGCCGATTTCAGGCAGGCCCCAATAGGCCGCGGTCGTGTGTATGCTCCGCAACAACATTCCGCCTGACAAATGCAGAAACGCCAACACGGTGCGGGACTGCAGCAGGCCGGTGATTAAAACAATGGCAAAAGTGAATACAAGCGCAGCGTTGCAGGCGGTCATGATGGCGCGGCGCAGCGTGTATTTGCCTTTGAAAACAGTTTTATACCATGTGCGGTTGATGACATTATGCGCGATAAACAACACAAACACACATACGCCTATCCATTCGTGAGCGGCGTCTCCGGTTATACGATAAGCGTAAACGCATAAAAGAAGGAGCGTCATTGCAAGATCTATGATGATCTTTACAATGAGTTTCGTTCCCACTAATTCACCATTCCAAGCCGGCGAAGCCAGGCGTCAACTTCTTTTTGAACAGCATCGCGCTCTCTTTGGCTGCCGAGTTCAAAACTGCCGCTGCGTCCACCCCGGATCGCCAGTCCTTCCAGAACAACAGCCTTTGGGATCAGTTTTTTCAGGTCGCTGACGCTGCTTCCCAGACGGCTTCCATTATGGGTACAAAACGGAATAATCGTTTTTCCCGCGAAATCATACTGTTCCAAAAAAGTGAAAAGCGCCATCGGCATAGTTCCCCACCAATTCGGATACCCTACAAAAATAATATCGTAGGAGTCCATATTGCTGACCCTTGTTGAAAGCGCAGGGCGGGCGTTTTCCCGTTGTTCCTTCTGTGCCAAAGTAATAAGCGGATTATATTCTGATGGATAGGTTTGGACGGTTTTAATTTCAAAAATGTCCGCGCCTACCGCATTCTGAATAACCTGTGCGACAACACGGGTGTTTCCGCTTTCTGAAAAATACGCGACAAGAATTTTATTCCTGCCGCCCGACTGTGCACCCAATTCCATAAATCCCTCCACACAAAAGAATGTTAATGCAAAGAGCAAAAACTTTTTCGTCATCGTAAGCGCCTCCTATACAAGTTTATCCTGTTCATACTTCAAAAGCCGTTCCTCGTAGCCGTCTATTTTTTTGTCCAGGCGGTCGAGGGTTTCTAAAATCTCTTGTGAACGTTTGGCAAGCAGCTCACGTTGCTCAACGAGCAGGGCTTTCCGCGCCGGAATGGTGGACGCCCCCTGTTGAAACAATGCCACATATTCGGTTAATGCTTCCACGGTAATACCGGCGTTACGCATACATTTTATGAAGTAAACCCAATTACACGCCTCTTCATCATACTCACGAAAACCGCCTCTGCCGCGTTTTACCGGCGGCAACAGCCCTATCCGTTCATAATAACGGAGCGTATCAATGGACAGTTCATATTTTTGGCTGACTTCCGCAATCGTCATCGTAAGCGCCTCCTAAGGGATAAAATTTGTCATTCCTCCTTAATTTAATCCCTTTTCGTCCAGCCAATGTGCGATATGTTCCGCAACAACCTGATTATTCAGGTCGGACATGATAAAGTACGTGTTTCCGGTAATGCCGATTTCAGGCAAATACACAAGGGTAACGTCCCCTCCATAGCGGTTCACTGTTTCCGCCCATTCTTTCGCCGCGTTCAATACCATTCGCCAAAAATTCTGCGCGAATATATCCGTTTCATCTGCGGGGATATTATCACCAAAATAAATGATAATGGGGATTTTAGTCAGCTTCACAAAATCGTCCATGGAAATACTTTGTGGATTTTCGCTGTTTGCTTCCTGGGGCAAGGGAAATCCGGCAGGTTCAAGGGCGATTACCGCTTTTACCTTTTCGTTTTTTATCGCTGTTTGCCAGCCGGGGCCGCCGCCCTGTGAATGGGTAAACAGAATACCGGGACCCGCTTTGTCAAATACGGCGGCTATTCCATCAGAGATTATTTCTTCGTCAAAATCGCCTGTGTTTGGTGTCATTTGGCGGAAAAACTGGTCAAGCGATTTTTCGTCCCGGGGGAACTGTACGCCTTCATAAAAGTCAGGCCACGGCCCAATGCGAAATTGGGTAAACCATACCTGGTCATCGGGCCTTGCGTCAATCGCCGCGGAAACGGTACTCTGCCCTGCGTCTCCACGGCGCGGCTGGTCAACGAGATACACGCCGTAGCCTTTTTTGAGGAAAATATTTTGAAAACCTTCCCGTCCGTCAGGTGTTGTCTGCCATGTGCGCCTTGACTGTCCTGCGCCGTGCAGAAACACCATTGAATAGGGTTTTGCGTTCACCGGAATCTGATAAAACACGTCCGCATGGTCGCCGTGCCGTGTCTGACCGCCCTGGGGCTGAAAAAATGGTATGTGGGGGTCAAAATTTCCTTCGGTGCTGATAACGGCGCCGCCGGCAGAAAAAGCGCCCTGTTCCTTAATAGTCAGCGCTTCAGTACTTGCACAACCCAAAACGATGAACGCCAGCAGTGCGGCCGCCATTCCCCAAAAAAGCAATTTTCTTTTCATAGGCACTCTCCGTAAAAATTAGATATAACCAATCTACACTCTGGAGTCAACTCCAGGTCACGACAAACGCATGAAAAAAATCATTCACGAATTTTCACTGATTAAGATAGGATTCTTTAGGATTTAAACCACGAACGACACAAACCCCACGAAAAAGCACAAAATTGCACAAAAATGTTCGTGTCTT
>BOAU01000137.1 GCA_026002025.1 Spirochaetia bacterium | reverse complement strand
GTCCGTATCCGGTGGCGATTACCGGTATCTCGGCAGCAGTATTTCCGGCACTGCCGGCTGCGCCTTTCAGTTCCGCCAAAACACGGGAGGCGCTTTCCCGCAAATCCCAGCCGGTGGGCAGTACGGAAAAAGCTTCGATGCCCTGCGGTCCAAGCAACACGCCTTTGCACAGGGTTGAGCCGCAGTCTATGCCGATGATCATTTCAGCATCTCAATAAAGGCGGCAACGCGGGTTTTAAGCTGCTCCGTGTCCCCGGCGGAATAATCGGTCTCAAGGCTCATAAAGGGAATATTGCGGGCCTTGAGAAATTCCTTGATGCTATGTGATTCTATGGCATAGGTATGGCAGGACTGCAATACCATTTCCAGCACCCCGTCGGCTTTGAATTGATCGCAGAGCCGCCCCAGGAGTTCCAGGCGGTTGGGGTTGGGGCTCATCACGCTGCATCCTATGTTGAGGTAATAGTCGCAGAGGGCCTCGTAGGGATCAACGGATTCATCAACCTGCCGGTCAAACTGTTTTGCCCCGGTGCAGTTTTCGTAGGCCACCACCACGGCGCCGCTTTCCTCGATCACACGGGTGAATTTTTCCGTGGCCCCTCCGATGGGACAGCCGGTAACAATGATGCGGGGCAGCGGCGCAGCCTTCGCCTTTGCGGAAACCGGACGCTTCCCGTTTTGGTACTCCGTAGTAATACTGTTGATGGTTTCTTCCAGTTCCCGTACTTTTTGTTCGTGGTTGAATTTGAACTGGGCGCCGAAGAGAATTTGCAGCTGCTGTAAACCGGTGAGGGGCGGGGGATTCATCACCGACAGTTCATATACTTTTTTTAAAAGGGCCCGTTCCCTGTTCCGTTCCTGTATGGCCCGGCGCAGATTATCATCTGTAATGGCTGCGCCGAACTTTTTTTCAACACGATCCTTCAATCGTTTGATTTCTTCCATCCAGAGTGCGCGGGATGAGCCCTTGTCCTGGCTGTGGGGGAGTTCCATCACATGGACATCCTTTATGCGTCCCAGCAGCTCGTACATTTTTATTTTTCCGTCGCAGGTAGTTTCACCTACCACGAGATCGGAAAAGTACATATAGGGGCATTTTTCAGTTACGGCGAATCCGTAGGAAGCCTTAATGAGGGGACAGAGGTTGCGGGGCAGCACCTTTTCCGCCTCGCCGATGGTTTCATCGCTGGTGGAACAGAGGCCCACCGGTATGAGCCCTGCCGCCAGGAAAAGCTCCACCGGGACATAGCTGCAAAAGGTTCCAACCACGCCCTTGCCTTGGTCGGGAAGCTTCGCTTCCTTCAGGTTCTTCATGGCGATAAAGCCCTGCCTGCGGGCTTCGGAAAAGGATTCAAAAATTTCAGGTAAGGCATGGGTTTCTGACATGATAATCTCCTTAATCTATCTATAGCAGGAACTCGCCAATGATGAAATGCTCTTGGGCTGGGGGCAAGAGCGGACAAAGTCCGTCACCGAAATAAGCGCCCACGCGAAGGGCGCCTCATACCTTATGCCGGAAACAAAAACAGTGATCGATATCGGCGGGCAGGACTGCAAGGTCATTGCGGTGGAAAACAACAGGGCCGCGTCCTTTCAGATGAACGATAAATGCGCCGCCGGTACGGGCCGCTTTGTGCAGATGATCCTGGAACGGTTCAACGCGGACATCCCCCTCATGGATGAACTGCTTGCCGCAGGAAAATCCATTCAGCTGAACAGTACCTGCGCGGTATTCGCGGAATCGGAAATCATCGGGCTCCTGGCAAAGGGGCACAGCCGGGAAGAAATCATGGGCGGGGTGGCGCTGTCCCTTGCAATAAAAATAAGCAGCCTTGCCGCGAGGGTCGGCATCCGTCCCCCGGTGATACTCACCGGGGGACTTGCGGAAAGTTCCGGTATCCGCCGCTCCCTTTCGCAAATACTCAAGGCTGAAGTGCAATATTTGCCCCAGGGGCTTTACGCCGGGGCCATCGGGGCCGCCTGCATGGGCTTGAATTCATAAATTGTCCAGGGCCTCAAGAATGGCGTCAATTTCATCTTCCCTTGTTCCGTTCCCAAAGCTGAAGCGGACTGTTCCGCCCGGAAATGTCCCGGCGGTCCTGTGCGCCAAAGGTGAGCAGTGCAGCCCGCTGCGGGTAATGATGCCGCGCCCCTCAAACAGTAACCGTGAGACATCCGCGGCATCGCGTCCGGGAATAACAACCGAAACAACAGAAACACTGCGATCCGGATCAAGGGTTCCGCAGACGCGGATCTTTTTTATTGTCCGCAATCCCGATAAAAAACGCGCCGTAATAACCCGTTCGCGCTCCCGTATGCTCTCAACGCCGGTTCGCAAAATCTCTTCCACCGATGCGGCAAGGCTCAATATGCCGATGGTATTTTGCGTGCCCGGCTCAAACCGATCAGGCAAAAACTCAGGCATATCAAGGGAATGGGACCCGCTGCCCGTGCCGCCGCTTATCCACGGCCGCATCCGCTCCGCAGCGGATTCCCCAAGAACGAAGCCGCCTGAGCCCGCCAATCCCCTGAGCCCCTTGTGGCCCGCAAAGGCAGCAACATCGAAGTAATCCTCCACCGTAAACGGCAGGACCCCGGCGGTCTGCGCCATATCCAAAATGGTAAGGACACCGTATTCACGGGCAATCCTGCAGCATTCCTGCACGGGCAATACCGTGCCGAGAACATTTGACGCATGGGTCATAACAAGGAGCCTTGTGTTTTTTCGTATGTAGCTGCGGATTTTTTCCGGATCAAGCGAAGCGTCCGGATCGCATTGAATCCAGTCAAGCTCAATCACGCCGTCTTTACGGAGCGCCTCAAGGGGCCGGGCCGTTGCGTTGTGTTCCACACCGGTGGCCAGCACATGATCCCCCGGCCTCACCAAACCGTGTATCGCCATGTTCAGTGATTGTGTGGCCCCGCCGGAAAAGATCACCCGCAGGGGATCGGAAACACCAAACAGTTTTCCTATTGCCCGGCGGGCCCGCAGGGCAATGGCCCCCGCCTCAAGCCCTTCAAAATTCCGCCCCGCGTTGAGGTGTGTCCCACCCACATATTCGCGAAGCTCCTTAACCACCGCCTCTGATAAAGCGGGCGTTGTGGCGGCGTAATTTGCGTATATCGGCATATCAAATGGTGATCACACTGGATGCCTTTGCCAACATGGCCGTTATTTTTGCCATATCAGTAATACTGCCAACCGCGAGGCGCTCGGTCAATTTATAGTAATTGGCGCAGGTCCCGCAGGTGTAGATTTCCGTACCCTGCTCCTCAAGGGTCTTGAGATCGCTCACGGTGTTTGCCCCCTCGCTTGTAAGATGCGCCCCGCCGTTCAAAAAGATAACAAGCTCAGGCAGGGGATTTAATTGGGTCAGTGAAAATATAAAACCCTTGATGAGCAGCTTCCCGAGATCCTCCGCCCCCCTGCCCATGCTGTCCGCCGTTATGAGCACCGCAGGCCCTTTTCCTGCTGCAGGAGGGGGGAAGTCTCCCCCCTGCCTCCCAACCTGCGGTTGTCCGGCACCCCCCTCTGCGGGGGCGCCCCCGCAG
>BOAU01000136.1 GCA_026002025.1 Spirochaetia bacterium | reverse complement strand
ATTGGATAGACGCCTTAATTTTTGGCGTCTTCCCCTGTCTCATTGCTCTCATCCGCATCCTCTGCGGCTTTGGCCTTCCGGCTTTCCTTCTTTTCAGTCTTATCTTCGATTTTCTCGGTCTTTTCAGCCTTTTCTTCCTTGGCCACGCTTTCTACCGTGGAAATGGCGCTACGGCTGAACTCCATTTTGACATTTTCGTCCACCTTTACCACCACCGAATGCTCCTTAACGGTCTGGATGGTCCCGTGGATACCCCCTATGGTGACGATCTTGTCGCCTTTTTTGAGGGCGCTGAGCATCCTCTGGGTTTCTTTCTGCTTTTTGTTCTGGGGACGGATGATGAGAAAATAGAAAATACCAATTATCGCGGCAAAGGGGATAAGACTGGTAATAAAAGAACCGGCCCCAGGCGCGGCACCGTCAGCCCCCTGGGGGGCGGCCATCAACAGGGAAAAGGCAAATGAATTCATAGGTTAACTTCCTTAAAGCTATAATGTGGGATACAGATTATCACGGAGACAGGGCTTTGTCCATACGGTATAATCACTATGCCCGGCGGGAAGTGCGGATGGTACTGTGGGAATTTATCAGGGAGTTTATTCGGTAAAACGCATATATTCATATATAAGAGGCTTATCTTGGGTGAAAAAATAAGGGTATTACTGCAAAAAAAAGATACGGGGCAATATACCGCCCCTGAACTGGCGGCCCTGGCGGCGGCCTTCCGGCTTGAGATGTTTGAGGTGCTCCACGAACGGGGGACCGGGCATTGGGGGGGCGCTTCTTCGGCCACGGAAATCGTGACCGCTTTGTACTTTGGGAGATTGAAGATAAGGCCCGAAGATCCCCAATGGGAAGACCGGGACCGGTTCATCCTTTCAAAGGGCCACGCCTCCATCAACCTCTATACGATTCTGGCCCGCCGGGGCTATTTTCCGGCAACGGAACTGCCGAGTTTCCGGACCCTGGGCTCCCGCTTACAGGGGCATCCCAACATGAAGCTGATCCCCGGTGTGGATTTTTCCACTGGGGCCCTGGGGCACGGGCTTTCCGCCGGGGCTGGGATGGCATTGGCCGCCGGCCTTGCGGGGAAAACCTGGAGCACCTACGTGCTGGCCGGGGAAGGCTGCCTTGACGAGGGCCAGACCTGGGAGGCCATGCTCTTTGCAGCCAAATACAAGCCCCGGGGTCTCATCTTCCTTATTGACAACAACCGTGTCCAGCTTGACGGGACCGTGGCGGACATCCTGCCGCTTGATCCCATTCCGGACAAGTTCCGGGCCTTTGGCTGGAACCTTGCCCCGACGGTCTACGATGGGAACGATACAACAGCGATCCTTCAATCTTTTGCATGGCTTGACCAGGCGGGGGATAACTGGCCCAAGGCGGTAATCTACAGCACCGTTAAAAGCAAGGGGGTTTCTTTTATGGAAGGGAAGAGCGCCTGGCACGGCGCGCCTATCGACGACGCGAACTACGCAAAGGGCCGGCCCGAACTTGAGGCGGACCTTGCGGCAAAGGAGGTCGCCCTATGAGTGATACGATACGTCCCTACGGGCCGTTTGTCGAGAAGAATGATATTAACGGCCCCGCCGTGCGGCGGGACGGCGCCATGAGGGACGCCTTCGGAAAAAAACTTGCCGAGCTGGGAAAAACCAATGAAAAACTGGTAGTACTGGACGCCGATGTATCGAGCAGCAGCAAATCAGGCTACTTTGCCGCCGCCTTCCCCAAACGGTTTTTCAACTGCGGGGTCGCCGAGGGAAACATGGCGGGGGTCGCCGCCGGGCTGGCCGCCGCAGGGTATCACCCGGTGATCAACGCCTTTGCGATCTTCCTTGCCCTCAAGTCGGCGGATCAGATCCGCAACGAC
This sequence comes from Spirochaetia bacterium, assembly GCA_026002025.1. The sequence goes on along the minus strand of BOAU01000136.1, from coordinate 1,683 downwards.
ATGTGCTACAACAAGCTGCCGGTGCTTATCGCCGGGGCCTACGGCGGCCTGAGCGACTCCTTTGACGGGGCAAGCCATCAGTCCATTGCGGACATCGCGATTTTCCGGGCCATGCCGAACATTGAAGTGATTGTCCCCGCTGATAACCGGCAGGCAGAATTGGCCCTGGAATACGCCATCTCCCGTAATGGCCCGGTCTATATCAGGCTGAACCGGAATGAAATGCCCGCGCTGCCGGCTCCCATGGACTTTGCCTCACGGGAACCGGTATTGCTCAAAAGCGGGACTGATGTAAGCATCGCCGCCAACGGGATCACCGGGGCAATGGCGCTGGAAGCGGCGAAGATCCTTGCCAAAGAGGGGATCGACGCGGAGATATTGTCCGTGCCCTTTGTCAAACCCGCCGCAGGGAAGGGGCTTGAGGCATCGGTAAGGAAGACGGGGAAGCTGGTCACCGTGGAGGAGCACAACATTATGGGAGGCTTCGGCAGCGCCTGTCTGGAACAGCTCGCAAAAGGCGGCCTCCGCTTCGGCTGGCTGCCCATCGGCATCGAAGACACCTTTACCGAAACCGGGCCCTACACGGAACTCCTCGCCAAGTATGGCCTGAGTCCGCAGGGTATCGCGGACAAGGTGAAGCAATTCGTTAAGCAGGAATATTAACCACAAGCCGCCTACTGGCGGCACAACACGAACCACACCAAAAAGATCATTTAGTTCGTGTTCGAACCGAAGGTTCGCTTTGTGTGGTTTGTGGTTAAATTCTTCTTTCTGGTTCTATCCCGCCAGCACTTTTGCGCAGATTTCGGCGTTTTCCTTAACCTGGTTCTTGAACTTCTGGAAGGCCCCCACCAGGACGATGTCGATGGGCTTGATGTTGGCATAGACTTCCCTCATGGAATTTTCCACCAGGCCGGGAATTTCCGCTTCAGTTTTGTCGTAGAACATCTGGCCGCCGGCGAAAATCTTGAAGACGATACAGGGTTTTTGCACCTGCTTAATCACCTTGAACATGTCCCAGCGGTCATTCAGGCGGAAAACGATGGTTTTTTCCTTTCCCGTGAGGAAAGTACTCTCTTCCTTTTCGTATTTGCGGGAATTTTGCAGGCAGGTCATGTAGTAATCCAGGCCCCAGTTCTCTTCCTCCGCCCGGACAAGAATTTCCGGCACATGGGTGGCAAGGCCCGTGGGGATGCCCATATCCTTGAGCCGCTTGATCCGGTCCCGGAGGTAATCAACCTTGCCCTCCTCCAGCCAGATATCGGCGGTGGTTCCCTGATGGTAGACCGCGATGGGGTCAAGCTTCTTCATCTGGACCATGTTGACCTCAAGGTCCACCGGCGGGTAGGTCTGGAACATGATGTGCATCTTCCCGCCCTCGTTCTTGTACTGCCGGATCACCCGCAGGATAAAGGGGTCCGCCACGGCCATATAGGCGTTGTACCCGCTTTTTTCAGCCTCAAACAGGGCTTTGACGCAGTTATCCGCGGTCCAGTAATCCAGCATCTCCGTGCTGAGGTGCTGTTTGGGAATATAGGAAAGCCCCGCCATGGAATTGTCCCCGATGATGAGCCGGGTAACGGGCGTACCGAAAAAATCAACCGTAGGCAGCATAGATCCCCCTTTATCTTACGGTGTCATTATATTATGATTTTAGTAAGGAGTACATATGAAAAAATACAG
>BOAU01000135.1 GCA_026002025.1 Spirochaetia bacterium | reverse complement strand
TTCCAAGGATGATGAAAAACGCATCGAGGCCGTGGGCAAGGGCCTTCAAATCGTGATCAACGATAACAAATTCGCCGCGCTTTACAAGCAGCTCACCCAGGTGCTTGCCCGGTATCTGGATGAATTGGCCCAGTACGAAGAGGCGATCCGGCGGCAGTACGAGCCCAAGCTCCGTCAAAAAGAGGAAGAACTGGCCCGGCGTTATGGACGGGCGGTCAAGCTCGATCCCTTCCAGGACCCGGAATTCGTCGCATTCTACAACCAGAACATGAACGCCCTCAAGGGCCAATATCAGACTGCGGTGGATCAGGTGCGCGCAGAGGCACAGCGGATTTTTGGAGGTGAAAAATGAAATTCAAGGACGGTTATTGGCAAATACGGGATGGGGTGCAGTCAATCAACCTTGCGGGCAATGTTGATATTAAGGCATCCGATGCATCACTCACGGTGTACAGCACCAACAGGAAATTAAGCCATCCGGGGGAACGGGTTCTCGGCATCCCCCTTGTCACCACGGAATTTTCAAGCCCCATGCCTGATGTGATCCACGTGAAGATGTACCGCCACAAGGGCGGCCTGCATCGTCTACCGGAATTCACCCTGCCCCGTGACGGCGCGCAGGATGTATCCATCACGGAAAATAATGACGCATGGAAGTTGCAGGCGGGGGAACTTTCGGTCATTGCCGCGAAGGATGTTTGGCACACCACATTCAGCCGTAAAGGAAAGGAACTTACCGGAATCGCCGGGCGGAATTCGGGACATTTTTCGATTAACAGTAATACTGTGCCGAATAGTAATACTGCGGTGAGTTACGCCGAAGAAAAAATCGCGGAAACCTTTATGGCCCAATACCTCAGCATTACTGTGGGGGAAACGATCTACGGCCTGGGGGAACGGTTTACCCCCTTTGTCAAGAACGGCCAAATCGTAGACATCTGGAACGAAGACGGGGGCACCGCAAGCGAACAAGCCTACAAGAATATCCCCTTTTATATCAGTAGCCAGGGATACGGGGTCCTGGTAAACAGCCCCGGACGGGTCTCATTTGAAATTGCCAGCGAAGTGGTAAGCGCGGTGCAGTTCTCCGTACCCGGCGAAGTGATCGATTACTACATCATTGCGGGGGATTCTTTAAAGGACGTGATCCGCAATTATACGGCCCTGACCGGCCGCCCTGCCCTGCCCCCGGCATGGTCCTTTGGGCTGTGGCTTTCAACTTCATTTACCACCGACTACGATGAAAAAACGGTAAACAAATTTATCGACGGCATGGCGGAACGGAAAATTCCCCTGCGGGTATTTCACTTTGATTGCTTCTGGATGAAGGGCCTGCAATGGGTTGATTTTGAATGGGACAAAGCACAGTTCCCCGATCCCGCGGCAATGTTGCAACGGCTCAAACAGAAGGGACTCAAGATCTGCGTGTGGATCAATCCCTATGTGGCGCAGAAGTCCGCTCTTTTTGATGAGGGCGCGGCAAAGGGTTATTTTCTTAAACGGGCTAACGGCGATGTGTGGCAGTGGGACCGCTGGCAGCCGGGAATGGCATTGGTTGACTTTACCAACCCCGCGGCCGCCGCCTGGTACCAGGGCAAACTGGCCGGCCTCCTCGACATGGGTGTGGACTGCTTCAAGACCGACTTCGGCGAACGCATCCCCACCGATGCGGTATACTCCGACGGCGCCGATCCTCAGGGGATGCACAATTACTACACCTACCTTTACAACAAAACGGTTTTTGAATTACTGGAAGAAAAACGCAGCAAAGGTGAAGCCATAGTCTTTGCCCGGTCCGCCACGGTGGGCGGCCAATGCTTCCCGGTCCACTGGGGCGGGGACTGCACGGCGAGCTACGAGTCCATGGCGGAAAGCCTGCGGGGCGGCCTCTCACTGGCCCTCACGGGCTTCGGCTTCTGGAGCCACGATATCAGCGGCTTTGAACACACCGCAACCCCTGACCTCTTTAAACGCTGGGCGGCCTTTGGTCTTCTCTCATCCCACAGCCGGCTCCACGGAAGTCAGTCCTACCGGGTGCCGTGGAATTTCGATGATGAAGCCAGCGATGTGGTTCGTTTCTTTGTGGAACTCAAGTGCCGCCTCATGCCCTACCTCTGGCGCAAGGCAATCGAATCCCACCAGGAGGGCATTCCCATGATGCGGGCCATGATTCTGGAATTCAGCGAAGATCCCGCCTGCGCTTATCTTGACCGGCAGTACATGCTGGGGGACAGCCTGCTCGCGGCCCCCGTTTTCAGCAGCGACAGCAATGTTTCGTATTACCTCCCCGCCGGGCGCTGGACCAATATCATCAGCAACGAAGTAATTGCGGGCGGCATCTGGCGCAGTGAACACCACGGCTACCAAAGCCTGCCCCTTCTGGCGCGGCCCAATTCGGTGATTCCCTTTGGAAACAACAGCCAGGTACCGGATTATGATTATGCCGATGAAGTCACCTTTCATGTCTTTGAACTGGATGACGGGGCAAGCGCCCAGGCCCAGATCTTCAACCCTGGGGGTGAACCTGAATCAACCTGTACGGTGAGCCGAAAGGGCAATGCCTATACCGCGAAAAATGAAGGGGCCGCAAAGCCGTGGAAGCTGCTGCTCCGGGGTATCCACGCGGGCAAAGTGATTGAAAGCGGCAAAGCGGAGGATACGGCGGAGGGGCTCCTCGTAAGCGCCGGGCTCGGCAAAGCAATATCGATAGAAATTAAGGAGAAAAATTAACCGCAAAGTCAAATAAGTAACGCAAAGTAAAGAAGAGGAGGCTCCATTATGCTGATTGGTATACATCCGGTGATCAGCCCGGAACTGTTGGACGCCCTGTTCCGCATGGGACACGGCGACGAGATTGTCCTGGCGGACTCATTTTTCCCCGGCGACACCTTTAACACACGGGTGATCCGCGCGGACGGCATCAGCATTCCCGCCCTGCTTGAGGGGATTATGCCCCTGATCAAGCTGGACGAATTCGTTCCCCATCCGGTGATGATGATGCAGCCCGCGGACCCCAAGGACCTTGACCCCAAGGTTGAAGCCTCCTACCGGGAGGTGATTGACCGTATCCGGCCCGGGACTCCAACGGTGGAACGAATCGAGCGCTTCGCCTTTTACGAGCGGGCCAAAACGGCCTATGCCGTGGTAATGACCGGGGAGACCGTGAAATACGGCAACATCATATTAAAGAAAGCGGCGACATTCTGGAAATAAAAGGGACAGCGCCGGACACCGGCGAAACAACAGCACGTATCCGGCTTATTCCCTAAACCGCTCAGGAACGCGGGAGAAGACCCTGCGTATCCGTTCCATATCGAATTTTTCAGTACGGTTGTAAAAATAGATACCGTTCTTCTCCTGTTCCACGTCCGTAAGCTGGGTGTAACAGTAACCCTGTATATGGGGGGTCTGTAAGAGCGCGTCCGTAAGCGCTTCCAGGCGGGCGTAGAATTCCTCCAGGCTCCTGGGAGCTTCGCCGTAGCCCCAGGAAAGGAGGTTCTGGTCGTGCGCGGCTGAGTCTTCCAACTGGGTCGCGGGGTCCCACTTAATGCCGCCGT
>BOAU01000134.1 GCA_026002025.1 Spirochaetia bacterium | reverse complement strand
TTTAGCCAGTTGCAGGTTTTTCCCGACAACATTGCCCGATACGCTGAATGAAGTAATCGTTCCGGTACTATAACCGGATAGCACCACTTCAATAGTGTAGTCTGTACCGGCTGGTACACCGGTAATCGTATAATCGCCATTTGCGGCAGGATTCACCGCCGTACCTACATTAGAACCGTTCTGCTTCAACTGAACCGATGCGCTGGTTATGGTCCCGCCTCCGTCACTGGTTGAAATAGTCCCGCTGATGGTATAGGTAGGCACGGTAATTTTAGCCAATTGCAAATTTTTCCCGGTAACATTGCCCGATACGCTGAATGAAGTAATCGTTCCGGTACTATAACCGGATAGCGCCACTTCAATAGTGTAGTCCGCACCGGCTGGTACGCCGGTAATCGTATAATCGCCGTTGCTATCCGGGTACACCGCCGAACCTATATTAGAACCGCCCTGTTTCAACTGGACCGTTGCATTGGTTATGGTCCCTCCACCATCGCTGGTTGAAATAGTCCCACTAATGGTGATAGTACCTGACAGCGGGGGAATAGTAATGCCGGTAACGGTAACAGCGGCGCTGGTCTTGCTCCGGTAACCCGCGGCGCTTACGGTTACGGTATAGCTTCCCGCTTCGGAGGGCGTGAAATGCTGAAGGGTTCCGCCATCTGCGGCGCTGATGGGACTACCGTCCTTATTCCACTGGTAGGTAACGGGTTCGCTGCCCCCGTAGACGGCGGTAAGCATGGCGCCTGTCATAATGCCGCTAGAGGGGCTGATGGTGATAGTGCCGGACATGGTGCGGATGTCGTTAGGATCACCACCCCCAATAGTTACGATGACGATGTAGTCTTTGGTTGTGCCGTCCTCGGCGGTAACGGTATAGGTAACGGAGTCAGAAAAATCCCTTGCAACACCCGAAGCGGGGTTTACGCTTGCCTTTTCGGACACGGTAATGAGCGGGGTAAGGCTGGCGCGATTCGTGCCTTGGGGTAACGTTATGGTGATGACTGAATCGTTTATCTCAGCCTGTTTTGAGCCTATGACGAAGGCGGTAATGGCTTTTTCACCGCTTTTGGGCGCTGTCGGCTGCTCGCAGGCCGTTATCAACGTAATAAATGCCCCGATTGCCAGTAAACCAAACACAAAACCGTTCTTTTTCATGGTTCTTCTCCTATCAAGGCCGGACTATTCATCAATGGGGCAGCACGGCGGTTAACCGGTGAAAATGACCCATTTTAGACAAAATTCCCTGAATTGCGGCATAGGAACCGTAAGATAATCCAGGATACTTTCCTAGATGTTTATGATACTCAACATCTAGTTTGTTGTCAATAACTGGCAAGCGGTTATCATTGCCTTGTTGACAAGTGATTATTTTTTATGGAAAGCATACGCCAAATTCTGGCCAATAATATGAAGGAATACCGCAAAAAGCGGGGCTATTCGCAGGTAAAACTGGCGGAACAGGCTGGTGTGTCGGCCCAATATATCGCCATGATTGAGATGTGCAGCAAGTTCCCCAAGCCCGAAATGCTGGAACGCCTTGCCACAGCCCTCGACATTGAGACGCATCATCTTTTTGGGGTCTCAACCACCCCCGAAGAAGCCCTTACCCTGCTCCGGCAGGACATTGTAAGCGAAATGGGACAGCTTACCGCCAACGTAGAGCGGGTAGTCGCCAAAGGCATAAAAGAAGCCCTCGCCGATAACTGCAAAGGCTGCCCTTCTGTATCAAAATGACTTATGGAAAAGCAAAATATAGTGCAAGAGAAAGATCTGCGGAGGGGTGCGGTGGTTTGCTCGTTAACGACCGCTTTCGCAAAAGCCGGAAATGGGGAAACCTATATGTATGCCACATACCACCTGAAGGCGGACGAATCAACGCCGATGTTATCCAAACCCTGAAAAACACCTTTCACCAGAGTGAAATCGTTATTTTGCCCAAAGACGAATATGACGAATGGGAAAAAGAACGACACAATGCGGCGTTTACGAAAAAATTGCAACAGCGCATGAAAAGGCTTGACGAAGGAAAAGGGATAGCCAAAACCATGGCGGAACTTAGGAGCCTGTCCTAAAGTTTGTGTAGATGGCCAAAAGATGGTCGGACTGAAAGTCCGCGAAATACCGAGGGAGTAACGATGGCCAGAGCACGAAAGACAAAAGAGAAGGACCTGATCGACCAAATGCTGGATGTGCGAACTACCGTTCGCCGTTGACCTGAAGGGCTTGTCCCGGGAAGAGGTCCTGGGGCAGGACGGGTTGCTAAAGCAACTGACGGGGAAGCTGTTAAGCAAGATTTTGGAAGCCGAAATGGACGGACACCTGGGGTATGTCGGACTTTAGTCCGCAAACACTCCGGCGCCGGGGATAACAGCAGGGACAGCCGAAACAGGTACAGTGAAAAGACGGTGCTGACCGAAAACCAGAGCACCGTGATTCAGGTGCCCCGAGACCGGAAGGGGACGTTTGAGCCGCAGATAATTCCGAAATATGAAAAGCGCCTTCCCCTTTTTAACGACCAAATCATTTCGATGTATTCCTTCGGGATGACCGCACGGGACATCAAAGCTCATCTGGAAAAAATCTATAACGTGGAAGTCTCGCCGGAGTTGATAAGCCAGGTGACCGAGGCGGTGATGGAGGAGGTCAGGGAATGGCAAAGCCGTGGACTGGAAAAATCCTAGGCCATTGTCTATCTGGACGCCCTGCGGGTAAAGACCCGGCAGGACGGGAAAAGCTGCACGAAGAGCGTTTATGTGGCATTAGGAGTGAATTTCGAGGGTCAAAAGGAAGTTTTGGGCCGCGGACTAAAGTCCGATGGATAGCCGAGAACGAAGGGGCCAAATGCAGAAACTTCGTTTCTGATGGATGGGTGTACTGAACGAGATGAAAAACCGGGGTGTTGAGGATATCCTCATCGCCTGCATGGACGGGCTCACCGGTTTCCCGGAAGCGGTCCGGGCGGTGTACCCCAATACCCGTGTCCAGTTGTGCATGCGGACTAAAGTCCGAGTCCACTCGGACTTTAGTCCGCTGGTTCGCAATTCTACCAAATTCGTTTCGTACAAGGATCTCAAAAAACTGTGTGTCGGCCTAAAGGCAATTTACACGGCAGCTACCGAAGCTGCCGGACGGGATGCCCTGGAAGAATTCGGAAAAATCTGGAATGCCAAATATCCCATGGTCTACCAATCTTGGGATAGCCATTGGGATGACCGCGGACTCTGCGAGTCCGAAGTGAGTTTTTCAAATACCCGCCGGAAATTCGTCGGGCCATTTACACCACGAACGCGTGGGAAACGAAGTTTCCCCTGAGTCCTTGAATTACCAGCTGCGGAAAGTCACCTCGGAAACTGCGTTTCCGCAACCGCTCGACATTTCCGAACGATGATGCTATATTCAAGATATTGTATTTGGCGATCCGTCGGATGCAGAGCATCCGCTACGTCAGAAAAATGGACCATGCCTATTCAGCATTGGGGTCCGGCGCTCAACCAGTTCGCTATTGAATTTGGCAAAGAACGGGTTCCGTTCTGATGATACACTTGCCATTTACACAAAACTTC
>BOAU01000133.1 GCA_026002025.1 Spirochaetia bacterium | reverse complement strand
CCTGGAGCTTGAAAAGGCGGTGGTCGATTTCTTTGTCAAAACCGGCAATACCGGCGTGATGGAGCGCATAAAAAGCCGGAAAAACAAGGTCTTCTACGATGCCCCGGTGGTGTTCTTCCTTGCGGTAAAAAACAAGGCCAGTACCGATGCGGGGATCATGTCCGAAAACCTCGCCATTGCCGCCGCCTCACTGGGGCTTGGCAGCGTCATCCTGGGCCTCCCCGGGGTGGTCTTTAATGATCCCGAAACCGCAGACAAATGGAAGGCCCGGCTCGGCTTTCCTGAGGGCTACGAATACAGCCTCGCCGTTGCCCTGGGCTACGCCGCCGACCAGGGCAAACCCCACGAGATCGATCTGGGGAAAATTTCGTACATCAAATAAGTGAGGCAGTTCCAAAATTAAGAATTTAACCACGGACCACACTAACCCTCACAGACAGATTAACGGATGATTCTTATGATACAATAGAATGGCCAAATGGGATAGATTTAGATCCAGAAATATTATACGAAAAAAGTACAGAAATATTATAAAAGCAAGTCCAAACTGCACATAACATACGTTATGTTCTTTATCGTAGTACTCAAATCGGTGCACCAGGGCATCATCCTGATACTGGGGTTGCTCAACAGGGATATCTGGTAGGTTTTGCCTATGCCCTTGATGTCCTGGGTACTCGCATGGATGGCGGATCGATAAAATTTACAAATGACACCGGAGAACTTGTCCTTCGGTAAAATTTTATGCAATATGAATGTTACTGGGGGCTTTAACAATGGAAGAACGCATTTTAGGAAAGACTGGGCTTAAGGTCAGCGTATTTGCCTTTGGGGGCATCGTGGTAAAACAGACCACCACAGAGGAGGCCGCCGGAGCGGTGGCGGAAGCGGTGGATCGGGGGGTTACCTATTTTGACGTGGCCCCTTCCTACGGTAATGCCCAGGAAATGTTGGGGCCTGCCCTGCAGCCCCACCGTTCAAAGGTGTATCTGGCCTGCAAGACCGGGCGCCGTACCAAGGCCGAAGCTCTGGCAGAATTACAGAACAGCCTCAAGCTGCTCCATACCGATTATTTTGACGTGTACCAGATGCACGGGGTCAACCCCGAAGAGGTGGACACCGTGCTCGGCCCCGGCGGGGCGGTAGAAGCCCTGGTTGAGGCAAAGCAGAAGGGCCTGGTCCGCAATATCGGCTTTTCCACCCATTTTGATGAAGTTGCCCTGCGGCTTATTCGGGCCTTTTCCTTTGATACCCTGCTTTTCCCGGTGAACTGGGCCTGTCGGCTCAAGAACGGCCTGAGCGAAGCGGCCCTTGCGGAGGCGGCCAAAAACAACATGGGCCGCATTGCGATCAAGGGCCTGGCGGATCGGGCCAAGGAGTCCGGGGGCGACGGCTTCCCCAAATGCTGGTACCGGCCCATCTTTGATGATCCCGCTTTGGCGGAACTGGCCCTGCGCTATACCCTCTCCCAGGATGTACATACCGCGGTAAGCCCCGGGGATATCAGGATGCTTAGGCTGGGCCTTTCAATCGTGGAAAAGTACAACGGAAAACCCGCGCCCCTTTCTCCCGAAGAACTGGCGGAATTGAAGAGCCGGGCCCTTATGGTGGAAGAAACGGTCTTTGCCCCGGTGGCGTAAAGGAGATTTATTATGGACACATCAAAGTATACAACCCACGTTCCCCTCAACAGTATAAAGATCAATGACAGTTTCTGGGCGCCCTTTATGGAACGGGTGCGGACCCAGGTCATTCCCTATCAGTGGGAAGCCCTCAATGACCGCATTCCCGGTGCGGAACCCAGTTATGCCATGCGGAACTTCAAGCTTTCCGCCCAGCTCACCCACCCGGAATTGAACTACGGGGTGGATAACGCAGTGGGCCACGGCGGCATGGTGTTTCAGGACAGTGATTTTGCCAAGTGGATCGAGGCGGCCGCCTATTCCCTGGCCTGGTATCCTGACCCGGCGCTGGAAAAGACCCTTGATGAGGCGATCGACATCGTCTGCAATGCCCAGCAGCCGGACGGTTATCTGGATACCTATTATATCCTCACGGGGCTTGAAAAGCGTTTTACAAACCTCAAGGATAACCACGAACTGTACTGTTTCGGGCATTTTATTGAAGGGGCTGTTGCCTATTATGAGGCTGCGGGAAAACGGAAACTGCTGGACGCCCTGATCCGCTATGCGGACTGTATCGATAAGCATATCGGCCCGGAGGAAGGAAAACTCCACGGCTATCCCGGACACGAGATCGCCGAGCTGGCTTTGGTGCGGCTCTACAATATCACCGCCGACCCAAAACACCTCAAACTGGCAAAATATTTTATCGATCAGCGGGGAAAACAACCCCTGTACTTTGAGGAAGAAAACAAACGGAATAACAATGATTTCTACTGGAAAGATAGTTTTTTTCAATTTCAGTACTATCAGGCGGGTAAGCCCGTGCGGGATCAACATGTGGCAGAAGGGCACGCGGTCCGGGCGGTGTACCTCTATTCCGGGATGGCGGACATTGCCCGTCTGACCGGGGACGAGGCCCTGATGCAGGCCTGCGATGATCTCTGGAACAACATTGTAAACCGGCAGATGTACATCACCGGCGCCATCGGGCAGTCTGCCTACGGTGAGTCCTTTTCCTACGATTACGATCTTCCCAATGATACGGTGTACGGGGAAACCTGCGCCTCCATCGGCCTTGCCTTCTTTGCAAAACGCCTGTCCGCCATCGCGCCGAAAGCCGTCTATGCCGATGTGCTGGAAAAGGCCCTTTTCAACGGCATCATCAGCGGCATGTCCCTGGACGGCAAATCCTTCTTCTATGTGAATCCCCTGGAGGTGATCCCCGAAGCTTCCCTGAAAGACCGTACCCGTCGGCACGTAAAAATTGAACGGCAGAAGTGGTTTGCCTGCGCCTGCTGTCCCCCCAACCTTGCCCGGATCATCGCGTCCCTGGGAAGCTATGTCCATTCGGCCAATGCCGATACCCTCTACACCCATCTGTTCCTGGGCAGCGAAGCAGCGGTCAAGGTCGGCGGTAAGGATGTAAAAATCGGGATTGAAACAAAATATCCCTGGGAAGGACATGTGGGCATTTCCTTCAAATTGGAAGACAAAGCCCAATTTACCTACGGCATCCGTATCCCCGGCTGGTGTAACAAATTCACTCTTGTTCTGAACAACGGCGCAGCGGACTATACCCTGAAAGACGGCTATGCCCTTATCAGCCGGGAATGGAAAAACGGCGACAAACTGGATCTGTGCCTGGACATGCCCGTCACCCTTATTGAAGCCAATCCCCGTGTTCGGGAGGACATCGGCAAAACCGCGGTGATGCGGGGCCCCGTGGTGTACTGCCTTGAGGAAGCCGATAACGGTCCGGGGCTCTTCAAGCTCCACGCCGGGGAAGCGAAGGCCCCCAGGGTCAGGTACGAAAAGGATCTTCTGGAAGGGGTAGTTACCATTTCATTTACGGGAAAAAAAGAAAAGGACTGGCAGGAAGATACCCTCTACCGCAGCGCCGCAAATACCGCACTTGAAGACAAAGAACTCCGGCTGATTCCCTACTACGCCTGGGCAAACCTCAAACTGGCAAAATATTTTATCGATCAGCGGGGAAAACAACCCCTGTAC
>BOAU01000132.1 GCA_026002025.1 Spirochaetia bacterium | reverse complement strand
CCTCAGCCATTCGTCCTCAATGTGTTCCTGCAATCTCCCAAACCGCCTGCTCCCCTCCCATTGCTCCATAGGCCCCTTGTTCAGGATAGCTCATTTTCGCTTCTTTTTTCTTAAGTTTATGATGTTGCGCCTGTCACTGAATTGGTAAGGTAACCGCAAAGCTGCCTGCACCATCCATGCTCCCGCGAACCAGTGAACGGATTCGCGGGGGCAGTTTTTTATGCGGGGTGTATACCCATTTGAGTAGACTTGGTATCACTTTATCAGACGGTATGAATATCTTTTTACGTCAGGTAATCATGAATAATGGCTTGCCCTTCGATGTGCGGCTTACGGGACAAACTCAAATAAAAAGTATCAATCCCACGCAAAAATTGAGTGCCGAAAAAGAAAAGCAGCTTGCTCTTGTAGAAAGCTCTTGCGGTGCGTTTAAGGATTGCAGTTTTTCAACAGAACGATATTTTGCGCAGAAGAAGCGTGACAAGGAACTTGAGCCATGATAGAAGAAAAACTCCTTGATGCCTGTGCCCTTATCGCTTATTTCAAAGGAGAGGAAGGCAAAGGTATTGTGAAAGACTTACTCAAAAAAGCAGTCTTTGATAAACTGTACCTTTCAATGAGCAAGATAAATCTTCTCGAAGTTTATTATGGCTTTTATCGTGACAATGGTGCGGAAAAAGCCGGAGAAGTTTTGCAAGAGACATTAGCTTTACCGATTGCACTCATATCAGAACTTGATGATGCGGTATTCCTTGAAGCAGGGCGGCTTAAAGCAAGTTATGATATTTCCTTATAACATACAGTTTACGCTATGTAGATTTTTTGCGATCCGGAAGGCTTCGACCTTAGGATAAAAAAGCGGCTGTCCGGTGACCAATAGGCCGCCGGACAGCCGCTTATACATGGATGCAAAAAGCTGCTTACCTTCCGGCCAGATAGGCCTTGTGTTCAACCTGCTGCTTGCCGTAGATGTCTTTGAGTTCCGCGAGGATCTGGTCGAGACCTGCGGCCTTTAAGTTGGCGATGTACTTGTCCCAGTTGTCGATCGATTCGGTGCCGGCGACGACCGACCAGAAGTAGGCTTCCCTGGCATCGCTGACTTCGGTGCCCAAATCATTCTGGACAACATAGGCGTTGGGGTCCTTCTTCTCGATGTAGTGGCTGTAGTAGTCACGGCTCCGCTCACCGGAGCGGGTAAAGAGGGCGGTGGTAGAGGGGAGGTTTTCGATGTTCGCAAAATCCTTCCGGGCAACCAGGTCGGCGAAAAGCCGCATACCGATGTTCTGATTGTCATTTTCCGCGCCGCCGTTCGAAATCAGAATCGTATAGGAACCGTCTGAGTTCTTGCTGTACTCCTTGCCTTCGAGGCCGAAACGCCTGACCAGGTAGGGGTCGGGCCTGGTCATATCGTCCCACATGGCGAATACGCGCTCCGGGTCTTTGCAGACATTGGTGATACCGAAATAGCACCACGCCCCGGCCGTAGCCGGTTCTTCCTGGGGACTACCGTTGTCCCCTTTTACCATCTCGATGGGCACCCAGCGCGCCGTGGGATTCGCCTTTTGAAACGAGGCTATCGTGTTGTTTCCGGGGTTGTTGTAGGCTACCCAGGTATAGGCAACGCCGAAGCCACCGTTCACAAATTCTTCATCACGGTCGGTATCGTTGATGATATTCGGCGTAACCACCCCGTCCTTGTAGAGCTTGGCAATCCGGCCAAGCCATATCTTCGCATCGTTGGTAGCGGGGCCGTATACAAACGAACCGTCAACATCGATCATGTAGTTGGCATAATCGCCTATGCCGTTTCCCGAACCCTGAATCCAGGGCCAGAAGGTGCGGAAGTCGTGCCCGTCGCCGCCCAGGCCGTAGGTGTCGTTCTTGCCGTTTTTGTCGGGATCGTTAAAGGTAAACTTGTAGAGCACATCATCCAGTTCCGCCAGGGTGGTGGGAACCTTCAGCCCCAGGTTGTCCAGCCAGTCCTGCCTGATCCACAGGACTTCGCAGCTCGGCTCGGAAACGTCGCCGGGGATGCGGAATATCTTGCCGCCGTCACTGGACGCGAAGTACAGGGTCGAGGGGTCCTGGCTGTTATAGTAGTCCCGTATCACCGTGTACTTATCTATATACTTTGAAACATCCACGAGGAGCCCCGCGTCCTTCCACTTGGCAAAGTCCGCATCCATGCCCCACCACCAGATCACATCCGGCCTTTGGTTGGCATCGGTCATGAGCAGGGAAATCTTGGCCGGCGCATCGGACCAGCCCGGCAGGGCGATAATATCAATGTCCACATTGTACCGCTCCTCAAGCCACTTCTCGGTCCGGCTGTTCGGCTGGGTAAAACCGGTCAGCACCGCGACCTTCAGGGGCAGCTTGTCCTTCTGGTTCAGCGGATCAACCTTTTCGTTTGCGGGCCTGTCCGCAACCTTTGCGCCGCCGGAACTCTTCTTGGTCCCGCCGCAGCCGGCCAATGCGACCGCCAATACGACCACCAGCGCGAGTGCCGGTAATCCAAACACGATTCTCTTCTTCATTCTGCTCTCCTCTTGAATATGAAATATATTTAACCGCATCTGCGGTTTTGAAACCAAATGAACTAACCCTTTACGCCGCCTATCAACACGCCCTTCACAAAGTATTTCTGCAAGAAGGGATAGATAATCAGGATGGGAACCGTGGCTACCACCACCGACGCGGACTTTATCGTCCCTGCGGTTACATTGCTGGTTGCGTTGACGATAACCCCTGCCTGCGCCATAGCCTGATTGGTCTGGGTCAGCATAAAGCGCAGCACCGCCTGCAAGGCCCATTTGGCGCCGTCGTAGATGTACAAAACGGTACTAAAGAAGTCGTTCCAGTAACCCACCGCCAAAAAGAGGGCAATCGTGGCGAAGGTTGCCTTTGACAGGGGGACAATGATGCGGATGAATACCACGATATCATTTGCCCCGTCAATGCGCGCCGATTCCTCCAGGCTGTCGGGAATCGTCAGGAAGAAGCTCTTCATGATGATAACGTTGTAGGCGCTGATAATACCGGGCAGTATGAGGGCCCACCAGCTGTCGATTAAGCCGAGGTTCTTGATAAGAAGGTAGTTGGGGATCATGCCGCCGTTAAAGATCATCGTAAAGAGGACCAGTACCATGATGACGGCCCCAAAGGGCAGGGTCTTCTTGGAAAGCGCGTAGGCCGTGGTGGCGGTAAACAGGGTCCCCAGGACGGTGCCCCCAAGGGTTACCACCAGGGTCGTCGTGTAGCCGGTCCATATCTGGTGGTTCCTGAAGACCTGCGCATAGGTATCAAGGGTAAAGCCCTTGGGGTAAAGGAATATCCCCCCTGCCATCGCGGCCTCCATGGAGCTTAAGGACATCATGATAACGTGCCAGAAGGGGTATATCATGGCGATGCAGAGCGCCGTAAAGAAGGTGTAGTTAAAGACGGTAAAGGTGGACCTGCCCCGAGCCGGTAGACAGAAAGTTAAGCCATAAAGAAACTCATTAAGGAGAGGAATTATGGTAGTAGAAAGACGGAAGTACACGCGGGACTACAAAGAGGCGGCGGTGGCAATGGCGGAACGGGAGGACAAAACCGTTGGGCAGGTAGCCGGGGAACTGGGGATAAACGCGAGCATGCTGGCGCGGTGG
>BOAU01000131.1 GCA_026002025.1 Spirochaetia bacterium | reverse complement strand
GTACCGGAACGATTACTTCATTCAGCGTATCGGGCAATGTTGTCGGGAAAAACCTGCAACTGGCTAAAATTGCCGTGCCTACCTATACCATCAGCGGGACTATTTCAACCAGCGATGGGGACGGAACCTTGACCAGCGCAACAGTTCAGTTGAAGCAGGGCGGTTCTAGTATAGGTTCGGCGGTGTACCCGGATAGCGGCGGTGACTACACGATCACCGGCGTACCAGCCGGTACGGGCTACACTATTGAGATTGCGCTGTCCGGTTATGTCACCGGAACGATTACCTCACTCAGCGTATCGGACAATATTGCCGGGAAAAACTTGACCTTGCAGAAGGCGGCCTACACTATTAGCGGGAATATCTGGACCAGCGATAGCGGAGGGACCATAACCAACGCATTGGTCCAGTTGAAACAGGCCGGTTCTGATGTCGGTACGGCGGTAAGTCCTGCTTCCAATGGTGACTATACGATTACCAGCGTATCCGCCGGTACAGGCTACACTATTGAAGTGGCGCTGTCCGGTTATAGTACCGGAACGATTGCTTCATTCAACGTATCGGGCAATGTTAGCGGGAAAAATTTGCAACTGGCTAAAATTACCGTGCCCGAAGCCACGCCAAATGCGACAATAGACTATGTGAATGAAATGCTCACCGGCCTTGTGAACGGAAACTATACCATTAATAATTCCGGTTATGGGATGGGGGTGATCGATGGTACATACAGCATTACAAGCTTTATCAGTACCAGCGCTAACGTCCCTCTTTCCATCGTGAAGAAGGGCGACGGCACTACCACGACGGACAGTGCGGCGCAAACGAACCTAACCCTGCCGAAACGTCCGGCGGCTCCTTCCGTATCGGTCGGCGAGGGCAAGATTATCGGTACCACGGCATTGATGGAATACACGCCGATATACATCAATTCGTGGACAGATTGCAACGCAGTCGAGACTTCTGTTGCGGCGGGGAACTACCTGGTGCGGGTAAAGGCGACAGATTCCGCGTTTGCGGGAATGGAGACGGGGATACTGACGTTAAATGTTATCACCGCCAGCAGCACGGCAACGGCAGCAGAAGTAAAAGCCGCCTTGACAGCCTATCTTTCCGGCGCGTATGGTGGATTCTATTCGGATGATCCCCTTGTGGTCAAGATAAACGTAACCGACTTGGCTCAACTTACCGAAGATAGTAGCGGGATAGGGGTACTTATCCACGCAAATACCAATGGCAAATATGTGTCCTATGATTTGAGCGGCAGTAATATTACGACCATCTACGGTACCCAATATTCTATGCTTAATAAAGAGAAACTGGTTTCCGTGACGCTGCCGCCGACACTTACCTCTATCGGCGAGAACGCATTCAACGACTGTAGAGGCCTCACATCGGTTACCATACCGAATAGTGTTACCTCTATCGGCGAGAACGCATTCAACGGTTGTAGAGGCCTCACGTCGGTTACCATCTCAAACAGTGTTATCTCTATCGGTCACCGTGCATTCTTTACCTGTATCGGTCTGACCTCGGTTACCATCCCCGACAGCGTTACTTCTATCGGCAGCGGCGCGTTTGAGAGCTGTTTTGGCCTGACCTCGATTACCATCCCCGCCAGTGTTACCTCTATCGGCCAGGAGGCGTTCTATTCCTGCAGCGGCCTGACCTCGGTATATGTATTGCGAGGCACGACGCCTTTAACGACACTGGGGAGTTACGCGTTTAATCACACTGCTTCCAGCTTGAGAATCTACATGCCCGCAAGCGCCGTGGTGGCCTATAAAGGGATGAGCGGGTGGAGTACCTACGCGAGCGTGATACAGGCGGGAACGCCCTAATGCGCGCGGGAATAGTGGACTAACGGAGGCTTGTTTCGACGAGCTACCCAAAAATATAAGGAGTATGAATTATGGAGCAACCATCGGAAACGAACGCCGCCCGGTTGTTGGACGGCGTTACGGGCATCATCAAGCAATACGAAGATCAGTGGCAAAAAACCGGGGAGAGATACAATCTCTTCAAGGTCGCCGGAAAGGACATAATTCTATGCCCTTCAGTGTTGGTTGACCAAAAGACGAAAGATTAAAGGAGAATTGCATGAAAACGAAGAATGGCCATGAAAAAAATACTAAGTTGATAATCACAACTGTTATATTTCTTTTTCTCTTTTGCGGTTTTGCTGTTTTATCACAGGCGATTCCATTGCCCGCGATGCCGTCCAGCTTTTTGGGCGCCGCTTTAGGTGCGCTTATCACCGTTGTTGTTACCCAGTTACTGCTTAAAGAGCAGGCTGCTGCGGAAGAAGATAAAGAGCGTGGTGTAAAAATATTTAACAAAAAACTCACGGTCTATTCACAATTTATGGAGCATCTCTGGGGAATGTTCAGAGATTCTAAAGTCACCCCCGAAGAATTGACTCAATTAAGAACCATTTGTTTTCAGCAACTTGTATTTTTGCTTGAGGAAAAACAGATTGAGGACATCACGGAACAATTGAAAGCAATTTCCTCTGGTAGTGATATGGAATTACCGGCAGCGGCTCAAATCACTTTTATTTTGAAAGAGAATCTCAATCTTGTAGCAAGGAAACATCCGAGGAGGGAAGAAAATTCCAGGCAAGATTCATTAACCGCTTTATTCAGGTCGTTTAATAGCAAAAACCATTCTCCTGAATTGGATTCTTCAGAGCAGCCTTTTGAAGGCCATGGCGGTAAAACATCTTACTGGCATTTTGCGATGTACGATGAAACACAGATCAAGGTGCTTGAAGAAGATAACGATAAGGGAGAAACGGTTTTAGCGCTTTTTGAGATTGGCACATCATGGAGAACTGAGTATGTTCGTCAGGTCCAACCCGGGGATGTAATATTCTTGTTCAAAAGGGGTGGGGATGGGTATATCGGCGCTTTCAAGGCCATACGCCCGGAAGTGATTCCATACGTGGAAGATCGCCCCGATTATACTCCACGCGAAGATGTATATGATATGCTTAACGGTGGTGTCGCCGACTATGCGGCAAACATAATTGTTAGACCGGTTGCTTTTAATTACAAGGGTGTCGGCTATAAATCACCCAGGCGCAAGACTATTGAGCCTATTAACGATAGAGAAGCGGTTAAGTATCTTCTGACCCGTTTCAGCGGCAATGATTTAACCGAAGAACAGAAGACCGGCATGAACAAGTTTGAGCCCGGTAAGCCTGTTAACATACAAGATGTTGATCAGGTGTTTTTCAAAAAATTAGCTGAAACTACAGTGTAAATAAGGAAAACAATATACCAAATGGTGACAGGGGCTTTGACTGGTACTACATGGAGATTCCTGTCAGAGAGGATAATTATTGGCTTCAGGTGAACTATGACTGGACAGCAGTCTGGCTGTATGCGTCTGCCTCCTGCAAAGCAGACAGCGCATCGCAGGAATGGGCAAATTTGAACAAAAAAATGAAAGAATTGTTCAAAGTTGAAGGAGAATCAGCGCCGAAAGAACGGCTTGTGTGGAGAGGGGAGGATATATCCTGGCCGTTGCTTGAATCCTACGTCAACAACGATGAGCGTAATCTGTACTTTGCCCATTTGAGCAAACTGTCTCCGCAGGAAGTCGCGGACAGGATTATCGGCATCGCAAAGGCGCTGGAAAGCGTATAAGCCCATTTT
>BOAU01000130.1 GCA_026002025.1 Spirochaetia bacterium | reverse complement strand
TCAAGCCCTCCGGCCGGGGCGAAATTGAGATCACCGCGGTGAATAACGCCTACCTGGAACAGGGCCGCCTTTCGGTGGAAGTGCTCGGCCGGGGCATGGCATGGCTTGATACCGGCACCTATGACGGCCTCCTTGAGGCCTCAAACTTTATCGCCACCATTCAGAAGCGGCAGGGCATGTATGTCTCCTGTATTGAAGAAATTGCCTACGCCAACCGCTGGATCTCCCGGGATGATCTGCTGCGCCTTGCCTCTTCCTATAAAACCGAATACGGCGAATACCTTAGCTACATGGCGGAGAATTTGTAATGCCTTTCAGTTTTGAACCCTGCCCCATTGCGGGGCTCTACGAAATTCAACCCAGGGTATTCGGGGACAGCCGGGGCTATTTTTTTGAAAGTTACTCGGAGCGGGATTTTGGGGCCGCGGGTTTGTCCATGGCCTTTGTGCAGGATAACCAGTCTTGTTCGGTAAAGGGGGTGCTCCGGGGCCTCCACTTCCAGAAGACCCATCCCCAGGGCAAGCTGGTCCGGGCCATTGAAGGTGAAGTGTTTGACGCGGCGGTGGACATCCGGCCCGGATCTTCCAGTTATGGGAAATGGCACGGGGTGGTCCTGAGCGGCGAAAAACAGAACCAGTTTTACATCCCCGAAGGTTTTGCCCACGGGTTTCTGGTCTTAAGCGAGACCGCCGTTTTTGCCTATAAATGTACCGATTTTTACCACCCCGAAGATGAGGGGGGCGTCATCTGGAACGATCCTGCCATCGGCATCAGCTGGCCGGATCTGGGGATGGAATACCTTCTTTCCGAAAAGGACAAAAAGCTCCCCGCTTTTGCCGAGGTTCATGGGTGATTTGGTTAATCGGTAACAAGGGTATGCTGGGGACTGAGCTTTCCCTGCTTCTTGAAAAGAAGGGAATTCCCCACATTGGTACGGACCGGGAAGTTGATATTACCGATCCTGCGGCCCTTGGGGCTTTTGCGGAAAAGCAGGCCGCCCTTGGCCGGCCGTACACCTGGATCATCAACTGCGCCGCCTATACCGCGGTGGACAAGGCCGAAGATGATATTGAAACTTGCGGCCGCCTTAATACGGACGGCCCCGGCAATATCGCTGAAACCGCCAAAAAGATCGGCGCCCGGCTCATTCATTTTTCTACCGATTATGTGTTTGACGGGAAAGGGGATCGGCCCCGCAAGGAAGATGATCCCACGGACCCTATCGGGGTTTATGGTTTGACCAAACGGGACGGCGAGCGCCGCCTTCTTGCGGCGAATGACGCATCCTGGATCATCCGCACCGCATGGCTCTACGGCAAACACGGTAATAACTTTGTGCATACCATGCTCCGTCTTATGAAAGAGCGCGACAGTGTTTCTGTGGTAAAGGACCAGCGGGGCAGCCCCACCTGGGCTTACAATTTGGCCGATACCGTAACGCTGCTTATTGCGGCGGTTGAAAACGGCAAAACGATTTTGCCCGGTATTTATCATTATACCAACGAAGGGAATATCACCTGGTTTGATTTTGCGCAGCAAATCTACGCACAGGGCAAAAAACTTGGACTGCTCAGTAAGGACTGTGCCGTTAAGCCCTGTACCAGCGCCGAGTTCCCCGCAAAGGTGACCCGCCCAGCCTATTCGGTGTGAATAAAATTGACGCCGATAAATCCGGCGCCGCCAGTGACCAGGACATTGTTTAATGTACGCATAACTAATTTCCAAAAATCAGGATTTACAAAATTTCAGAACAAAATTGGCTTCAAATTCTGCCCTGGAGTATGTATAAATTTCTTTGAAATAGATGTTCTTAAAACGATGCAATCCAAACCGAATCATAGGGGAACGGGAAAGGGCAAATATATTATGCTGTATGGCAAGTAAGCCGTCAGTATTGTCAAACTGACTTTGGCCATGAGAAATATCCTCATTGTAAACTAAAATAAAGGTCAGATTTCTGCGGGTAAATTCTATTGTTTTATCCAATTTTTCCAGCAGTATCAATAAACTTTCAAATATTTTTACCTTTATCTCGAAATTCTTTTTTGCTTCTATTCTCCCATTCTTAAATTCAATCAAAAATAATTCACCTGAAGCAGACATATAAAAAGCATCGCAGGACAATGGGGCTTCAGGCAAAGCCATTCCCCTGATAAATTCACCCTTGAATTTATCAAAATTAACAACTGGCTTCCTGCATGCGGTCATATACCTGCCGCTTTGGACACTATTACCGGGTTTATTTACATCTTCAGATGTTTTCTCCAGAGTATCGCCGAAACGGGCCAGCATATCATGATAGACAGTTTCTATTGCCTCAGGCATCCTGATAAACAGCATCCTCAAGTTTCTGAAACGGTTCAGCCAGCTGCTTATAAACTTCGTCAATCTTATCGGTAACTTCCCGTACGCCGGCGGTATCTCCATCTGTTTCCGCTAAATAAAAATTACAGCCTGAAGCAATGCCATGTTTCTTGCCATAAATCTCAATGGCGTGGAGAAAATAAGGGCTATGGGTGGTCAGCAATATGGTTAAATTGAATTCTTTTTGTAACAAAATCAAAATCTCTGCAAAACTAATCTGCCACTCGGGATGAAGGTGTATTTCCGGTTCATCGAAAATTAAAACCCCCCGTTCCCTAATCTCTCCGGTTTCCAAAAGTCTTTTAATAATAAGAAAGGCTTTTATTCCTGCGGAAACATTTGATAAAGGGATGGGTTTTTGCAGGCCATGTTCAAGATACAGCAGCCCCTCCTTATCCTCTTTAAATTCCCCATCCACAACAGAACCGATACTTGCCAGCAGGCCGTTTATTTTTTGCTTAATGAGCGCCTCTTCAATTACGGTGTTTTCTGCATTATCCTGCCCAAGCCGATGCAGCAGGTTATCCCTATGGTGTGTATTCAGGTTATATCTTGCGGGATTAAATGTTCGTGAATTTCGCGTATAGTATCTCTGTACTTCATCAACAACAAAAGGGGTATCTATATATATTGAATCATAAAGAATACCAACTTCATCGGTAAATGCGGTACATTCATTATTGGAAATAGTTATTTTGATGGGCTTGCCCTTGATGATAAGAGAAACAGTTCCCGGCAGCTCAGGCTTGTTTACATGGTTTATTTGCCGCTCAAATTCACTTTTAAAATACCGGGTAATTATTACCTTCTGAATATCATCTCCTTTTACACTGATGGATTTTTTTAGATCATCCACAAGAAGATCTATTATCTGATCGTCCGGTTTACTGACCCCGGACGGAATTTCAGAAACTGCATCTTTAATTATCCTCTGCATTTCAACGGGAGAAAAAGCTCTGTTTGCAAATGACAGAGCTCCTGCCAGGATTTTTTGAGTCACCGATTGATATCGGTAAAAAAGACCCGGCAACGACGCACTTGAAAGGATACGATTAATATCATTGACCCGTTCATCATTGATTGAACTATCGGCATTATAAAAAGCATTAAACATACAGTAGAGTACCTTGCCAAAGGTACTCTTTCCGGTATTGTTTTTACCTGCAATTACGGTAATTCCCTTCATTTCAATTTGAGAATCCAGTATTTTCCCGATGCCTTTTATATTAAGAGTCACTGTCCCATCTCTTCCAGAAACACTTTCAAACTCGCGTCCCATGTGGGTATTTCGAGGCCTAACGCGGCCTTT
>BOAU01000129.1 GCA_026002025.1 Spirochaetia bacterium | reverse complement strand
GTCAAACAAAAAACGACGGCCACGGAATGCTGGATACTTACCCTATAAGCTGGTATTCTCCTGGTATGAGTACGGTCTTTACCGAATCCGTTGCCCGGTATGGGTATGATTTTGTCCCCGATGCCTATCTTCCCCCGGGGGAGGATGAATACGGTATCCGTAACCGCCAGCTTGAGGGGCTCTACCCGGCAAAGGGCCGGCCGGGGAGTTTCCGGCATTTGTCCAAAGACGAGGTCCGGGTTCTGGAGGCGAACCGGAACCGGTGCGTCAATTGGGATGATGTTTTTGTGCGGGACCCCTTTGATCCGCTTCTTATCCAGGATTGTTTTTTTGCCGGCCGTGTCCGTATCGGCTGTATAGAGGAAGGGCTGCTCCGGTACCACGATTACGTCCTGCCGGTGGGCATAACCCACAGCCGTATTATTTCCTGCGATATCGGGGATCGTCCGGCGATCCATGACTGCCGCTACATTTCCCACTATATTATCGGCGATGGGGTGATCCTCAGTTCGATCAACGAAATGGATACCACCAACCATGCCAAGTTCGGCGAGGGGGTCCTCAAGGAGGGGGAGGAGGAATCCCTCCGGGTGTGGATCGATCCGCTGAACGAGACCGGCGCCCGGGGGGTTCTGCCCTTTGCGGATATGATCTGCGCCGACGCCTACCTCTGGACGGTATACCGGGAGGATACGGGGCTGATGGACGCCTTTACCCGGATAACCCAGCAGTCCGTGGATTCCCGGCGGGGGTATTACGGGACCATCGGCCACGGGGCGGTGATCAAGCACTGTCTTTCCATAAAGGACGCCCGGGTGGGGAACGCCGCCTATATCAAGGGCGCCAACAAGTTGAAAAATATCACCATAAAGTCCGACAGCCGGGACCCCACCCAGATTGGGGAGGGGGTCGAGCTGGTAAACGGGATCATCGGATACGGGTGCCATGTCTTTTACGGCTCCAAGGCGGTGCGCTTTGTCCTGGGGAATAATTGCAATCTCAAATACGGCGCCCGGCTTATCCATTCAATTTTGGGGGACAATTCCACTGTTTCCTGCTGTGAAATTCTCAATAACCTGGTTTTTCCTTCCCATGAACAGCACCACAACAATTCCTTCCTCATCGCCTCAATGATCCTGGGGCAATCCAATATGGCAGCCGGGGCTACCGTGGGTTCAAACCATAACAGCCGGGGCAACGATGGTGAAATTATCGCCGGCCGGGGTTTTTGGCCGGGACTTTCCAGTACCTTAAAGCACAATTGCCGCTTTGCCGGCTTTACCCTGATCGCCAAGGGGAACTACCCGGCGGAGTTGTACATTCCCCTGCCCTTCAGCCTGGTTACCACCAGCGCCGATAACCGCCGCCGGGAACTTATGCCCGCCTATTGGTGGATGTACAACATGTACGCCCTGGAACGGAACAGCTGGAAATTCAAGGATCGGGATAAACGGGAATTCAAGGAACAGTATATTGAAACGGCATACCTGGCCCCCGACACGGTGGCCGAGATCATCCATGCCATGACGCTGCTGGAAGAATGGGCAGGCGGGGCGGCCACGGAAGAAACACGCCGAAACGGACGGGCCGCCCTGCTTTCCGGGGAATTGGCCCATCCCCTCTTGGTGGGTAAGCGTACCCTGGAACGTTCATCCCAGGCGGTGCGAATTCTTAAACCCGAACAGGGCTACGCCGCGTACCGGGAAATGCTTCGGTATTACGGGGTCAGAACTCTGCTGGACTATTTTGCGTCCCTCGATGGGGGGATCAGGCCCGGGAGTTTTGCGAAATTCCAGGCCGCCCATGGTGAATCGGTTTCCCTGGAATGGGTCAACCTGGGGGGGCAGTTGGTCCCGGAAGCCAAGGCCGATGCCCTGCGGGACGCGATCCGTTCTGGCCGCCTCGATTCCTGGGGGGCCATCCACGGGGAATATGCGCGGTTCCGGGCGGAGTATCCCCTGGATACGGCCTTAAACGCCCTGGAGGTCCTGCGGTTTTTGGAAGGCGGGGAGGAAGGGGCTGCCATTGGCAAGGAAGGGTGGAACCGCTGTATTGATGAAGCCCTGCGGATACGGCTTTATATTGAAGAACAGGTCTACCGGACCAAGTTAAAAGACTACGCCGATCCCTTCCGGGCCATTACCTACCGGAACGAAGCGGAACAAGACGCGGTGCTGGGGACCCTTGCGGATAATCCCTTTATTGCCACTGCCCGCCGGGCGGGGGATATGTTCCGCGCCCGGGCAGAGGCGGCTATTCAACGGTAACGCTTTTCGCCAGATTCCGGGGCTTGTCGGGATCGTTGCCCCGCTGGATCGCGCAGTAGTACGCGAACAACTGGGCGGGGATTATCGAGAGCAGGGGGGAAAGGCTGTCCTCGGTTTTGGGGATGAAGAACACCTCATTGGCCACCGAGGCAAACCGGTCTTCCCCTTCCCAGGTGATCACCAAAGTGGAAGCGCCCCGGGAGCTCACCTCCCGGATATTGGAGCTTATCTTGTCAAAGAGCTCGCTCTGGGTGGCGATGGTCACCACCAGGGTGCCCTCATCCACCAAGGCAATGGGCCCGTGCTTGAGTTCCCCCGCGGCAAAGGCCTCCGAATGGGTATAACTTATCTCCTTTAGTTTTAAGGCGCTCTCCAAACTTACCGCGTAGTCAAATTGCCTTCCCATAAAGAACACCTTGGTTTTGTTGAACTGCCGGGCGGCAAAACGCTGGATCAGCTCCTGTTTGCCCAGCACCGCCTCCGCCTGGGCGGGAATGCAGGAAAGGGCAGCGAGGCAGCGGCTATAATCTTCCGGTGAAATAAGGGAGCGGAGCTGCCCGAGCTTGAGGGCCAAGAGGTAGATGCACATAAGCTGGGTGGTAAATGCCTTGGTGGATGCCACGGCGATTTCCGGGCCCGCCAGATTGTACAGCACCAGATCCGCCTCCCGGGCAAGGGTGGAGCCCACCACATTGGTAATGGCCAGGACCCGGTTTCCCGCCTTCTTGGCCAGCCGCATGGCCGCCAGGGAATCGGCGGTTTCCCCGGATTGGCTTATCACGATAAACACATCGGCAGGATCGCAGACCGGGCTGCGGTAGCGGTATTCCGAGGCGATATCCACCTCCACGGGGATACGGGCAAAGCGCTCAAAGGCGTACTTCCCCACCATGGCCGCGTGCCAGGCGGTTCCACAGGCGGTGATCACAATACGGCGCGCGTTCGCCCAGGTTTTATCCAGGTTGATCTCATCAAAATTGATATCCCCCTGTTTTAGCCGGGGACGCAGGGTATCGGCAAATGATTTGGCCTGTTCGTGGATTTCCTTGAGCATAAAATGGGCAAATCCTCCCTTTTCCGCGGCCTCCACATCCCAATCCACATGGGTGGGAGCCCGGAGTATCCGTTCCCCGTCAATGCTGAGAATATCCACATGATCCCGGTAGAGGACCGCTGCTTCCCGGTCCTCCAGAAAGATCACCTCCCGGGTATGGGCAAGCAGGGCGGGCACATCCGAGGCAATCAGATTCTCGCTTTTTCCCAGCCCGACAATCAGGGGGTTGTCTTTCCGGGCGGCGATGATCCGGTCGGGGAAATCCGCCGCCGCCACCGCCAGGGCGTAGGAACCTTCCAGCCGTTTGAGTGCCGTAAGGACCGCGTCCAGGAGGCTGCCGGGTTTGTTTTCCCGGTA